>JBGUKB010000071.1:0-29016 GCA_045114235.1 Victivallales bacterium
CCCATCAGCACCCACGCGCTCATGTCCGACGCGCCCGCGGAAAACGCGCCGACCCATGCGCCCATCTTGCGGTCGCCCAAGAAGAACGTCTTTTCGCCGCCTTTGCGGTCCTTGATGAAGAAGAAAACTCCGATTCCGAGCATGCAGAGCAGGTAGAGGATGAATACGATGACTTCAGGGTTCATAAGGCCAGTGATCCGGGGATATTGGGAGTTTATGGAAAAACACAGGCGAAACGGGAAACGAGAAACTCTCCGCCAAAAAACATACACTAATGTAGCCCGGAAACGGCGGAGATTCAAGCCGGAACCGTCAAAACGGCGGCTTTTTTTCCGTTTTTTGTGAATCCATCCGCCAAAAAGGGACATGCCGTTTTTAGTCTTTCCTGCGGAACGAGGTTGACAATGCGTGCGTCCGCGTGTATATTATATATTCCATGTTTTTTTGAGAAAGGACACTGCTCAACTATGGAAACGAAACCGAAAAAAACGTTCCGCTGCGACATCGCGTTCGACGAATGCAAGGGATGTTCCCGCTGCGTCGAAGCCTGTCCGCGTTCCCTCCTCAAGCTCGGCGACGCCATCAACATGATGGGATTCCCCGCCGCCGTATACGCCGGCGAAGGCTGCATCGGGTGCGGCGCATGCTATTACAGCTGCCCGGAACCCGGCGCGATCACGATCGTCGAGATCACGGAAGACTGAAAGGAGAATCCTGAAATGAACCGAACCAACCGCGTGCTTCTGAAAGGCAACGAGGCGGCCGTGTACGGCGCCCTGCTTGCCGGATGCGAATGCTACTTCGGATACCCGATCACGCCCGCCAGCGAGATCGCCCACGCCTCTGCCCGTCTTTTCCCCGCCATGGGCCGCGTCTTCATCCAGGCGGAATGCGAAATCGCCTCCATCAACATGGTGATGGGCGCGTCCGCCGCCGGCAAACGCGTGATGACCGCGTCCAGCGGCCTCGGCATCAGCCTCAAACAGGAAGGCGTCTCCTACATCGCCACGGCGGAACTGCCCTGCGTCATCGTCGACGTGATGCGCGGCGGCCCCGGCCTCGGCAACATCTCCCCCGAACAGGCCGACTACAACCAGGTCGTGAAGGGCGGCGGACACGGCGGCTACCGCTGCATCGTGCTCTCCCCCGGCTCCGTGCAGGAGATGTGCGACCTGACTATGCTCGCGTTCGAACTCGCCGACAAGTACCGCACCCCGGTCTACGTCCTCACCGACGGCATGATCGGCCAGATGATGGAAAAGCTCGAGCTGCCGGAACCGAAGCCGCGCCGCATGCCGCCCGCCTGGTCGCTCGACCGCGACGTCAGCGCCGACAACTGGATCAGCTCCATCTACATGGACCCGGTCGACCTCGAAGAGACCAACCGCCGCCTCAACCGCAAGTACGACGAGATCCGCGCGAAGGAACAGCTCGTCGAGGAGTTCATGATGGACGACGCGGAATACGCGTACGTCGCCTACGGCATCGCCTCGCGCATGGCGCGTTCCGCCGTGGACGAGCTCCGCAAGCAGGGCGTGAAGATCGGCCTCGTCCGTCCGAAAACCCTCTTCCCCTTCCCGGAAAACGCGCTCCGCAAGGCGGTCAAAAACGGCGTCAAGCAGTTCTTCTCCGTCGAAATGAGCAACGGCCAAATGATCGACGACGTCCGCCTCGCCATCGAGTGCGCGCGCCCCGTCTCCCTCATCAACCGCATGGGCGGCAACGTGCCGACCGTGGAAGAAATCGTGAACCGCACGCTCGACGCGGTCAAAGGAGGAAAGTGATATGAGCGAGAAAATCAAACTGGGCCGTCCCGCGGGATTCTTCGACGTCTTCGAACGCCGCCCCGGCGCCATCAAGAAAAATATGCACTACTGCCCCGGCTGCGGCCACGGCGTCCTTCACAAGCTCATCGCGGAAGCCATCGCCGACCTCGGCATCACGCACCGCGTGGTCCTGGCGGCGCCCGTCGGCTGCGCCGTCTTCGCCTACTACTACTTCAAATGCCGTTCCATCCAGTGCGCCCATGGCCGCGCGCCCGCCGTGGCGACCGGCCTCACCCGTTCCAACCCGGACGACGTGATCATCTCCTACCAGGGCGACGGCGACCTGGCGTCCATCGGCTTCAACCACATCCTGCAGGCGGCGAACCGCGGCGAGAACATGACCGTGTTCTTCGTGAACAACGCGATCTACGGCATGACCGGCGGCCAGATGGCCCCGACCACGCTGCCCGGACAGAAGACGCAGACCAGCCCGCTCGGACGCGACGTCCTGGAGACCGGCTACCCGATCCGCGTCTGCGAAATGATCTCGCAGTTTGATGCGCCCGTGTACGTGGAACGCTGCGCCCTGACCAGCTTTAAGAACATCATGGCCGCGCGCCGCGCCGTCCGCAAGGCGCTGCAGAACAGCATGGACAAGAAAGGCTTTTCCCTCGTCGAATTCCTCTCCGGCTGCCCGGTCAACCTGAAGATGAACGCCCATGACATGAGCGAGTTCATCGAGACGAAGATGACGAAGTTCTTCCCGCTGGGCGTCTACCTGGACCGCGCCGCGGAACGCGAACCGATCGTCCGCCCGGAAATGAGCTACGACGCCGGCAAGATCAAGGGCCTGCTCTATCCCGAAGAGATTCAGAGCGAGCTCGGCGACTACAAGGTCAGCTCGCCCGTGTTCGACAGGGAATGCCGCGTGAAGATCAGCGGATTCGGCGGACAGGGCGTGCTCTCGCTCGGCTACATCCTCGCCATCCTCGGCAAGCAGCGCAATTTCAACGTCTCCTGGCTCCCGTCCTACGGCCCGGAAATGCGCGGCGGCACCGCCAACTGCTCCGTCGTCTTCTCCAAGTCGCACATCGGCTCGCCCGAGGCCGCGGAGAACTGCGACATGCTCGTCTGCATGAACCAGCCGTCCGTCGAGAAGTTCCTGCCCATCCTGAAGGCAGGCGGCGTCCTCGTCTACGACTCCTCGACCGTCAAGCTGCCCGAAGGCGCGGCGAAGGACCACTACGTGTACGGCCTGCCCGCGTCCGACCTGGCGAACCACCTCGGCGACCTTCGCGCCGCCAACACGGTCATGCTCGGCGCAATCGCCGCCGTCATGGCGGACAACTTCCTGGACGACGCGGACAAGGCGAACCTCGACACCGCCATGATCGAAGCCGTCCGCGAGATGTTCGCGAAGAAGGCGAAAGCCGCCGACATCAACATCGAGGCGTACAAGACCGGCAAGGAGAAGATCGAGTTCAAGTCCGTCCCGAAGGCCTGAGCCCGGAATAAGAAATATCACTCCCCTCATCATTCACGATCCCACGAGATGAAAGCGAGGCGTCCATGAACAGAATCTACTACTTTTCATCGACCGGCAACACGCTGGCGGCCGCGCGCGAATTCGCGGCGAAGCTCGGCGACACGGAGCTCGTCTCCATCGCCGACCTCGACCGCGCCGGAGAGGTCGATCTCTCCGATGCGGACACCGTCGGCATCTTCTTCCCCGTGTACTGCTTCGGCCTGCCGGGGATCGTCCAGAAATTCATCTCCCGGATCGTGAAGGGGAGCGGCAAATACGTCTACTCCCTGTGCACCTGCGGCGGCATGAAGGGGTCCGCGGCGTATATCCTGGAGGCGCTGCTGAAGGAGCGCGACGTGAAGCTCGCAATCTCGTTCAGCCTGACCATGCCGTCCAACTACATCCCGCGCTCCATCCCGCCGACCGCGAACCGCATGGAGAAGCTCTTCGCGAAGGCGTCCCGCGATATCGTGTATGCGGTGCGCGCAGTGAAGAAACGCAAGACCGAGGAGCTCCTGCACGTGTTCCCGTTCGACGTCTTCGGCGACGCCGTGGCGCAGAAGGCGGTCGCGTTCCTCTCCACCTACGACCGCTATTTCTGGGTCACGGACAAGTGCGATGCCTGCGGCCTCTGCGAGAGGATCTGCCCTGCCTCCAACATCATCATGATGAACGGCATCCCCACCTGGCACGGACACTGCGAGCACTGCCTCGGCTGTCTCCAGTGGTGCCCGATGGAGGCCATCCAGTTCCGCAAGGTCACGGTGAAGCGCAAACGCTACCACCACCCCGCGATCAAAGCCGACGACATGATCCTGAAGATCTGCCGCTGAAACCAAGGAGACGAGACCATGAACAACGATCTTATCCAGCTCATCATGACGCGCACGAGCATCCGCGCGTTCCAGGACAGGCCCGTTTCCGACGAAACGGTCGAAACCCTCCTGAAGGCCGCGATGGCGGCTCCCTCCGCGAAGAACTCCCAGCCGTGGTCGTTCACCGTGATCCGCGACCGCGCCATGCTCGAAAAGCTCGGGGACAGCCTGCCGAACGCGAAGATGACCGCCACCGCGCCCGTCGCCGTCGTGATCTGCGGCGTGATGGAGAAGACGCTCCCCGGCGAAGCGCGCGAATACTGGATTCAGGATGCCGCCGCCGCGACCGAAAACTTCCTGCTCGCGGTCCATGCGCTCGGACTCGGCGCGGTCTGGACCGGCGTGCATCCCATCTCCGAACGCATCCGCATCCTCAAGGACGCCCTGCGTCTCCCGGACGGCATCGAGCCGTTCTGCCTGATCCCGTTCGGCTACCCAGCCGTTCCCGCGGCGGTGAAGGACAAATGGGATCCCTCCATCGTCCATCAGGACACCTGGTGAGCGCGGTTCCCCTTTTGCCGATACCATCAACGCCGGATTCGAACGTCCGGCGTTTTTTTATTGTTTCCTAAACAGGTTCGAGCCTGCTCGACCGGAGCCGCGTCAAAAAAGGAAATAGATCAAGCAGAAGATCAGGATGACGATAAGGAACCAGATGAAAATGCCGCCAACCCCTTTCAAGTCTCCCCAACTGAGTTTGCGTCCCTTCATCTCCGCAGGCGTCTTCCGTTTCTGATCAGGTTTGTTGTTCACGGGCTGTCGTACTTTCTTCCGCATACAGGGCGGGAAAAGTGGTTCGGGTTCAATGTATCGTTGTATATAGAGTATTTCGGGATCAAATCTAACACCTTTTTTCATTCGATCCGCGATTTTGAGCGGAAAATTTCAAAAAAAGAGGAAAAGACAGAATATGCCTGCGCTTACGGCATGATAATGCAGACAAACAGGAGGACTTCCACCCGGACCTTTAGCGGACGGATGTCGTTTTCCGTACGGTCAGGCGCAGCGTTCCGCCGGTCAGGTCCAGCGCATAGCGGAAACCGTCCGCATTCGCGCTTCCGCCGACGGCAAGCGTCCCGGAACACCTGCCGGACGCATCCCGAAGTTCGACCGGTCCTTTGAAGCCTTCCGCACCTTCCGCAAGCGGATACGTGCCGTCCTCGGCATCCGTCGCGTCAACGGCAAGCGTCCCGCCTGCGAAACGGGAAAGGCCATTGATGCGCGCCGGGCCATCCGTCCGGGGGCCAAGCCGGAGGACCAGAGAATTGAACTTGTACGGACTTTCAAGCCTCAGCTGCCCGCCGGAGACCATGAACTCCCCGTCGAAATCGCCGCCCGCGGGATAAACGAACGCCAGGACGCCGCCTTCCAGAATCCATCGTCCATCGTAATCGGACACAGAAGCGTTGACCGTCATGGTCCCGCCGCCCGTCTTGCGGATCAAAATGTTTTTTTCATGGATTCCGGGACCGGTCCCAGGCCCGGGTTCGGACCAGGAGCAGAATGAGTCGCCGCCGCTGCCATCGCCGATGTTCAGGACGCCGTCGATCCGGAATTCGGCGGAGGTCGTTCCATCGTCCGCTCTGAGCGCGATGAAGCCGCCCATCCCGGAACGGTTGCCGGCGTCGGTGATCGTCTTTCCCGCCGTCACCTCGTATACGAATTCGCTTTCTTCCAACCGGATCGCGCCGCCCATCCAGTGGTAGATGATGTTCGCGAGCGTCCGGTTGTTCACGAATGTCGTATCGGAAACCAGCGCCTTGCAGTGCCGCATGTTGACCGCGCCGCCGAACCCAACGCTGCCGTTGCCGTCGAAATAGGACTTGCGGATCGTGACCGGAGCATTTTCGACGCTGACCGCGCCGCCGTTGCTGTAGGCGTAGTTCTGCGTAAACGTCGCGCTGTCTATGGTCAGGGAACCGTTGACCAGGCGGATCGCGCCGCCCATGCCGCCGAATCCGCCATCGCTGTTTTCGCGATACAACCCGCCCTCAACCACGAAATTGCCTCCGTTGGCATGCAGCGCAGCGCCACCGCCTTCGACTCCTTCCGGCGTGGTGATGCTCCTGCCGGAAATGCGGAGACGTTTCAGCACGATGTTCATGGGGTGTCCGGTCGCCCCGTTGGTCGAAGCGAACTGCATGCTGCTCGTGATCAGCGAAGGTTCGTTCAGGTACACGGTATCGCTGCCGGGTATGCGGAAGGTGATCGTCTGTTCGCCGCGGAAACGGGCGTAGTTGAGCGCCTCCCGCAGGCTGTTCACATCGTCGTTCGCGTTTACAACGTCGAAGGCGGAGGTGACGAGGAGCGGGTCGGCGTCCGGCCTTCCAGCAGCCCGGAAAAAGAAGAAAAAGACCGTGATCGCGGCAAGGAGCGTACAGACTGCGGCAAGCAGGGCAAACAGAACGCCCCACGCGAACCCGCCGGGCAGATTCCATCCCCGGACGGGGAAACGGCTGTGCAGGCGGGAACGGGCTCCGGCTATGGCGGAAATGAATTCCTCCGCGTTCCGGAACCGTTCGTTCGGGGATACGCTGCACGCTTTCATGTAAACCGGAAGCATGGTCCCGATTTCCTGGATCGGAATGTCGCGCGGAACGGATGGAAACAGCGCCACGTCCGTTCCGGACCACATGCTGAAAAGGATCTTCCCGACTGCGTACAGGTCGCAGGCTTTCGGATCGTAACAGCCGGGATTGCCGAGCATTTCAGGCGGGATAAAGCCGGCTGTCCCGGACGGGGCGGACGCCGGACGGCCGACGGCATCGGAGAGCAGGCTGTAGTCGGTCAGCTTCGGCGCGTCGTCGAGGAAGAGGATGTTTTCCGGCTTGATGTCGCAGTGGGCAAGCCCGGCTTCATGAAGGTCCCGGATCGTCGCCAGTATCCTGTCTACGATCCTCAACGTCTCATCCGGCGGAAACCGCCCTTTGTTCCGGATGCGGTTCGCAAGGGTGTCCGGTTCGTAATCCGGCCACCGGGCCAGATTGTCCGCCGGGGGCATGACGCAGTAGGTGCGTCCGTCGCCCAGCTTTCCGACTTTCAGGATGGGGACCAGCCCGGGGATATGCGAGGAAACCGCGCGGCATTTTTCGATCCCGGTGAATTCTCCTTCATTGTCCGCCTTCTGGATTACCTTCAGGATAAGTTTCTGTTCGACTTCTTCATGAACGAGATAAAGGTCGCCGTGGCCGCCCCTGACGAGCGGGGCGATCACCGTCATGCCGTCTAGCCTGTCGCCTTTATGGAAATCGAACGGAAGCAGGAAACTCATATCGGAATATCCAGGGTGAATTCGGGGTTTTCGGTACGGATCTCGGACACGATCCGGCGGAGCGCCTTCCGGCAGCGGGAACAGTAAACGTCGATCGTGGCGCGGCTGATCCCGAGGTGCATGGCGACCTCCTTGACCGGGCGCTCCTGAAGCGCGACCATTTCGAAAATGGCATACGTTTTCGGTTCGACGCTGTTCCGGAGTTCGTTCATGGCGATCGAAAGAAGGCAGTTGCGGTATTCCTCGTCGAACATCTTCTGGAAAGGGGCGTTTTCGTCCTGGTTCCCCGATGACAGCAGACAGGCGATATGGTCCGAGGCATCGTCGCGGTCGGAGCCGCCCGTTTCGGGACGGACGGAAAAGCGCGCGGAATCCTGAAGCATCGCCAGTGCCTTGTGCCGCACGAGTACGCCGAAAAAGGTCCTGAACCTGCCCCGCGAAGGATCATAACGCAGAAGGGCCTCGCCCTTGAAAAGTTCGAACATGATTTCCTGCATGAGATCCTTGCAAACGTCCGGCGTCATGCCAAGTTTTCGGCCGATGGCGAAGACCAGAGGCCAGTATATGCCGTAGAACTCCTCCCAGGATATGTCGTCGAATGTCTGAAGCCGTCTCAGCAGTGTTTTTTTTGTTGTGTACACGTTCGGAATCTCTTGGAGGAAGTTCAAGCCATAATGTTCAGGATTGTAATATATATCCCCCTGCCGTAAAAATCAAATCGGATCGAATATCAGCGGGAAAACGCTGCATGGCAACAGAGAGTTTTCTGTCTTTTTTGGTATATAGGGGGAAAAAATCTCCAAATCTTACACCACGTGCGTTTTTTCCGTTTATTTTCCGCCGGGAAAGGACGGTTTCACGGGAACAAAACGCACTTGGTCTCCGTGCCGTTTGCATCCGTTCCGTATTTCGACGTCCGATTTCGGCATATAAAATGGGATAATAACTATGAAACGGTCTTTATGGAGGCAAAAAAACGATAAGCTTATATCGTATAAAATCTAAAATACAAAAAAGATGAAAATACTTTTTTTATTTCTTTCCTGTTCTTTGCATCGGTCTGCCGGATATGGTTCGCTTTTTTGTCATTCCTGTATAATCCTTTATTTCTTTAGTGATTTCCTGTGATTCAAAACGACCTGTTTATCAAATAATCCATACATTATGTTAAATAATACATTTTCATTTTTTCGGCGTCGCTGTATATTAATAAGACAAAAGCCACATCGTTTGGCCATATCGTTCCAAACATAATAAAAACTTCCGGCTGCGCCCTGCGGAATGCCCCGTTCCTGTTCGGCTCGGCCATGCTGGAACAACCCGAAGGCGGTTTCATGAAAAAACAATTTCTCGCGGTCACTTCCTGTCGAAAACTCTTATTTATCGCGGACCGTATCCGTTCCACCTCGGTCGGCGTGTTCGGCCTGAACGGAGACTACTCCTTCGCCCAGTTCCCCCTCGTCAAGTATTTTCTGGAAAATCCCGACTCCGTCCCCCAGATCAAGCGTCTCTCCGAGTACGCAGGCCTGAGCTCCGGCGCGATCTCCCAGGCGGTCGACCTGTACGTCGCAAGCGGGATCCTGGAACGCAAGTCGATCCCCGAAAACCGCCGCAGCACCGGCGTCATGCTGTCCACGAAAGGCAAAGCCCAGCGGAACGCCACCATGGCGCTGCTCGAAAAACGTTTCGGCGCGCTGGAAGCCTCGCTTGACCCGGACAAGCTGGCGAAATTCCGCGATGTGCTCTGCTTCCTCTTCCAGGCCAGGACCGGAGCCGAACACCTCGCCGCGAAGCATGCTGGCGACGTCTGCAAGCTCCCGTCCGAGATCAAGCCCCTGCCCGCCGGCGAAAACGCGCCCGCTAAGTTGCCGTCCTGGCTGCTTATGATCCATTTCGTGGACGCCCTCCGCTTCCCCGTGATGGATTTCCATTACAAATCCCGTTCCGGCCGCACTACGCTCGGCAAGATCCGCATCCTGAACTACCTCTTCGCGATCCACGGACGCAAGACCCTGCCGATGATCAAGGATTTCGCGGAACGCTTCCATCTGCCGTCCGCCGCCGTCACGCAGACGCTGAACGCGCTCTATGCCGACGGCCTGGTCAACCGCATCCCCGGCCCGAAGGACCGCCGCGTCACCCTGATTAGCCTCACGGACAAGGGCGAACGTCTCTACCGCGTCTGCACTGCCTCCTACGTGAAGTTCATGAAGGAAGTGTTCGACCGGTTCCCGCAGGAACAGGTCGAAGCCTTCGTCTCCGTGCTGGAAGCCTACTCGAACTTCCTCGCCAAGGAGCGCTTCGTCTCCCCGTACGCCGTCGCGATGGAATCGCTCTATCCGCCGGTGTCCGAAGCCGAGACCGAGATCGACATCGAGGCGGAAGCCGCGGAGATCGAAAAGACGCCGCTGAACTGATTCCGGCGGCACTTGCGCCCGGGGCGGCCTTTTGTTTTTTCTCCGCTCCTGACGCGTCCTATCAACAAAGCATCAACCCCCGCGACCTCAACGGTCGCAGGGGTTGCTTTTTGCTTTGAAATGCTGAACTCAAAAAGGCGAGGCAAAAAAAACGCCCCGGGAGACAAGTCCCGGAGCATCACACATAGTGTGCCGAGTTGTGTCCGGCTACGCTCGGACACAATGACTTCCGAGCGTGCCAGATTATGAACTTAGCGCAGTTCGACTCCAAGTCCTTCCGCGAGGCTCTTGCGGACCTTTTCGTAGAGGACATTGACCTCGTCGTCGGTGAGGGTGCGTTCGGGGGAACGGAACACGAGCGAGTAGGCGAGGCTCTTCTTCCCTTCGCCGATCGCCTTGCCCTCGAACACGTCGAAGATGGAGACGGATTCGAGGTGGGGCAGATGAAGCTTGCGGATGAAGTCGACGACGTCCTGGTTGCGGAGTTTGGCGGGCGCGATGAACGCGACGTCGCGGGACACGCTCGGGAACTGGGAAACGGGGACGTAGTATTCGGACTTCCTGCTCGCCGCGAAGATCGCGTCGAGCTGGATCAGCGCGATGAAGAGGGGCGTAGTGAGGCGCATGCCCTTCGTGAGCTCGTCGGTCGCCTGGCCGAGCACGCCCGCCTTCCTGCCGTCGATGATGAGCTCGGCGCAGCAGGCAGGGTTGAACCGCGGATCGGTGGCGGGGACGAACGTGAACGAGGCGAGGCGGCGCCTGGAGAGGACGGACTCCAGGATGCCCTTCAGGTCGAAGAAATCGAGCTGCTGGCCGCGTTCCTTGGAGTAGCGTTCGGGGTGGGCGTATCCGGTGATGGCGATGCCGACCTCGTCGCGTTCTTCGGGGAACTTCGCCGTGTTCGCGCAGAAGACGTGCCCGATCTCGAAGAAGCCAAGGTCGAAGTTCTTGCGCGCGATGTTGTAGCGGACGGCATCCAGCAGGCACGGAAGCAGCGAGGGGCGCATGACCGCGAGGTCGAGGCTGATCGGGTTGTTGGGACGGATCAGGTCGCCGGGCTCGAAGATGCCGCCGCGGACGGCGGAGGCTTCGCTCATCATGCTGTTGCTGACGATCTCGTAGAGACCGACGTCGGCGAGCTGTTCGCGCAGGTGCGTGATCTTCAGGATGGCGTCGCCGGAGATGTCGGACTGCGTGGCCTTGATGGGGACGTCCGGGAGCTTGTCGAGCCCGTGGATGCGGGCGACTTCCTCGGCGAGGTCCGCCGGGCCCATGACGTCGAGGGCGCGCCAGGAGGGCACGCTGAAGGACGCGCCGGTTTCGGACTGGCGGACGGTGGCGAAGCCGAGCGAATGCAGGATGTCGTCGATGCGGCGGTTGTTCACGTCCATGCCGAGCAGGCTGCGCACGCGGTCGTACTTGAGGTCGATGATGCGCGCGGGGGGTTCGGGTTCCGCGACCGTGACGAGCGGGGACACCACGTTGCCGCTGGCGAGCTCGCGGATGAGCTGGGCGGCGCGCATGCTGGCCGGGACGATCATGGCGCGGTCGGCGCCGCGTTCGAAGCGGTAGGACGCTTCCGAGGAGAGGCCGAGGCGGCGGGAGGTCGCGCGGACGGACGCCGGGTCGAACCAGGCGCTTTCCAGGACGACGTCGGTGGTGTCGCCCACGACGCCGGAGTATTCGCCGCCCATGACGCCGGCGATGGCGACGGGCTTTTCCGCGTCGGCGATGACCAGGTCGTTGGTGGTGAGCTCGTATTGTTTGCCGTCGAGCGCGGTGATGGATTCATTCTCGTTCGCGCGGCGGATCACAAGGCGTTCGCCCTTCAGGAACCGCATATCGAACACGTGCAGGGGCTCGCCGAGCTCCATCATGACGAAGTTCGTGATGTCGACGATGTTGTTGATCGGGCGGATGCCGATGGCGGCGAGAGACGCCTTCAGCCACGCCGGGCTTTCGGCGACCTTCACGTTGCGGATGACGCGCGCGGTGTACAGCGGGCAGAGGTCCGGGGCTTCGACCGTGACCAGGTTGCTCCAGTCGCCGGCGAGCTCGGTCGGAACGTTTTCGGGCGCGGGGAATTTCACTTCGCCGCCGACGAGAGCGGCGATGTCGCGCGCGACGCCCCAGTAGGAAAGCCAGTCGGGGCGGTTCGGGGTGATTTCGAGCGTGTAGACGGTGTCGGTGGGAACGTACTCCTGAAGCGGCTTGCCGATCTCGAACGTGCCGGGGAGCAGCATGAGGCCCTTGTGGTCCTCGCTGAGTCCGAGCTCCTTCGCGGAGCACATCATGCCGAAGGACTCCACGCCGCGGATCTTGCCCTTCTTGATCGTGAACGTGCCGCCTTCGCCATCCGGGAAGACGGTGCCGATGGTGGCGAGCGGGACGATGTTTCCGGCGTCGCAGTTCGGCGCGCCGCAGACGATCTGGAGCGTTTCGGAGCCGGTGAAGACCTCGCAGATGGAGAGGTGGTCGGAGTTTTCGTGTCTGCGGCGGGAAATGATCTTGGCGACGATCACGCCGTCCGGGATCTTGCCGACCGTTTCGATCTCCTCGACCTCGAGTCCGGCCATGGTGAGCGCGTTGGCGAGTTCTTCCGGGGAAAGGCTGATGTCGATATAGTATTTCAGTCTAAACAGGGAAAGTTTCATGTCGGTCTTCCTTTCTCAGAACTGTTTGAGGAACCGCAGATCGTTATCCGAGAAGATACGCAGATCGCTGATGCGGTGTTTCAGCATGGTCAGGCGTTCCAGTCCGAACCCGAAGGCGAAGCCCTGGACCTCGTCGGGATCGTAGCCGACGTTGCGGAGCACGGCGGGGTTCACCATGCCCGCGCCCATGATCTCGAGCCAGCCGGAGTTCTTGCAGACGCGGCAGCCCTTGCCGCCGCACATCACGCAGCTGAAATCGCATTCGACGCTGGGTTCCGTGAACGGGAAGAAGTGGGGACGCATGCGGACCTTGACGTCCGTGCCGAAGTATTCCTTCGCGAACTTCAGGATGGTGCTGCGGAGATCGGCGAGGGAGACGTCCTTGTCGATGTAGAGGCCTTCCAGCTGATGGAAGTGCACGCCGTGGGTGGCGTCCGGGGTATCGCGGCGGTAGCAGCGGCCCGGGGAGACGATGCGCACGGGCGGCTTGGAGCCGAGCATGGTTCGGATCTGGACCGGGGAGGTCTGCGTGCGGAGGAGGCGTCCGTCGGGGAGGTAGAAGGTGTCCTGCGGATCGCGGGACGGATGGTTCGCGGGGGCGTTCAGGGCGTCGAAGTTGTACCAGACGGTCTCAAGTTCGGGACCGGTGACGGCGATGAAGCCCATGCGGCGGAAGATGGAGCAGCAGGCGTCGATGGTCTGGCTGATCGGGTGCTTGCGCCCGAAGGGCCAGGCGCGGCCGGGAAGCGTGACGTCGACCGCGGGGGCTTCTTCGGCCTTCTTTTCGTTGATGCGGGCGTTGGCCTCGTTGAGGGCGGCCTGGATGCCCTGTTTGGCCTCGTTGAAGGCCATGCCGGCGGCTTTCTTGTCTTCGGCCGGCAGTTTCCCCATCATCGGGCTGAGGGCGGTGATCGCGCCGTTCCGGCCCAGCGTGCGGTTCTTGACGGCTTCGACGTCGGACGGAGTCGAGGCCGCGGACAACGCCGATTTCGCCTCGGCAGTGATTGCCTGAAGCTTTTGCAGCAGTTCTTCCAGCATGTTGAAAACTCCTTAAAGGATCTTTGGAAAAAAGAAAAACGCGGGCCTGCCGGTAGGCGGCAGCCCGCGAATCACAGATAGTCTGTTTGGGGGACGCCCGGCGCAGGGCGGGGCGTCCGGATCGAGTTCGTCAGCAGGCGGCCTTTGCCTTTTCGAGCAGGGCCGTAAATGCCGCGGGATCCTTGACTGCGAGGTCGGCGAGAACCTTGCGGTTCAGGTCGATGTTCGCCTTCTTGAGTCCGTCGATGAACTTGCTGTAGGTCGTGCCCTGGGCGCGGCAGGCGGCGTTGATACGCACCGTCCAGAGGCGGCGGTACTGGCGCTTTTTCTGCTTGCGTCCTTCGTAGGCGTGGACGTTCGCTTTGTCGACGGCATCGTAAGCTGTGCGGATGCGCTTGGAGCTGGCACCGTAGAAACCTTTTGCACGCTCAAGGACGCGTTTGCGGCGTTTTCTCGAATAAACAGCGCAAGTAACTCTCATGATGATTTCTCCTGTTTTTCAAGCTCAGCCGTAGGGCAGGGCCTTTTTGATTCTCTGTGCGTGGGCGGCGTCGAGCAGACCGGCGTTGCGTTTCTGGCGCTTGTTCTTCCCGGACTTGTTCGTCATGAGGTGGCGGCGGCCAGGCTTCGTGAACTTGTAGCCGCCGGAGGCGGTGCGTTTCACGCGCTTGGCGATACTCTTGCGAGTCTTCATTTTCGGCATCGTTTGGTCTCCTTATGTTAGAGGTTTTTCTCGACCGGACGGGCAGACGCCATCAGCCTTGTCCGGCGGTTTGTATGTCAGCCCTTCGGATTGAAGGACATGTTGATGTTCTTTCCGAGCAGTTTCGCCGGCGCGTCCACGACGGCAATCTCCGCGAGGTCTTCCGTGATCCGCGTCACGAGGTCGAATCCCATCTCCGGGTGCGAAAGTTCGCGACCCTTGAACGTGATCGTCACGCGCAGCTTGTTCCCTTCCCCCAGAAACTCTTTCGCATGGTTGAGTTTCACCTCGTAGTCATGCGTGTCGATGTGAAGGCGGAACTTGATCTCCTTCACCTTCTGGGCCTGCTGGTTCTTCTTCTGCTCCTTCAGCTTCTTCTTCTGTTCATACAGGAGCTTCCCGAAGTCCATGATGCGGCAGACGGGCGGGTTGCTGTTTTCCGACACGAGCACGAGGTCCAGATGCGCGTTCTGCGCCGCCTGGCAGGCGGCCGCAAGTTTCATGACGCCCAGCTGTTCTCCGTCCGCCCCGATGACGCGCAGGGGCTTGTCGGAATACGCACGGTCATTGCTTTTCAGTAACTTGGCGATGGTAAACGCCCTCCATGTGAGTTGGTCACGGATGCTTCCGCCGCGGCGGCGAAAGCACACGAACTAATAATATAGCACATCAAAGCTTGTTTTCAAGCTCCGACTGTAATTTTTTGATGAAAGTTTCCAGATCCATGGCGCCGAGCTGGTCCTCTCTGCGGGAGCGGACTGCCATCGTGCCTTCGGTCTGTTCCTTCTCGCCGATCACCGCCATGAACGGGATGCGCTGGAGGCGGGCGTCCTTGATCTTCGCGCCCATGCTCTCGGAGCGGACGTCGCACAGGACCTGGAATCCGGCCTTGCGGAGACCGTCTGCCACCTTCTGCGCGTATTCATGCTGCTTCTCGGTGATCGGGATCACGCACACCTGGGTCGGGGCGAGCCACAGCGGGAACGCGCCCGCGTAGTGCTCGACCAGGATGCCGAAGAAGCGTTCCAGCGAACCGAAGAGCGCGCGGTGGACCATGTAGGGCTGATGCAGCGCGCCGTCCGCGCCGACGTACGTGATGCCGAAGCGTTCCGGCAGGTTGAAGTCGAACTGGATCGTGGAGGTCTGCCATTCGCGGCCGATCGCGTCCTTGATCTTCAGGTCGATCTTCGGGCCGTAGAACGCGCCGCCGCCCTCGTCCACTTCGTATTCCAGGCCGCAGCCTTCGATGGCCTGGACGAGCGAATTCTGCGCCTGTTCCCAGCGCGCCGGATCGCCGACCGCCTTGGCGGGACGGGTGGAGAGGTACGCCTTGATCTCCGGGAATCCGAAGGTCTTCCAGATGTAGAGGCAGAATTCGAGGACTTCTTTGATCTCGCTCTCGATCTGTTCCGGGGTGCAGATGATGTGAGCGTCGTCCTGCGTGAAGCCGCGGACGCGCATCAGGCCGTGGAGCACGCCGCTCTTCTCGTAGCGGTACACGGTGCCGAGTTCCGCCCAGCGGCAGGGAAGCTCGCGGTAGGAGCGCACGCGGCTCTTGTAGATCTCGATGTGGAACGGGCAGTTCATGGGTTTGGCGTAGTAGTCGAACTCGTCGATCTGCATCGGGGAGTACATGCTCTCCTTGTAGAATCCGAGGTGGCCGCTGGTCTCCCACAGCTGGCTGCGGCCGATATGCGGCGTGTACAGCAGGTCGTAGCCGTGCGCCAGGTGCTCCTTGCGCCAGAAGGTCTCGATGACGTTGCGGATGTAGGCTCCTTTCGGATGCCAGAGGACGAGGCCGGGCCCGACCATTTCGGAGATGCTGAAGAGGTCGAGCTCCTTGCCGAGGCGGCGGTGGTCGCGCTTCTTGGCTTCCTCGATGCGCTGGAGATACGCCTTGAGTTCCTTCTTGTCGGCGAACGCGGTGCCGTAGATGCGCTGGAGCATCGGGTTCTTCTCGTCGCCGCGGTAGTAGGAACCGGCGACGGAGAGCAGCTTGAACGCGCCGATCTCGTTGGTATTGGAGACGTGCGGGCCGCGGCAGAGGTCGGTGAAGTCGCCACAGATGTAGAACGTGATCTCGCTGTCGTCCGGGATGTCGGCGAGGCGTTCGAGCTTGTAGTTCTGGCCGCGTCCGGCGAGGAACGCATGGGCGTCTTCGCGGGTCATGACCTTGCGTTCGAACGGGAGATGCGCCTTCGCGATCTCCTCCATCTTCGCTTCGATCTTCGCCAGGTCGTCGACGGTCAGGCGTGTTTCCAGGTCGAAATCGTAGTAGAAGCCGTCCTCGGTCGAGGGACCGATGTCAAATTTGGCGTTCGGGTAGAGTTCCTGCACCGCCGCCGCCATCACGTGGGCCGCGCTGTGCCGAATAGTTTCCAACGGGTATTTTCCCATTTGCGTTTCCTCGTCGATATGTGATGTATGATATGTGATTGTGATTAAAATACATGTATCCTTTTAATATACACGCCTTCAGGAAAAATGCAAGCCGACGCCGTCCCGCCCCCGGCGAAAAGGACGTTTTAAAGAACGTTTCGGCGTTTTTCGTCCGTCCGGGCGGGTCCGCGGCGGTTTCCACGCCCTCCCTTCTCCTGTCGCCTCAGTCGGCCGGATCCGGCTGTTTCGCGGGGGATTGCCCCGCCCCCGAATTGCCGCCCATGGCATTCTTCCAGAAGTTTTCGAACGCATCCGGTTCCGTCAGCACCTCCGCCGGCAGAGCGACCCCGCCGGAATAGATAAATCTGTCGTCGAACGGCTTTTGGGATTTCAGCACGGTCAGTTTGATCTTCACGGTCTCCTCGTCGCGCGGCCCGTAATTCGTGACCGTCAGAGAGGTCCATTCTCCCTCGGGCTGGAGAATATAACTGTAGTATTCCGTCTCGATCTGCGTCCCGAGGATGGAATCCTGGTCGATCGCGCAGTCCAGCGTAAACGGCATGTGCAGATTTTTCCACGGTTTTCCGTTGATCTTCACCTGGCTCGGATATTTCCCGTCGTTCGGGAGGGAGGAATCGCGGTAAGCGATCCGGTTCACTTGGAAAGCGAACTTCGCAACGACGTTCACCGTGGCCTCGATCGTGATGTCGAACTGATCCGGGAACGGCTTGCGCACCAAACGTACAGCCGGTTCCTGTCTTACGGGCGGCAGCTCTTTCCCGTCGGTCGTGTAATCCGGGTCGCGCATCCACCGGATCCGTTCCTGTCTCCGTTCCTCCCGGTATTGTTCCACCACTTTCCGGTTGGCCGGGATCAGCTGCCCCGCGTTGAAACTGTAGAGGTTGTCCAGTTCCGCAATACGGTTCTTTTCCCGGGTCCTTTTCCGCATGGCGTTGATCCTGTCATCGTGGCTCAGCGGGTATTTGGCGAACGACAGTTCGATTTGGAAAGGCTGTCCGTTCCCGGTGATGGATAGCTCGCCTATGGTCTTTTCGCGGCGGTCCGAAACGGAAACGGAATCATCGCGCGAGAGGAGCTTCCAGTCGGCCGTGACGCCATCCGACCGCCGCACGACCGTTCCGTTGGAGTAATCCGCCACGTAGTCCAGGAGGAACGTCCATTCCGGGTGTTCCCACGGCTTCCCGTTGACGGTCATGTCGGTCGGATACCGGCGATCTTCTCCGATCGAGTCGGGGATGAAATCAAGCATGTTGCTGTAAAACCGGATCTTTCCCTTCCCGTTGATCTTCCCTGTCAGGACCACCGAATAGCGATCCCCCGCCTGTTTCGCCGTGGCGGATTGAGCCTCTGATGCGAACGGGACGACGGCGAGCAGGGCAAGGCCGAGCGCCAGCCCCCAAAGCGTTTTGAATCGGTTCGTTTTCATATTGTTTCTCGCTTTCGTCATTTGGTTTCGGTTTGTGTCTGTGTTTCCGTGGAGTTACCGTTGCGCGGCCGCATGGCGTTTTTCCAGAAGTTTTCGAACGCTTCGGGCGACGACATCGCTTCCGGCGGAAGCGGGACGCCGCCGGGGTACATTTGTTCGTTGGTAAGCGGTTTATCCGATTTCCGCGCCTTGAGCCGGATCGTGATCTGTTCCTCCCTCGGGCCATGATTCCGGACCCGCACGGTGAACGACGAACGGTCTTTCGAGACATCATACTGGTAATATTCCGAGTCCAGGAAGGTCTCGGGTACGGAGTCCAGATCGACCGCGTAATCCATGGGAAACGCCATCCGCAGGTTCTTCCACGGTTTGCCGTTGATCCTGACATTGCTCGGATAATGCCCCATGTTCGGCCAGGCGTCGAAGTTGACCCGGTTCCCCGTGAAACGGAATCCGGCGCTGAAATCGACCAGAGCCTCGATCGTGATCGTAACCTCGTTTTCCGGTTTTTCCATCTGCCGGCCAACGGCGAGTCCGCCTCCGTCAAGAGGGGGATACTCTTTTCCGTCCGTCGAATCGTCCGGGTCGCGGTTCCACGTATCCGCCATGGTCTCCCTGTTCCACTGTTCGACCTCCGCGATCTCGCTTTCAGACAGATTGCCGCGGTTGCTCCGGTACATCTGCGTCAGGCGGGACCGGCGCTGTTTCTCGCGCTGGGTATCGCGACGACGTATGATGCGCGCCTCGTAATCCGCGGGCGTCTTTCCGGCGACGATCCTGATGCGGAACGGAACGGGGGCCGCGCCCGGGAGCGGACTGATCAGCAGTTCCGTGGTGCGGTCGAACGGCCGGTCAAAAAGAACAGTGCTCGCAAGCTGGTAATCCGACCGCAGATTGCATCGGACGTTCGCGGACGTTTCCACGATCTTTGCCTTGGAGAAATCCGACACGAAATCCAGGTCGAACGGCTTATCCGGGCTGAGATCGGTCCATGGTTTGCGATTGACGGTCAGATCAGTCGGGAAAGCCGCTTTGTTGTCGCGTTCGCGATAACCGTTGGTACTCTCCCGGTTCGGCGCGAACTCGATGCTGTCCGGACGCAGCAGAAACGTCGTGCTTCCGTGAAGCGTTCCGGTCAGGATCAGTTCATTTCCGTCCGTTTGCGCCGCTGCCTTCGCCGGTTCCGTCTGTTCCGGCTGTTTTTTCATCTTGATCCGCGCCAGGGCGGTCGACGGTTCATCATGACAGATCACCAGCCGGATCTGTTTTTCGTCCCGCGTCAACTCAATTTTATCGACCGTCCGGACACTCTTGCTGCCGAATGCCTGTTCCACGAGTTCCGCCGTCTGGGAATCGGGGGTAAAACCGAGCTCGAACGGCATGCGCAGGTTGTCCCACGGCTTGCCGTTGACGGTCACGTCGGACGGAGTCTTCTGGTCGATATGCCAGTACTGGATCCTGTCCCCTTCGAAGATGAACCGGCCTCTGCCGTTGAATCTCGCCTCGATGGTGACAACCGCGCTCTCCGGGTCTTCCGGCTGTTTCGCCGCGTCAGTTTCTCGCGCGGCGGCGGACGCCCCGGTCTGCGCCTGCGCGGATGCGGCGAACGGAACGGCAGATATCAGCAGGGCGAGGCCGAGCGCAAAGCCCCAAAGTGTTCTGAATCGGTTCTGTTTCATGGTCCGCTCCTTGTGTTGCAGGATGTTTGTCAAAGCACAGTTCTGACAATTAGACGCGCAAAGAATACAAATCTTAGCGAAAAAATGAAAAAAGACGAATCTTTCTGAAAAGGAGAACAAGTCCTCCTCTGCGGTTGTGCGTGGATGACGCTCGCGCATGGATTATTCCGGCAGATGCTCGGAGAGGATCTTCGCAGCGAGGGCGACGAGTTCGGCGCAGGGACGTTTCTTGTAGTAAGCTACGGTGCGCGCCTCGGAGACGGGCGGATCGGCCTGCTTCGGGGCGAGGCCGAGGAGTTCGCGGCAGATGATGGAGCCGGTCTCCTCGCGGAATGCGTCGCAGAGCCCGCGGATGAACGCGTAGTGTTCGTCCTTCGCCGCTTTGTCCGAACCTTCGCCGGGTCCGCGGATCAGGTCGGCGGCCATGCACATGCCGGAGATCGCGCCGCAGACTTCGCGCTGGCGGGCGATGCCGCCGCCGAACCCGGAGGCGAGTTTCAGGGCGGTGTCGAGGTCGAGTCCGCAGCGGTCGCGGAACGCGCAGAGGACGGCCTGCGCGCAGTTCATGCCGTTGAGGAAATTGTTTTTCGCTTCTTCGGAACGGTCGGTCATAGTGGAACCCCCTGTGAAAAACTGGTTCAATACGGCGCCTTGATGGCTTCGAACTTCATGTCGTTGAAATTTTTGAGCATGACGGGCGCAACGAAGTCGAAGGCGACCGGGAGCGCGTAGAGGATGCCGTTTTTTGCGTAGAGGATGCGGTTGCGCGGGGCGTCGTAGTCTGCCCAGCGCCAGCCCGTGCCGTCGACTTTCAGGCGGCGTTCCTGGTTGACGATGCGGTGGCGTTCCCAGTAGCAGCCGTAGCCGGCATGGTCGGGACGACCGCTGACGAAAAGCTTTTGGAGCGCCCAGCCGAACGCGAGCGGCTTCTCGTAGACGACGGAGTATTCCGCCTGATGCTTTGCGGTCCAGCCGTCGCGGACAAGCCGGTGACAGTAGACGCCGGGGCATTCGTCGCCGAAATCCTGCTGGAACGGCGACTGTTCCGCGACCTGCAGCGGCAGTTCGCTCCGGGCCTGCAGCTGGAGCGCCCTGTCCGGTGAAGGGGAGTTCAGCCACAGACTGTTGTTCCCGGTGAAGAGACCGCCGCCGTTCCACGCCGTGCCGTTGAACCACAGATCGAGCGCTTTCAGGTACGGCGCGCGGGAAATGGCGGTCCAGCTGGGCGAGGAGGCTTCCGGCGTGGCGGCAAACCGGTCGAGCTCGGCGGATTTCATCCGGCGGATTTCGCGCAATTGTTCCTCATAAGCGTCGCCGCCGGACCGGGATTGTTCGAGGGCATCGTCCAGAAACGCGTCGAAAGCTCCAGGTTGTTCCAGCAACGCCTTCGCGTCACCCGGCGACAAAGCAGGAAGTCCTGCCGGCTTCAGAGCCGGGCCGAATTTCTCTTCGCGAAGCTTTTCCTCATACTCCCGAATCGTGTTCGGACGGCGGAAATCCGTGGCAAAATAGACCATGAATTCGCCATCGGGCGACAGGTCGCTGCGGTATTCGTAGATGCGCCCCTTCAGCCACTGGCCCATGGTGAACGTGTCGGTCTCGAGGTCCCAGCCGAGCGTGCAGACCTGACCGGACGGTCCCCGCCGGAAAACGACGGCTTTCGGCGCTTCGCGCGCCAGGATCACGTGCAGACGCGCCGGAACGGCTTCCGGGCGCTGTTTGAATCTATGCTGGAATGGCTTGCGGAAAGGCTTCCGTCCCGGGCGGGACGGTCGGTTCGAGCGTGGTCTCATCTTTTTTGTTCTCTTTTTTCTTTCGTCTAGCGGTCCGGGATCGTCCGCGGCGCGGTCACTCTACGGTATGCACGGTTTCCGTCTTCTGTTTCCGCACGGAATTCTCAAGCTTTTTGCTGAGGAGGGAAATGACGGCGATCAGGGACACGGAAAGGATGAAATAAAGCAGCGTGGCGAATGCGATCGGGAAGAAGGATTCGTAGGTGCGTGCGCGGATCCAGTCGACCGCCTTCGTGAGGTCCCAAACGGAAACATAACCGACGACCGTAGTCAGTTCGACCAGACGGATGATCTCCTCGCGGAACGGTTTCGCGAGGTAGGCCGCGGCCTGCGGAAGGATGACCTTTCGGAAGAACGTGAACTTGCGCAGGCAGAGCGCCCGTGCGGCGTCCAGCTGTACGCCGCCGATATGGTCGAGCGTGGTCATGTAGAGACGGCAGGCGGATGCCGTGAACCGGAGGATGAAGATCACGATCGCGGCGGTCAGCGGGCTGAATCCGAATCTGCGCAGAACGACATAGTACAGTCCCATGAGGAGGATGAGGATCGGGATATTGTAGATGAGGGCGCAGACGACGTCGGCGGGAATCGAGAGGATTTTGCGTTTCGACTGGCGGAGCATGCAGAGCGGGATGCCGAGAAGGGTCCCGAAGAAGACCGCCGACACGGTGATGACGAGCGTGATCTTGAATCCGCCGAGGACCTGGCGCATGTGGTTGTCTTTCCAGAGCGAACGCTGCAGGCTGAACGCCTGTTCCTTCAGGAAGAACTTGATCTGCGGGACCAGCGCCATGTGAACACGCGTGGCCTTTGTTTTGTCCGGCACGATGGCGATCAGGCCGCCGTTGTAGTGCGGCTCGGAGTAGACAAGCCTGCCGGACGAGGCGTTTCTCGCCGTGACCTCGCTCGCACAGAAGTCGATCCTGCCGTTCGCGAACGCCTGTTCCAACTCGCCGGGCTCCAGCCTGACGAATTCCACACCGAAGCCCATGGCGGCCGCTGCCCGCTGCGCTGTTTCCAGGTCGTATCCGGCGAGCTTTTCGTTGCGGAGATAGGAGAACGGCTCGCGTCCGATCGCGACACCCATCCGCAGGACGCCGTTCGGCGCATCCGTCCATCCGTCCGGGAGACTTGCCTGCGCGTTCGCCGGAGAGATCCACTTATCCTGAAGCGCCTTCAGCATTCCGTTTTTCTTCATGGCGCGTATCTGCCGCGAGAACGCTTCGGAAAGGTATTTCTTGTCGGCAGGGAAAAAGAAGGTGTAGTCGATCCTTGTGATATACTCGGGGATCTGGACGAACTGCGGATAGTTGGGCAGGGACTCCCTGGCCCGCGGTTCGCCGATGACGAACGCGTCGATCTTCTCCGTGCCGAGCAGATAGAAGAGATCGCGTTCCTGGCTGGCATAGAACGGAACGGCGTCCGGGAGCTTTTCATCAAGCTGGGAGGCTGCGAACGTGAAAGGCAGGACGCCGACGCGTTTTCCCGCCAGCTGGTTAAGCCTGGTGATGCCGAACACATATTCGTCGTGCGGGATCTTGGTCACAAGCGCCGCCCCGCCCTCGTAATACGCTTCCGAGAACTCGATATTCTCCGTATTGCCGATATCGGGCGAAAGCATGCCGCCGGCCATGTCGATCTGCCCGGAACGAAGCATGTCCATCAGCATTTCGCGGCGGGCGGGGATGATCTGGATCTCCATGCCGAATTCGAGCGCGGCGCGGCGAATGATCTCGATCTCCAGCCCGCGCATCGTCCCGTCTTCCCCCATGAAGCAGAGCGGGGTGACGCCCGGCGTGGTCGCGTAGCGGAGGACGCCGTTGACCCGGGGGACGTCGTCACGCTCAAGCAGGGGTTCGAATTCCTGTTTTTCCGGTTCGGCGGAACACCATTTCGCGATGAAATCGTCAAGCTCGCCCGAATCCCTCAGTTCGGCTATGACGCGGTTGATGGCGCGGTAAAGGGGCGACCGCTGCGGCAGAGCGAAGGAATACGCTTCGCGTTTGATGACGGAGGCGATCTGGATCTCCGGGTACAACAAGGCGCAGGAACGCGCCAGTGGCTCCTCCATGAGGATGGAGTCGATCTTGTCCGAGGTAAGCAACGCGCATGCCGATTCGCGGCTGTCGGCCAGGACGAACTTCGTGTCGGGCAGCAGCTCCTTGCATTCCGAGGCGTATTTCGAGCCCGCCAGGATCGCGGCATAGTTTCCGGCGAGCTCCTGCGGCGTTTTCAGCTCCGCGCCGGACCTGGAAGACGGCCTGTAAAGGTCTTTTCGCGTCATGATGGCCGCCGGGCTGTTGATATAATCTTCGGAGAACAGGATGCCGCGGTTTTCCCCGAAATACTTGTCCATGCACGCGACGGCGAAGTCGACGGTCTCCTTCTCGACGGCGGTATACAGGTCGAGGTACGGCATCACCTTGATCTCCACGGACATGTTGAAGGCGGCCGCGAGGCGGTAGATCAGCTCGACGTCGAATCCGGAGGGCGACCCGTCGGATTCGGTGAAGTTCATCGGCTCGTTCGTATCTTCCGTGCCGACCACGAGCTTTCCGTAGGGATTGACGGGGGCCGGGATCTTCGGCATTTCCGGATCCTTGGACTTGATCCAGCGGGAATACATGTTGTCGTACAAACCGGAGGAAAAATAATCGCGTAGAAACGCGTTGACGTTCTGGAGAAGTTCGGGCTTGGACGCGGGAACGGCGATCGCCAGATGCCCTTCGGCGTAGTCGTCCGGCAGAAGCGCGAAGACGTCGCGCTGCCGCTGCGCGAACTCCAGGACCGGGCGGTCGAACGCGATGGCGTCGATCGTGCCGTTCTCAAGCGCGGGATATGCGTCGGAGATCGTCTCGTATTCCCGGAATTTCGCCTGGGGGAAATTCGCCTTCGCCTCGTTGCAGGAACTGGTATCGGACACGACGCCGATCACGTGCCGCGGGCTGTTCAGGTCCTCCGGCTTGGAAATGTAATCCTGAACTTTTTCCGTTTCCTTCTTCCCGCAGCAGCACAGAAACGCCGCGGCCATAAAAACGAGAATCCCGAAGAAAAGACGCCCGGTCCGGAATCGGTGCGCGTCGCCCGGATGTGTGTGTGTCCGTTTCATAACGCCTCAGTCAGTCTTGATCCGCGATCGCAAACGCCGCCGGCGTCCTCCCGCTGTGCCTGGGATTCCGGTCCGTTTCTTCGATCGCATATTTTTTTAGAGTAAGGTGCGGTTTTCCATATACATTAGCATGTTTTTGCGATTTTACAACATATATTGAGAGAAAAACCCGTCTTTTTTCGGGAGCGCGAAGAGGAATGGCCGCGTCTTTTTGCGGATTATGACGCGAAAAACCGCGAAAAGAGTTTGATTCCCGGCGCGGCGCATGCTATATTATTAGACTTTGTTTTTACAGGCCGTTTTATGTTTATCCTCAACTGGTACGTTACAAAAAACTTTCTGGCGACGTTCGCCATGGCGATCGTGATCCTGACCTTCGCCATGACGGGCAACAGCCTCATGCAGGTCATCGAATACATCAGCCAGGGCGTTTCCCCTGTGATCGCGGGACAGTTCCTCCTGCTGGCGCTTCCGATGGCGCTGGCATTTTCCATCCCCTGGGCCGCGCTCGTCTCCATCATGCTCGTCTTCGGGCGCATGTCCGCGGACAACGAGATCACCGCCATGCGCGCCTGCGGCATTTCCATCCTCCAGATCATCTCCCCGATCATCGTCTCCTCGTTCCTGCTGACCTGCGTCTGCCTCTGGCTTCAGCTCGAAGTCGGCCCCCCGGCGCTCGGCGACGCGCGCGGTCTGGTGAAGAGTGCGGCTGCCAACTCGCCGCTGGCGATCTGCACGCCGGGCATCCCGTTCCAGCTCGGCGACTATACGCTCTTCATCGACTCGAAGGACTCCGCCGGGGGCGAGGACCATATTTACGGCGTCCAGATCTACATGTCGGACAGCGACGGCGCCACCAAAGAGGACATCCTCGCCTCGCACGGCGTCCTGTCGATGGATCCCGTCACGCAGATCCTGACCGTGACCCTGTACGACGCGCTGGTCGAGAAGGTGGAGGGGGACGGCAAGGAACGCCGCAAGGAACACGCCTACAGCGAATCCGTCGAACTGCGCGTCCCGTTCGGCGACCAGTACAACCGGAAAGACGTCTCCATCAAGGACAAGTACCTGGCCTACAAGGGGCTCTTCGCCCGTCTCGCGATCTACATCCAGCGGGGCAAGGACGCCGCCGGCACCGACGCCACGGCAATCAACGTCGAGATCAACCAGCGCATCGCCCTGGCACTGGCGCCCATCGCGTTCATGATGCTCGGCATGCCGCTTGCCATCCGCACCAGCCGCCGCGAAACCTCCATCGGACTGATCCTCAGCGTCGCCCTCGGCGCGCTTTACTACGGCGGCGTGCTCGTCTCCGACGCGCTCCGCAACAACCCCCAACTGTACCCTCAATACGTCGTCTGGGTCCCGCCGGTGCTCTTCCAGCTGTTCGGCGTGATCTACCTCACGAAAATCGCAAGGAAATGACCCCTATGAAATCTCCCGAAATGTATCTCGAATGCGTCAGCTGCGGCAAGACCTACGATCCCTGGGACCTCCGCTACAAATGCGACTGCGGCGGCATCCTCGACGTCAAACGCGACCTCTCGAAGATCGACGGCGAAGAGCTCCGCAAGCTCTGGGATTCCCGCTGGGGCCTCAAGCGCGGCGTCGAATCCTCCGGCGTCTGGCGCTACCGCGAACTCATCCTGTCCGTCCCCGACGAAATGATCGTGACCCGCCAGGAAGGCAACACCCGCCTCTATCCCGCCGGGGCCGCCGGAAAATGGGCGGGGCTCTCCGACCTCTGGTTCAAGCACGAGGGCGAAAACCCGACCGGCAGCTTCAAGGACCGCGGCATGACCTGCGGCGCCAGCGCGGCCCGCCGGCTCGGCGCGAAGAGCGTCGCCTGCGCCAGCACCGGCAACACCAGCGCCAGCATGGCGTCCTACGCCGCTGTCGCCGGGATGCGCGCCGTGATCTTCATCCCGGAAGGCAAGATCGCCTACGGCAAGCTCGCCCAGGCGCTCGCCTACAACGGACGCACGCTCCAGATCCAGGGCAATTTCGACGACGCCATGGCGCTGGTCCAGGATGTCTGCCGCGAACTCAACATCTATCTGCTGAACTCCATCAACCCCTACCGCATCGAAGGCCAGAAGGCAATCTGCATCGAAACGCTCCAACAGCTCGACTGGCAGGTGCCCGACTGGTTCGTCATCCCCGGCGGCAACCTCGGCAACAACAGCGCGCTCGGCAAGGCGCTGATGGAGCTCCACGAGCTCGGCATCATCTCGAAGGTCCCGCGCATCGCCGTCATCCAGGCCGAAGGCGCGAACCCGCTCTACACCATGTGGAAGAACCACACCGAGTTCAAGCCCGTCAAGAACCCGGAGACCATCGCCACCGCCATCAAGATCGGCAACCCCGTCTCCTGGCCGAAGAGCATGCGCGCCGTCACCTGGAGCAACGGCGTGGTCGAACAGGTCACCGAACAGGAGATCATGGACGCCAAGGCAAAGCTCGACGCCGCCGGAATCGGCGCGGAACCCGCCTCCTGCTGCTCGCTCGCAGGCGCGAAGAAGCTCCGCGACAGCGGCGTGATCGGCCCCGACGAGAAGGTCGTCGGCATCCTGACCGGAAACATCCTGAAGGACCCGGACGCCGTCGTCGGCTACCACCAGGATACGCTCATGGACCACTACGGCATCCGCGGCACGTTCGCCAACAAGCCCGTCGTGATCCCCGCCACGCTCGACGCCGTCCGCAAGGCGCTCGGCGACTGAGCCGGTTCCCTTTTTGAATCGCTCCGGCGTTTTCCCGCGCCGGAACCGTTGCCACAAAAAAGCCCTCCCGTCAAACGGAGGGCTTTTCTTTTGCAGCGGTTCAGGAACGGGATGTGCCGATCCGGATCATGCTTTCTCCTGAAGATACCGGATCGCATCGCCGACGGTGTGAAACTTCGCGGCGTCCCCGTCCGGGATCCTGCGTCCGAATTCGTCTTCGAACGCCATGACCAGCTCCTCGATGTCAAGCGACGCGAGGTTCTGAAAAAGCGGCGTGTCGTCCGTGAGCTCGTCTTCGGCAACGCCCTGATGGGCCGAGACGATTCTCCGGACCCGTCCGGCAATGTCGGATTCGTGATTTGTCACAGTAAACTCTCCTTCCCGTAAATCCCGCCCTCCGCGATAATCGACCGTGCCGAAAACGACGGAGAGCGGCAAACGGGGAGGACGTTTCTTTACTTCGCGGGGGAGAGGCGGTAGAGCTTCGCGGCGTGGCACGGGAGCTTTTCGCAGATGAACGTGCCTTCCGCTGTGCCGATCTCCTTGCCCTCCCAGAGGTCGCGGACGGCGACCTTGCCGGAGAGCCCGAGCTCGGCGAGATTCACCGAAATGTCACTGGTCTCGGGGGCGGGCTGCTCGAACGCCTTTTCGTCGAGGACGAGGAATTTCAGGCGGTTGCGGGAATCGCTGTTATCGACGAGCTTGACCTTCGACTTGAACGTGTCGTAGCCTTCAGGGAGCTTGTAGACGATGAGGGAAAGCGCGTGCGTGCCGATGCCGTCGATCTCCTGTCCGTCGCTGGTCAGGCCGTTGCGGACCGCGCCCCATCCGGCGTGGGCGGAGGACCACTTCATGTCGACGAGCTTCTTCGTGCCGGCGGGACCGGAGATCTCGGGCTGGATCCAGGCGGAATGGCTGTAGCTGGAGCCGTAGCCGTTGTCGACGACGGCGAGCGCGAGGATCTTCGAGCCGCGAATGTTTGCGGAGAGTTCCTCCTCGGGGACACCGTTCAGTCCGACTCCGTGGCTTTCGACGAGAGCTTTGCGGCGGTCGTACTTGTTGTACTCGGACGTGCCGGTGTTGAAGAACGCGAGGTACTTGTCCCTGCTGCCGGGGACGTCGGCGGTCCAGACGATCAGGTCGCCGTCCTGGCTGAGCTGGCGGTTGTTCTCACTGTTCTGGTTGATCTCGATGACTTCCTTGTTCGTGAGGAGCTTCAGCGTCCAGTCGTCGAGCTTGGTCATGTCCGCGCCGAGGATGAGCGGGGATCGCGCGATCGACCACAGCGTGAAGCACAGGCGCTGTTCATCGTGCGTGAAGTTGGTCGGGCGCGTGAACTCGGTGATGCCGAACGGGAGCATGTCGGCATCCGGCCAGGAGCCCGGGATGCGGTAGCGTTCCCAGTTGTGCAGGCGGCCGAACATGCCGCGGAGGGGTTCCCAGCGATCCCAGAAGTCATCGGAGACGCGCCACATGTTGGCATGCCTGTCGGCGTGCTCGCCGTTCTGGATCGGGGTGTCGCCGGGAGAGAGGCTGAGGATGATCGGGCGGCCGCACTTGTCGATCGCCTTGCGGATCGCCTCGATCTCGGCGGTCGCGTACGGACGGGACAGGTCGTCGATCTTGATGAAGTCGAG
>JBGUKB010000072.1:0-15511 GCA_045114235.1 Victivallales bacterium
CGACCGCCTGGGACGGGCCGCAGCCGCCTGCCGGAACGACGTTTGAGCTTGCTCCCGCCTCGAAACTGCGTTCCAACCACGCAAATATGGTGAAGTTCGCCGAGGCGTTCCGACGCCGGCTCGAACGGCGCGATTTCGACGTCTCCGTGGCGATGAGCCGCATCCCCGGCGCGGACTTCTATTTCGCCGCCGACGTCTGCATGAAGACCTACTGGTCGAACCTGCATTCGGCGTTCGCCCTGCGCTTCAATCTGCGCTACGCCGCCTATTTGAAACTGGAATACGCCGTCACCGCCCCGCCGTCCCGCACGCGCATCGCCTGCATCGCGCAGGCGCAGATGCGCGACTACGCCGCCGCGTACGGCACGGAGCCGGACCGGATGTTCCTGCTGCCGCCCGGCATGGATCCGGCGTGCCGCCGCCCCCCGGAACCGGAAGCCGAGGCGATCCGCGCGGAAATCCGCAAAGCAAACGGAGCAGCTCCTGAAGATACGGTCATCCTCCTCGTCTCGAACAGCATCTACAACAAGGGGACCGACCGCGCGATTTCCGCCGTCGGGACGCTGCCGGAAGAAACGAAGAAAAACATCCGGCTGTGGCTGGTCGGGAAACTCCCCGAAAACGAGATACGGAAAGCCCTCAATGACGCCGGACTCGCCGGACAGGCCGTTCTGTTCGGACAGACCGACGGCGTACGGGATCACATGCTCGGCGCGGACCTCTTCCTTCATCCTGCGCGCAACGAATCCGCCGGGTCGGCGTTGATCGAGGCGCTGGCGGCGGGACTGCCCGTGCTCACGACGGACATCTGCGGATTCGCGCCGTTCGTGCGGAACGCCACGGGAACCGTGCTGGGAAGTCCGTTCAAACAGGATGAACTGGTGAACATGCTGTCGGACATGCTGCCGCGTCTGGACGAACTCAAAAAACAGACGCTCGCCTACGCGGAAAAAGAAGATTTCAGTTCTCGCGCCCGCGTATTCGCGGATATTTTGGAAAAGCGCTGAGCGTTGTGTTCAATTCAGCTCGATCCGGCGGTCGCAGTGCCGGATGCTTCCGGCACGGTGCGCGATCATGAGGATCGTGAGCTTGCCTTTCAATGAATTGAGGGCGTCGATCAGAGCCGTTTCCGTGTCGTCGTCAAGCGCGCTCGTCGCCTCGTCGAGGATCAGGAGTTCAGGTTCGGAATACAGCGCGCGCGCGATGGCGATGCGCTGCTTCTGTCCGCCGGAGATGCGCGCCCCGAACTCGCCCAGACGCGTGTTCAGTTTGTCCGGGAGGGACTCGACGAAATCCGCGATCTGCGCCAACTCCAGCGCCTTTTTCACGCGGGCGTCGTCGATCTGCTCCGGCTCCACGCCGAACGCCACGTTCGCGCGGATCGTATCGTCGAAGAGGCAGATGCTCTGCGGTACGTAGCCGATGCGTCCGCGCCACGAATGCAGATTCGAGCGGATGTCGGCGCCGTCAGCCGTCACACACCCGGATTCCGGCTTCAGGAACCCCATCACGAGGTCGATCAGGGTCGATTTGCCGCTGCCGGTCGGACCGACGACCGCCACGCACTCGAGGCGCTTCACGGACATGTCGAAATCCTCGAACACAGCCGGGCGGTCCGCGGCGTAACGGAACGTAACATGTTCCATGCGGAGTTCGCGCTCGAAATGCACGTCCGGGGCATCCGGGGCGGGCAGGACCTTTTCCGCCGGAATCGTGTTCAGGTCGCCGCTGAGGCGTTCGAACACGTACAGCATCCCGCGCACCAGGATCAGGTTGTACTGCATGCGCGAGACCGACGGGATCAGGCGGAACATCGCCGCGAGGAAAAACGCGGCGTACAGGATCAGGCGCGACGACGGCATGCCCATCCAGGTCAGGACGGCGACCAGTCCGCCCGCGGCCGCCACGACGAAGACTTCGAGAGAAAAACGCGGGAGCTGTCCCAGATCGTGGCGTATCTTGACCGCGTTCACGATGTTGAACTGCGCCTGCTCCAGCCGTTTGCCGAAATACGCCTCGGTCCCGGTCAGCTTCACCTCGCGGATCGCGGCGAAACTCTGGTTCATGGTCCGCGTGGATTCGCCGTTCGCCGCGAAGAGCTTTTTCGAGGCCGCGTCCAGCACGCGCTTGAAGAGCTTGTGGAAGACCAGCACGACCGTGCCGCAGATCAGGAACGAGACCAGCGCGATCTTCGGCACGAGCGCGAAGATCACGGCAAGGATCGACAGGAAGACGACCGATTCGGAGAGCGCCACCAATGACGGCATCAGCAGGATCTCCGCCACCTCGCGCATCTGCATGATGCGGCCGATCAGCTCCGACGCGCCATGTTCCAGGTGGAACGTGTAGTCCGCGCGCATATAGGTACGGTAGAGGCGGCCCGCCAGGTTCACGGAGAGGTCGCGGCAAAAACGGTTCTGGCATTTCGTCAGCACGAACCCGAAGACGTTCTTGACGACGAAGAAAAGCGTGAGGACCGCGACGGATTCCAGCAGGAACGCCTCACGCGACGGCGGCTTGACGAAATCATAGAAAGCATGGAGCCAGCGGTTGGACTCCAGAAGCTCCGGCGCGGCGAGCGCGGACGCCACGGGCATCACCAGAGCAAGCGCGGCAAGCTCCAGCAGCGCCGATACGACCATCATCGCCGCAAGTCCGACCGCCGCGTACTTGTAGGCGGGCGGCAGGGTCTGCCGTATCTCGCGCAGGAATTTCAGCATGACTTCCCGATTTCGGATTCGGACGAAATCTCCGCGGCGATCGCCTCGGTCGCCTCGGTATCCACGCCGGCAGCGGGGATCTCCGCGCCGGAACGCAGGATCTCGATTCCGATCCGGGCGGGCTTCTCCATGCCGAACGTCTCGGTCATCATCCGGGCGACCGCGGCACGGAACTGCGCGGACAGATCCGCAACGGAGACATTCTCGTCCCCGCCGTTGAAGTCCATCGCGACTTCCAGCCGGACCGCGTCCTGCTTGCCGTACAGGCCGACGCGCCGGACGTCGAACGCCGGGAAGTTCTGCGCAACCGAACGGACGGCACCCTGCACCGCCTTGGAATCGATGCGGAGGTCGCCGCCCTCGGACGGGATCACGATGCAGCGGAGCTTGCGGGAACGGAAGATGAACGCGAGCAGAAGGAAAAACAGAAGAAGGGCGAGCGCGGCGGCAAGTCCGGTCAGGACTCCCCAGGAGAAAGGTCTCTCCGCGATCATGGAACTGATTCTTTCCGCGAGCTGTCGAACAGACTGGAACATGCCGCATCCGCCTTTCCGGGAGGAAATTCCTCCCAAACAATGGGTTATTGAATGACTTCGCCCTCGACGACTTCCTCGTCGTCCGATTCCTCTTCCGGGGCGTCCTCGGTCTCGGTGATCACCACGTCGATGCTCTTCACCTTCATGCCGGTGAAGTCGACGATCTGGTCGTAGACCGCCTTCTGGACCGCGGCAGCGACTTCGTTGAACTTGGCGCCGTATGCCGCGACGATGAGGATCTCCAGGCTGACTTCGCCGTTGGACTCGGTCACGACGATGGACTTGTCGAAACGGCGCTTGCTGCCGACGAGGTCGGCAAGGTCGGAAACAATGGAGGAGCCGGAGAACCGGATGAAGCCGGGAATGCCTTCGACGGCCTTCCGGGCGAGGGAGATGATGACGCTTTCGTGAACCGTGAAGGTCGCGGGATCGGCCGCGGTCTCGGTCTTTTTGCTGGTGTCTTTGGCCATGATGCTTCTCCTTTATTCCGTTTCTTTCCCGGCGTCCGCGGGTTCGGTTTCCGCCGGACGCTCCTCGATGCCCTTGATGTCCACGCTGACGGAGGCGACTTTGATGCCGGTCATGTCGAGGACTGCCTTGGAAACCTTCTTCTGGATTTCCGCGATGAGGGCGGGGAACTTGTAGCCGAAATAGGGATTGACCGCGACCGTGATCGCGATCGACTCGTCCTTGTGCTCGATCTGGATGGAACGGTCCTGCATGCGTTTGCTGCGGACGAGATCGGCGAAGTCGTCGATCAGCGAGCTGCCGGAAAGGCGCGCCACGCCTTCGATCCCGAGCACGGTGCGTTTGACGATGGTGGAAATGGCTCCGTCGAGGATCCGGATCGTGCCGACGGCGACGCCCTTGACCTCGTAGGCGCCGGGGACAGTGGAAACGGACTCGGCCTGCTGCGTGTTGCTCATTGTCCATGCCTCCTTGGGTTGATATGGTTATTTCGCGAGTTCCTTGCGGATCGCGGTTTGCTGTTCGAAATAGCCGCCCTTCATCAGGCGTTCGATCAGGGTGGTATCGTAGTTGCCCGACATGAATTCGGGCGTCTCGATCAGGAAATGCTCGAACGGGATCGTGGTCGGAACGCCCTCGATCAGGTATTCGTCGAGCGCGCGCCTGCACCGGGCTACCGCCTCCTCGCGGGTGGCGGCGTACACGATCAGCTTCGAGATCATGCTGTCGTAGTGCGGCGGGATGCGGTATCCGGCGTAGACGTGCGAGTCCACGCGGACTCCGGGACCGCCCGGGGCGGAGTAGAACGTCAGCGTGCCCGGCGACGGCGCGAAGTTGCAGTACGGATTCTCGGCGTTGATGCGGCACTCGATGGCGCATCCGCGGAGGGCGATCTGCTTCTGCTGGACGCTGAGGCGCTCGCCCGCGGCGATCCGGATCTGCTCCCGGATGATGTCGAGGCCGCTGACCATCTCGGTCACGGTGTGCTCGACCTGGACGCGGGTGTTCATCTCCATGAAGTAGAAATTGTTGCCGGAGACCAGGAACTCGATCGTGCCGGCGCTGGTGTAGCCGACGGCCTTGGCGGCCTTGATCGCGGCCTCGTAGAGCTTCTTGCGGAGCGCGGGGGAGATCGACGGGGAGGGAGATTCCTCGATGAGCTTCTGGTGGCGGCGCTGGAGCAAGCAGTCGCGTTCGCCGAGGCAGACCACGTTGCCGAACTTGTCGGCGATGATCTGCACCTCGATGTGCTTGGGGTTTTCGATGAACTTTTCGATGTAGACGTCGCCGTTGCCGAAGGCGCGTTCCGCCTCGGTCATGGCGGCGTGGAATCCCTGGACCAGGCTGGCGTCGTTGTGCGCCACGCGCATGCCGCGTCCGCCGCCGCCCGCGGTCGCCTTGATGATGACCGGGTATCCGAGCTTGTGCGCCTCTTCGAGCGCCGCGTCCTCGGACAGGACGACGTTGTTGCTGCCGGGCGTGACGGGCACGCCGGCCTTGCGCATGGTCTCGCGGGCGGACGCCTTGTCGCCCATGGCGCTCATCTGTTCGGCGGTCGGGCCGATGAACTCAATCTTGCAGTCCTTGCATATCTGCGCGAACTGCGGATTTTCGGAAAGGAAGCCGTAGCCGGGGTGGATCGCGTCGACGTCGCCGATCTCGGCCACGCTGATGATGCGTTCGATCATGAGGTAGCTCTGCGTGGCGGGCGCGGGCCCGATGCAGACGGCCTCGTCGGCCAGGCGGACGGGCAGGCTGTCCTCGTCGGCCTGGGAATAGACGACTACTGTTTTGATGCCCATCTCGCGGCAGGTGCGGATGATGCGCACTGCGATTTCGCCGCGGTTGGCGATCAGGATCTTATTGAACATGGGAAACCTGTCTCCGGCTGTGATTACTCAAGCACGAAAAGCGGCTGGCCGTATTCCACGGGCTGGCCGTTCTCCAGCAGGATCTCCTTGATCACGCCGCTCTTTTCGGCCTTGATCTCGTTCATGACCTTCATCGCCTCGACAACGGCCACGGTCGTGTCCGCCTCCACATGGCTGCCGACCTTCACGAAGGGCTCGGCGCCCGGGGCGCTCGAACGGTAGAACGTGCCGACGGTGGGGGATTCGATGACCTTGGCGGGATCCGGGGAGGCGTGTCCGGCGGATGCGGCGGGAGCGGCCTTGGCGGGTTCCTGGACCGCGGGAACGGCGGCCGGGGAAAGGGCGACGGCGGGAGCGGCTGCCGCGGGGACGGCGGCCGGAACGAATACAGGTGCGGGCGCGGACTGCTGACGCGCGGCCCTGCGGAGGCAGAGCGTCATTTCATCCGACTCGATTTTGAACTCGGTCAGATCGTTGTCCGACATGAGTTTTACGATCGTTTTGATTTCATCGATTTTCATAAATGCACCCGGGGTTAGCGTTGATGGGTTGTGGTTAACGGGTTTGACCGGAAGAGGCGGAGATGCGGCGGACGAGCGCCCGGAGGGCGAACTCGTAACCGTCGGCGCCCAGGCCGGCGATCTGTGCGACGCAGGCGGGGGCGGTGAGCGACGTCCGGCGGAAATCGTCCCGCGCCTGGATGTTGCTCATGTGTACCTCGACCGCGGGGATCGCGGCGGCTTCCAGCGCATCGTGGATGGCGATGCTGGTGTGGGTATAGGCGGCGGGGTTGATGACGATGCCGTCGACCCCGCCCGTTATTGCTTCCGCGATCCTGTCGCAGATCGCGCCTTCGTGATTGCTTTGGAAAAATTCGACCGTCACGCCGAGCGAATCGGCGACCGCGCGGAGGCCGGCCTCGATCTCCGGGAGCGTTTTCGTCCCGTAGAACTCGGCTTTGCGCCGTCCGAGCAGCTGCATGTTCGGCCCGTTGATGACGAGGATTTTCATAGCGGTTTGCTTCCCTGTGTCTTACTTCGCTTTGCGGGAGGATTTGCGCTTGGCGGGCTGATAGGCGGCCCACTTCGGATCGTTGGCAAACTGGAACGCGTATTCGTCCTTGTATTTGAGCTTGGATGCGGCGTCGGCGTCCAGGACCACGACCGCGTTTTCATGGAGCTGAAGCGCGGTGGCGGAGATCATGCTGGTGACCGGGCCTTCGAGAGCGGCCGCAATGATATTGGCTTTTTCCTTGTGGGTGGCGAGGAGCAGCAGACGCTTGGCGTCAAGGCAGGTGCCAACGCCCATGGTCATGGCGCGCATCGGCATGTCTTCCGGCTTCTTGAAGAGCGGGGAATTCTGTTCGTATGTGGTCTTCGTGAGCGTCACCACGCGGGTGCGGCTGGAGAAGGAGGACATCGGCTCGTTGAACCCGATGTGTCCGCTGCGGCCGATGCCGAGGAGCTGCATGTCCACGCCGCCGGCGTCTTCCATTTCCTCTTCGTACGCGGCTGCCACGGCCTCAAGCTCGTCCGCGGGGGCGAAGCCGTTCGGCACATGCGTGTTGCGCTTGTCGATGTTCACGTGGTTGAAGAGGTGGTAGTTCATGAAGTAGCGGTAGGAGTCCTTGTTCTTCTCGGCGGTGCCCTTCAGCCCGACGTATTCGTCGAGATTGAACGAGATCACGCGGGAGAAATCGACCTTGCCGGCCTTGTACATCTTCACCAGATTGGCGTACACGTTTTCCATGGTGCGCCCGGTGGCAAGCCCCAGCTTGTAGAACGGCTTGGCGTTGATGGCGTCGGCGATGATGCGGGCGGTGAGGAGTTCCGCTTCCGCGGCGGTCGGCATGACGATGATGTCCATACTCTACGGTTTCCTGTTTTTTGTTTGCGTGTTTTTTCGCCGGGGCCGTGTCAGGGAAGACGTCGCCCGCTGGCATGTAATCTATTTACTATAGCATCCTTTCAAAAAAAATCAAATGCAATACGAAAAAACCTAAAAGTAGAGAAAAAACAACACAGCGGCATGAAAATGTTCGATTTCCATATCATGCCCCGGCGGTTCATGATAAAACTCGGCACATGACAACCGCTCTCCACGTCCGAGTTGCCCTGTCTTCCTTGCAATCTTTCCCGGCATGGAGTATATTAAATGATAAAATGTTTTCCGGAACGCCACGAACCAGGAGAAGGAACCATGATCCGCTTTTTCAATACGCTCGGACGCCGTATGACCGAATTCACCCCGATCCGCGAGGGATACGCCGGGATGTACACCTGCGGCCCAACGGTCTACAATTACGCCCATATCGGCAATTTCCGCGCCTATCTCTTTGAAGACCTTCTCCGCCGCACGCTCGAATACCACGGCATCAAGGTCACGCAGGTCATGAACCTGACCGACGTCGACGACAAGACCATCCGCGATTCGCGCGCCGCCGGGCTTCCGCTCCAGACGTTCACGCGGAAGTACAAGGACGCGTTCTTCGAGGACCTCCGCACGCTGCGCGTCGAGCCCGCGGAACACTATCCCGAAGCCACGGCGCACATCCCGGAAATGCTGAACATGATCCAGCAGCTGATGGACAAGGGCTACGCGTACCAGTCCGACGACGGCTCCATCTATTTCTCCATCGAAAAATGCAAGAACTACGGCCAGCTCGTCAAGCTCGATTTCGAGAACCAGCGCATCGGCGACCGCGTCCGCAGTGACGAGTACGCCAAGGACTCCGTGGCCGACTTCGCCCTCTGGAAAGCGTGGGACGAAAACGACGGCGACGTGAAGTGGGACAGTCCGTGGGGGCCCGGCCGTCCCGGCTGGCACCTCGAGTGCTCCGCCATGAGCCGCAAATACCTCGGCCTCACGTTCGACATCCACACAGGCGGCGTCGACAACATGTTCCCGCACCACGAGGACGAGATCGCGCAGAGCGAATCCGCCAACGGCTGCAAGTTCGTCAATTACTGGCTCCACTGCGAACACCTCACGATCAAGGGACAGAAGATGTCGAAGTCGCTCGGCAATTTCTACACCCTGCGCGACCTCACGGCGAAGGGCTGGTCCGGCGCGGAGATCCGTTATCTCCTGCTCGGCACGCATTATCGCTCCAAGCTCAATTTCGACCCGGACGCGCTCGGACAGGCACGGACCGCCCTGAAGAAATTTCACACGCTCTTCGCACGCCTGAACGCCGCTCCCGCCGGGGATGCGCTTCTCGCCGAGGTGAAAGCCGCCGCGGAAGCCGCACGCGCCAAGTTCGCCGACGGACTCGCCGACGACCTGAACATTGCGGAAGCGCTCGCCACGGTCCACAAGTTCACGCGCGAGGTCAACGGCCTGCTCGCGAAGGGCGCGGGCCATGACGCCGCCGCCGTCCTGCTCGACCAGTACCGCGATTTCGACCGCGTGCTGGCGTTCCTCGACGTCGATTCCGCGCTGAAGGCCGCCGGCGCCCCGAAACTGGATGTCCCAGTGGAAATCCTCGAGCTCGCGCAGAAACGCGCCGAGGCGAAGAAGGCGAAGGATTTCGCCGCCGCCGACGCGATCCGCGCACAGATCAACGCCGCAGGCTGGGCCGTGAAGGACACCCCCGCCGGACCGGAATTCTCCAAGTTATGACCCCGGACCGCGCCGCACAACTTCAGGCGATCGCCGCGACGCTCGCGCCGGAACTCGATCCGGCACGCGATTATCCCGCGCTCGCGGCACAGGCAAAACGCTGGCGCGAGGGGCGTCCGCTGACTGGACTCCGCGTTCTCTGCGGCACGCCGCTCTTTCTGAACACGCTGGCGCAGTACGCCGCGCTGCTTGAGGCCGGCGCCGACCTCACGGTCTTTTATTCCGACGAACTCGGATACGATCCGGCGATCCCGGATTTCCTCGCCGGGATCGGCATCAAGCTCTGCCACGGCGCACAGGAGGCCGCCGCAAGCGGACCGTTCGACGCTGTGCTTGATTGCAGCGCATTGAACAAACATGTCCCGTCTCAGTTCGGCTACTGCGAGCTCACACGTTCCGGTGTCCACGTCTACGAAGCAAATCCGCCGGAGAAACCCGTTTTCGCGGCGGACTCCGGGCGCATCAAATCCATCGAGACCGTACTCGGCACCGGCGACGGCTGCCTGCGCGGACTCCGCCACATCGGCGTCGATCCCGCCGGAAAGACCGCCCTGCTTTTCGGGCACGGGCGCGTCGGAAGCGGCATCGAATACGCCCTGAAGCAGGCGGGCGCGGCCGTCCGCATCGTCGACCCGGCGCAGGGGCGCGTCTTCACGCCCGCCCTTCTGGACGGCGCGGACATCGTGATCGCGTCCACGGGCGTCCGCCATGCGCTTGCGCCGTTCGCACAACTTCTGCTCGACAGCGGCGCGCTGCTGGTGAACATGGGCGCGGACGACGAATTCGGCCCCGGCATCCCGCCGGACCGCGCCGTCAACGAAAAGCGCCCGGTCAACTTCATGCTCCCCGAGCCCACGTCCACGCGTTACATCGACCCGACTCTGGCGCTTCACAACGCCGGGATCCTCGAGCTCATGCGCAGTTCAGGCGCCACCGGCATCCTCACGCCGTCCGATCCGCTCGAAGACTCCATCCTCGCCGACGTCCGCGCCGCGGGCGTCATCAACGCCGAAATCGACGCCCTCGGACTCTGAACGGAATCAAACTCAAATATTGAAACAACCAACCGAAACAGGTCACAGATCATGTCAAGCATCCTCCTCCGCAACGTCGTCCTCAACGGTTCCACGGTCAACGTCCGCATCGAAGGAAACCGGTTCCAGAGCATTTCGCAGTCCGTCCCCGCCGAACCCGCCGACGAAACGCTCGACGCGCACGGCGAAATGGCGATCCTCCCCGCGTTCTACAACGCCCACACCCACGCCGCCATGTCCCTCCTGCGCGGATTCGCCGACGACCTCGACCTCTTCGACTGGCTCAGCAACCACATCTGGCCCGTCGAGGCGCGCCTCACCAACGAGGACGTCTACGCCGGCACCCGCCTCGCCATCCTCGAAATGATCAAGTCCGGCACCGTGTTCTTCAACGACATGTACTGGCGCGGCCGCCAGGTCGTGAAGGCCGCCGAGGACATGGGCATGCGTGCCTGCGTCGGCATCCTGCGTCAGACCATGGGCAATCCAGCGTTCCTCCCCATGCTGGACAACGACTGGCTGCTGGAGAACCGCAACAACCTTTCCAACCGCATCCAGATCTCCGTCGCGCCGCATGCGATCTACACAACCACCGAGGAAATATTACAGGATGTCGCGGACACGGCGAAGAAGTACGGCCTCGTGATCCACACGCACCTCGCCGAAACGAAGAAGGAGTTCGACGACTGCATGGAGCAGCACGGCATGTCCCCGACCGCCTACGTCGACCGCTGCGACATCCTCACGGACAGGACCATCCTCGCGCACTCCGTGGCGCTCACCGACGAGGACATCGAACTCCTCGCCGAACGCCGCTCCGTGCTCGTCCACATGCCCGTCTCGAACATGAAGCTCGTCTCCGGCCATTTCCGCTACGACAGCGCCGCGCTCTTCGGCAAATGCCGCTGGGCGATCGGCACCGACGGCGCGTCATCCAACAACTCTCTCTCCATGCTCGGCGAGATGAAGACCGCCGCCCTCCGCGGGAAGGACCTCACCGGCGACCCGAAGGCGATGAAGGCCGCGGACGTCTTCCGCGCCGCCACGCGGTCCGGAGCCGAGGCGTTCGGCATCGACGCGGGCGTGATCGAGGAGGGCCGCCTCGCCGACTGCATCCTCGTCGACCTGAACAACCACAACCTCGTGCCCGGGTTCAACCTGGTCTCCGACATGGTGTACGCGGCGGACAGCTCCTGCATCGACACGGTCGTCTGCGACGGCCGCATCCTGATGCGCGGCGGCCACGTCGACGGTGAGGAGGAGATCATCGCCGAGGCGCGCGAGGCCGCGAAACGCCTCACCTCGAAATAAGCCGCCCGACGAAATCCTGTTTCAACGCTGACAACAGAGCAAATGGGATCACGTCTCATTTGCTCTTTTTGCGTCTTTGTACACGCAGCTCGCGGGGAAGGCAAGCCTTCCATGGCGGTTGTGCTTGGCTTCGCTCAAGCACGAAACTTTCACATAATACTGCCGTGCGCAGCTCGCGGTCAAGCAGGAAAAATCACCTCGTCAATAATACTCTGCCGGGCGCGCCTCGCGGTCATTTAACCTGTCGAACTCGTGCAAACGAGTTTACCGAGGCGGCGAAGCCGCCCCCAGCAACGCGGGGACGCAAAGCGTCCTTTTTCTCCTCAAAGACGGAAAATATCTCATAAAAGAAGGGAAACGGCTTGAAATATCCTGAATCGCGTGTAAATTGTTGTTTGGAATCGCTTTCCCGACCTTCAGGAATTCGGTTTCGAGCTCATTACATCGGTTATTTCAGCAAAAGAAAAACATGAATCCGCCAAGTTTCTAAATACGCTCTTTTGCTACTAGGTTTGAAATGCCAGCAAGAGGACCATTGTGTCTTTGTATCTTGCTGGACGTTACTCTACGTCCTAGTAGCAGGTTCTTGGCGGAACCTTTGTTTTTCGCGTATGAGGAAGCGTCCGGCTTTTTTTGTGTTCAGGCGTTTCCCCTACGAAAACAAACACATGCGGGAGTTTGCACCATGAAACGAAATCGCAACACGTTCCAAAGACGAGAGCCGGAGCACGGAAAACACACTTATCTTCCTTTGACAAAGGACAGCATTGAACGAAATGAAAAGACGGTTCAAGCTGATCCCGTATATGGGGTGCAAGGCAAAGAAATCAAGTCGTATTTGACGAAATATCCCAAAAACAACGATCGAGACATCGTTATTCACAAAATTCTGCTGATAGATTTTACAAACTCCACAAATCTCAGATTCCGTTCAGGCGAAGACTTTTCCATTTTTGGACTTGCAGAGCAGATTGTTCGTTGGAATCTTGATGACAGAATAAAAGCCGGAGATCCCGAGGTTGTTAATGAGATAGCAAACTTTGCGGGAGCTAACGCCTTTTCCTTTGCCACGAAATACTGCTGCTATCATAATTTCCATTGCTACGACAAGGACGACTACTCTATCTTCGATGGAATTGTAGCAGATACTATTCCTCAATACTTGGATGTTACAAAACAATACATCAAACAATGTAGAGATAAACACGGGTGTAATTACGAGAAGTACCACAAAGTAATAGACCGCTTGATAGATGTTTACGGCTTAGGGGATATTCCACAAATCCGGCGCAAACTCGATCATTTTCTCTGGTATCCGAATAGAAACAAAGAATCAAAAGACTAATACAGAATAATAACTTTTTTCTGCACAAAGAACTTGAAAAAACTGACAAAAAGAGGTTACACATTATTATGACGAATTATTTTGTTTCTAGTGGAGTTACGAGTGAACACATTATTCTTTCAAATGCAACCATGACTGTTCTCAACGGCGGTATAGCAGATTATACGCAGGTATCAAAAACTGGTGTACTAAACATTCAAAGTGGCGGAGTAGCGAATTATACTAACATATCAAGCGGCGGAATTCTTAATCTTTTTAGCGGGAGTTTAATTAACAGTACAAGATTATATTCTTCCGGAGAATTAACTATATGGAATGGAGTAGTTGCAAACAATACCTTTATATCTTCCGGAGGAAGTATGAATGTCAGTGGTAGTGGATTAGTAAATCACACTACTATTGACAGAGGGTATCTTGCTATTTCTGGCGGAATAGCGGAAAATACTGTTATAAGTCGCGGAAGGCTCGAGATTGACTATGGAGGAAAAGCCTCCAGTACCCAAGTAAGAGGTGGAGGTTTTTGTATTTTTGATGCTCTGGCATACGATACCATAATAAGCCAAGGAACGTGCTGGATTGAGAAAGGAGGAGAAGCTAATAATACATTATTGGTGAGTGGAGGAATATTGTATGTTTTAGATGGCCAAGCAAACAATACTGAACTCATTTCCAGTAGCCATATGGCTGTTGCATCTTCCGGTGTGGCCAGCGATACGATAGTATCATGGGGATCGCTAACAATCCGGTCTGGCGGCAGAGCAACTAATACCACGCTTAATTCTGGTAGTGTACAAATCTCATCCGGCGGCATAGCTGATAGCACAACCATCTGTGGCGGGGGGATGACAATTTACTCTGATGGCAGAGCGAATAATACTAAGGTGCTAGGTGGTCAGTTTTCAATTCACGGTTCAGGCATAGCTAATGATACGTTGGTTGATTCCGGCGGTAGTATGACATTTTATTATGGAGGAACAGCTAACAATACGATCATTTCTAATGGAGGATGGTTTAGTATTTCTGAGGAAGGGTATGCAAACAATACTGCAGTTAACCACAATGGCAGCATGTTTGTTCATTGGGGCGGAACAGCAAACAGTATTACAATCAATTCAGGTGGTAATTTGATTGTTTTCTCCGGAGGAAAGATCACAGGACTCTTCCGTGCGGAGAGTGGAGCTTCCGTCGCGTTCTACAACAGCAGTATCCTGAATTTCGATATCACCTCCATTTCGCCCGGAGCCGCAGCGCGGGCGATCCTGCCGTCAAAACTGAGTGTCCTCCCGATCTTCACGCTCACGATTTCGGACTCACAAAAGAACGGCAATTACAAACTCGCCGAAAACGCGGCGGGATTCAACCAGACGATTTCCGTGGTAAACGCCTCGAATCAACCGCGCGGCACACTTGAAGTCGGGAAAACAGTGAAGATCAGCGGCGTGGACTATACCCTGAGCTTGAACGACGGCCTGCTCTCCGTGCAGGTCAGAGACCCCGAGGCTGCGTCCGCAAGGGGCGACCGGGACGGGAACGGCGTGTCCGATGTGATGTTCGTCTGGACGGGGAACAACTACGCGCACGGGTACTGGATGAACGGTTCGGCCGATTGGTGGAGCGCGAACGCGGCCGGTGTTTCTTCCGCCTGGGACAACCTCGGAAGTTACGACATGTCCGGCGACGGAAAGGCGGACGCGGTCATGTTCGGCAACGTGGAGGTGAACGGAAACAAAGGCGCGTACATCGGGTATTATCAGAACGGCGACGACGCGAACGGGTGGGTCAACATCGGGTATCTGAACAACGCGGAGAACATCGCCTGGAAAAACAAGGTCGGCAACCTGACCGGAAACGCATCCGGCGCGAATTCGATCGTATGGTACGCGCCGGATCTCTATGCGCTCGGCGCGTGGGTCGACGGGACCGACACATGGAAGTCGCTCAGCGGTTTCTTCGGCGGCAAGGACTGGACGCTGGTCGGATGCGGCGATTTCTCCGGAACCGGAAAAGATACCGTGCTGATGAGTTTTTCAGGCGGCACGCAGTATTATGCGGTCGACATCGACAGTTCGGTAAAGAAACTCGGAAGCGCGAACTGGTCCGGCTGGGATGTCCGCGCCATCGGAGATTTCGCGGGCGACGGCAGGGACGACCTCGTGCTGTACCACAAGGATACCGGTTCGATGGTCATGTGCGCGGACGGCAACATCGACAGTTATACGAGTATCGGCCAGCTCGCCGCCTCCGACTGGTTCGTGGTCGGCGCGGGTGATTACAACGGCGACGGCAAAGACGATTTGCTTGTGCGGCAGTATTCCACAGGCATGCTCGGATATTACTCCGGTGCGGACCAGTCTCAATGGAACGAGATGGGTCGCGGCGTGGATATGAACTGGACCGTGATCGCCTGACACCGCAAAGCGGTGCTGAAGTTGTGCTTGGCTTCGCTCAAGTACGAAGATGGTGATTTGCCGCTTCGCTGGGGGCGGCTACGCCGCCTCGGTAGCCTCGCTTACGCTCGGCATCATTTTAACAGACCGCGGAACCCGTAAGGCAGAGCTTTTGGGGGGGGATTAAAGTGGATTCCTTCCTGACCGGGGGGGGGGGG
>JBGUKB010000073.1:0-48746 GCA_045114235.1 Victivallales bacterium
TCTTCGGCGGCGACGGCATCCGCGACTTCGTGGCGGTCATCCTGATTGGCAACATCGCCGGCTGCTACTCCTCCATCTTCGTCTCCCCCATGATCACCGCCTACTGGCACAAGGAAGAGCGCAACATCTCCTCCGAAGGTCCGGAAGACGCGAAGAAGGACGACAACGGCGAGGCGGTCAAAGCCTGACCTTTCCCGAACAACTGATTCCGCAGGACGGCATGCCCTTTCCGGCGTGCCGTCTTTTTTTCGCGTTTTCGCGCGGGCGCGCTTGCATATCTTCAATTACAGAGCTATATTATATAAATATTTATCGCAACAGTCCAAACAGGATACTTTTTTATGCGCGAAACATTTCTGCCCTTTTCCAAGCCCTCGATCGAGGAGTGGGAGATTTCTGAAGTCGCCAATGTGCTGCGTTCCGGCTGGATCACCACCGGCCCGAAGAACGCCGAATTCGAAAAGGCTTTCTGCGCCTACACCGGCGCGAAATACGCGATCCCGCTGACCTCCGAAACGACCGTCATGCAGGTGCTGTTCCGCGCACTCGGCCTGAAGCCCGGCGACGAGGTCATCACCCCGTCCATGACGTGGGTTTCCCTGCCGAACGTCGTTTCCCTGTACGGCGCGAAGCCGGTCTTCGTCGACTGCGACCGCGACACGCTCATGATCTCGGCGGACGCGATCGAGGCGGCGATCACGCCGCGCACGAAGGCGATCGTCCCCGTCCATTTCGCGGGCGGCGTGCTGGAGCTCGACAAGATCCGCGCCGTCGCGGCCAAACACAACGTCCTGCTCATCGAAGATGCCGCGCACGCCCTCGGCGCCGAGTTCAAGGGCGAACGCATCGGCAAGCACGGGCACGTGATGTTCTCGTTCCATCCGATCAAGAACATCACCACGGGCGAGGGCGGCATGTTCGCCACGGACGATGCGGCGCTCGCCGACCGCGTCCGCAGCCTCAAGTTCCACGGCCTCGGCGTGGACGCCTACGACCGCCAGACCATGGGCCGCGCCCCGCAGGCGCAGGTGGTCGAACCCGGATTCAAGTTCAATATGCCGGACATGCAGGCGGTCCTGGGCATCACCCAGCTCACCCGCGTGGACCGCATGAACGCCGAACGCGGGCACCTCGCCGCGCTCTACCGCGAACGCCTCGCGGACATCCCCGAGCTGACGCCGCTGGCGCAGCCCGCCTACGAGTACAAGGATTCCTACCACCTGATGGTCGTGCGCCTGGACATCGACAAGACGGGCATCACGCGCGACGACTTCATGGCGGAGCTCAAGAAACGCAACATCGGCACCGGGCTGCATTTCCGCTGCGTCCACGGCCAGAAATACTACCGCGAGGCGTGCCCCGTCCCGGCGGGCGCCCTGCCGAACACCGAGTGGAACAGCGAGCGCATCTTCTCGCTGCCGTTCTTCCCCGGCATGTCCGACGCCGACGTCGACGACGTGATCGAAGCCTGCAAAGAGATCCTGGCGAGGTAAGACTGCATGGCGGGCGGATTCGACATGATGCGGTTTCAGGAGTGCAGCGACACGCTGATCCCCACAATGCGTAAAAACGCGAAGTGGATCACGTTCTGGGTGTTCGCCTGCTTTGTTCTTTTCTTCGGGCTCGGCATCTACCCCGCCATTCGCTCGGAGGCCCGCTGGTTCGAGGTCGTCCGCGAAATGCTCATGACCGGCGACTGGCTCCATCCGCGTATCAACGGCCAGCCGTATTTCGACAAGCCGCTCGTCAGCTACTGGTTCGCCGCCGTCATTTCGAAGCTCGCGGGCGGACGTGTGACCGAGCTGTCCGTCCGTCTCCCGAGCGCGCTTTTCGCGCTCGCCGGGCTCGGCTGCATCATCTCCGTCGCCCGCAAGTTCTATTCGGAGCGCACGGCGTATCTGGCGGGCTGGATCCTGCTCAGCACGTATTCGTTCATCGTCTGGGGCCGCCTCGCCGAGGCGGACATGGAGCAGACGGTTTTCATCGTCATGGCCGTGACGGTATACCTGCACCACCGGGAGACGGCGTCCTTCTGGGCGTATTTCGCGTTCTGGGGCTGCTGCGCGGTCGGGGCGCAGACCAAGGGTCTGCCCGCGTTCGTCATCCCGCCCGCGCTGGCGGTCATCGACTGCGTCGTCCGCAAATCCTTCCGGCAGCACCTGAACTGGAAATTCTTCCTCGCGTTCTTCCTCGGCGGGCTTTGCCTGTACGCCGTGCCGTTCGTGCTGGAGGCCGTGATGTCGGAGAACTACGGCGCGAGCGGCATCGTGCTGGTGTTCCGCGAGAACCTGATGCGCGTATTCAACCCGTGGGACCACAACAAGGATCCGTTCTACGTGTATTTCCTGTATCTCCCGCGCCTGATGATCCCGTGGACGCCCTTTTTCATCTTCGCGGTCATTGATTATGTCCACGGGCTCATCCGTGCCGTTGCGAAGCGAGGCACTGCTTCCGAGGAGGACTTGTCCTCCGACACGCTGTGGCTCTTCGTCTCCATCGTGTTCATCTTCGTGCTGTTTTCCGCCTCGCGGTCGCGCCGTTCGTATTACATCCTGCCGATCGTGCCGTGGTGCGCGCTCTTCACGGCGGCGTGGTTCTCCGGGCCGCACGAGAGCTGGACGTTCCTGCGGAAGATCACCGACAAGTTCTTCCGGTTGGTGGATGTCCTGATTCCGGTTGCGGCGGGAATTCTTCTGCTTGTTTCCGTTGCCGGGTTCGGAATCCTGATCTATAGGGCCACGCATGCTTTCTGGTTTGACCTGCATCTCTCCTCCTTTTCGAGTGAGGGCCGGGCGAATGCCGACCTGATATCGCTCCTGGCTTTCTTTGCTTTGTACGCATTTCTTTTCAGCATCTTCTGGCTGGTCATCTGGCGGAAATCGCGGAAAAAACTGCTCCGCGAGGGAGCCGAAGGCGCGTTTGCGCCGTCCGCCGATCCGCTGAACCGCGTGGTCCCGTTCGTCGCGTTCGTGCTGTTCTGCGTCTTCTCGGTCGTGATCCCCACGCTGAGCGAAACGGAGGCGTTCGAGTCGACGGCGCCGTTCCTTCGCAGTCACGGTGCCGGTCTGAAAAGGATCATGGCGGAGGATCCGGATTTCCTGAAGCGCACGGCCTTCTTCGGATCGGTCGGCGGCGCGGAACTGGCGTACTACATGGATCTTCCGGCGCCGATCCGCTCGTTTTCGCTGGAAAAGCTGGACGACACCAACCGGACGTTCACCTCCGACACGGTCGAAATCGAGGGGCCGGACGAGTTCCGTATTTTCCTGGCGGACGTCCTGGAGCACGGCGGCATGGTGATCACGCGCGGCGACTGGGTGGCCGAACTGGAGGAATCCGAAGAGGGAAGGGAGTTCCTGGCTCTGCTTCAGGCCGAGTCGGTCTCAGAGCAACTGTTCGAACGGTTCCTATGCCCGGACGAAAAAATGGTCCTCTTCACCTCGCCGATGAACATCATGCAGGAGTATGAGTTCAAAAAGCTACGGAGAAAACCCGGCTGGCCGGACGACCCCGCACTGAAGCGCAAATACAAAAAACTGGACAAAAAACGCGTGTACGTTTATTATCATCCATCTTTCCGATACCTCGAATCCATCGCGAAGCCCGCCGAAGCTGACGGCGCAGAAGGGACCCCGCAACCATGACAACGCCCGAAATCGAACTCTCCCTCGTCATTCCGGTCTACAACGAGGAGGAAAACCTGACGGAGCTCATCGCCCGCACGACCGCGGCCTGTGACAAGCTCGACTGCACGACCGAGATCATCCTGGTGGACGACGGCAGCGCCGACCGCAGCATGGACATGATCATCGAGGCTTCGCAGAAGGACCCGCGCATCGTGGGCGTGATCCTGACCTCGAATTTCGGCCAGCACGCCGCCGTGACCGCCGGATTCCAGACCTCCCGCGGCAAGTACGTCGTCACGCTCGACGCCGACCTGCAGAACCCGCCGGAGGAAATCTATAAGCTCCTCGAAAAACTGCGCGAAGGCTACGATGTGGTCGGCTCCATCCGCGAAAACCGCCAGGACACCTTCTTCCGCAAGTTCGGATCGAAGATGGTCAACCTCATGGTGCGCAAACTCTGCAACGGCAAGACCATGACCGACTACGGCTGCATGCTCCGCGGCTACAGTCGGAACGTAGTCGACGCGGTCCTGCTGTGCCACGAGAACGGCAAGTTCATCCCCATGCTCGCGATGACCTACGCGCGCAAGTCGGTCGAGGTGCATGTGAAGCATGCCGAGCGTGCCGCGGGCGAATCCAAGTACAGCGTGATGAAGCTCATCGCGCTCCAGTACGACCTGCTGACCGGCACCAGCACGTTCCCGCTGCGTCTCCTGACCTTCTTCGGGTTTGCCGTCGGCGGCATCGGCGTGCTGTTCGGCCTCTACGTCTTCATCCGCTCCCAGCTGGACAAGGACTGGGGCTTCGGCGGCACGTTCGCGCTGTTCGCCGTCGTCTTCGTGCTCATCGGCATGCAGTTCGCGTCCATGGGGCTCCTGGGCGAGTATATCGGTAAGATCCACCTGAACTCCCGTGCCCGCCCTCAATTCTTCATCGAATCAGTTCATCGCAATAAAAATACCCAACCCAAAGAACAGGAGTGACACCGCATGAAAGCTGTCGTCTTCGCTTACAACAACATCGGCTGCATCGGCATCGAACAGCTCGTCAAGGCCGGCGTGACCATCCAGGCCGTCTTCACCCACGCTGACGATCCCAACGAAAACCTCTGGTTCCGTTCCGTCGCCGAGACCGCCGCCGCCCTCGGCATCCCGGTCTTCGCGCCCGAAGACGTGAACCATCCGCTCTGGGCCGGACGCATCAAGAAGATGGCCCCCGACTTCATCTTCTCGTTCTACTATCGCAAGGTCATCGGAAAGGACATCCTCGCCATCCCGAAGAAGGGCGCGTTCAACCTCCACGGCTCGCTCCTCCCGAAATACCGCGGCTGTGCCCCGCTGAACTGGGTCGTCATCAACGGCGAAAAGGAATCGGGCGTGACGCTCCACAAGATGACCGCGAAGGTCGACGCCGGCGACATCGTGGCGCAGGAGAAGTTCGCGATCGCCGACAGCGACACTGCGAAGGACGCGCACCTGAAGGCCGCCGCCGCCGCCGAAAAGATGCTCAAAAAAGTCCTGCCCTCCGTGCTCGCGGGCAAGGCCAAAGGCAAAAAGCAGGATGAAAAGCAGGCTACCTATTTCGGACACCGCTGCCCCGCCGACGGGCTCATCGACTGGACGAAGGACGCCGTTTCCGTCCGTAACCTCGTGCGCGGTGTGACCCGTCCCTTCCCCGGCGCGTTCACGTTCATCGCCGCTCAGAAATACTTCATCTGGGATGTTTCCGTCGTGCCGCTGAAGAAGAAAGCCCCGGCCGGCACCATCGTCTCCACCGCCCCGTTCGTGATCGCCTGCGGCAGGAATGCCGTGCAGGTGAACTTCGCGCAGAGGGACGGCGGCCTGTACACGACCGGCGAACAGCTCGCCGCGGACAGCCGCTTCACTCCGAAGATGGTCCTGACCAATTCGCCCGTCGTCGGCCCGAAACGCAAGAAGAGCGTGCTGATCCTGGGCGTGAACGGCTTCATCGGCAGCGCCATCAGCAAGCGCCTGCTCGACGACGGCAACTACGAGGTGTACGGCATGGACCTCCGCAGCGGATACATCACCGATCTGCTGTCCCATCCGGATTTCCACTTCTTCGAGGGCGACGTGCAGATCAACCACGAGTGGATCGAATACCATGTGCGCAAGTGCGACGTGGTCCTGCCGCTGGTCGCCATCGCCACCCCGATTGAGTACACGCGCAATCCGCTCCGCGTCTTCGAGCTCGACTTCGAGGAGAACCTGAAGATCGTCCGCTACTGCGCCAAGTACAACAAGCGCATCATCTTCCCCTCCACGTCCGAAGTCTACGCCATGTGCGACGACGAGAACTTCGACGAGGACAATTCCCGCCTCATCCTCGGCCCGATTCGCATGCAGCGCTGGATCTACTCCTGCAGCAAGCAGATGCTCGACCGCGTGATCTGGGCTTACGGCGCGTCCCGCGGCCTCAAGTTCACGCTCTTCCGCCCGTTCAACTGGATGGGCCCGAAGCTCGACTCGCTCTCCTCCGCACGCATCGGCAGCTCCCGCGCCATCACCCAGCTCATCCTGAACCTGGTGCAGGGCAACCCGATCCTGCTCATCGACGGCGGCGCGCAGAAACGCTGCTTCACGCACGTGACCGACGGCATCGAGTGCCTGTTCCGCATCATCGAGAACAAGGACGGCCTCTGCGACGGCAAGATCATCAACATCGGCAACCCGGATAACGAAGCCAGCATCAAGGAGCTCGCCGAGATACTCGTCGAACTCTTCAACGAGCATCCGCTCCGCAAGAAATTCCCGCCGTTCGCCGGCTGCAAGGAAGTCGAAAGCGGCACCTTCTACGGCGCGGGCTATCAGGACTGCCAGCACCGCAAGCCCAGCATCCGCAACGCGATGAAGTACTGCAACTGGAAACCCGTCGTGCCTCTGCGCGAATCCATCAAGCAGACGCTCGACTTCTTCCTCCAGCAGGCCATCTCCTCCGGCGAATTCGGGATCAAAAAATGAAGATCGCCATCCGCGTAGACGTCGATACGTTCCGGGGTACGCGCAAGGGCGTCCCCTCGCTCCTGCGTGCCATGGACAAGCACGGCGTCCGCGCGGCGTATTTCTTCTCGGTCGGCCCGGACAACATGGGGCGCAACCTGTGGCGTCTGCTGAAGCCGACCTTCCTGTTCAAGATGCTCCGCACGAACGCCCCCGGGCTGTACGGCATGGACATCCTCCTCATGGGGACCGCCTGGCCCGGCCCGGCCATCGGGCGGCGCAACGAACAGGTCCTGCGCGACTGCGCCGCCGCCGGGCATGAGATCGGGCTTCACGCCTGGGACCACTGCAAGTGGCAGAACCGCATCGCGTCGTTCTCCCCCGAGCTGATCCTGAAGCACCTGCGCCTCGCGTACGACGAGATCGAACGCATCACCGGCAAGCCGCCCGTCTGCTCCGCTTCCCCCGGCTGGAAGACCACCGACGCCGTGCTCACGGCAAAGGAGACGTTCCGTTTCCGCTACAACAGCGACTGCCGCGGCAGTTCCATCTTCCGTCCGGTCGTGGACGGCAAACAGCTCGAAACGCCGCAGATACCGCTGAACATGCCGACCTACGATGAACTGCTCGGCCGCGACGGCGTCACGCGCGAAAACTATAACGAACGCCTCCTTGCCACCGCCTCGCCCGACGGCATGAACCTGCTGACCATCCACGCCGAAGCCGAGGGCGGCATCTGCGCCGACCTCTTCGATGATTTCCTGAGCATGGCGAAGGCGCGCGGCATTGAGTTCTGCGCGCCGGGCGATCTCCTGCCGCAAGACGTTTCCACGATCCCGTCCGGCTCCATCCGGTCCGGCGTGCTCCCCGGACGCGAGGGCTGGATGGCGCTGCAGACAGAATAAACCGCGTTCCGGAGGCCATTATGGGCGGTTCCGCTGATTACACGGTGATCTTGGCGAACGGCAGTTTCCCCCGCCGGAAATGCCTGCTGGAGACGCTGCGCGCCGCGTCCCGGATTGTCTGTTGCGACGGCGCCGCGTCCGCGCTGCTCCGCGCCGGACTGGAGCCCGATCTCGTGGTCGGCGATCTGGACAGCCTCGACCCGGCTTTGAAGAAACGCTTCAGCAAGCGCCTGATCCACGAATCCGAACAGGAGACGAACGACCTTTCGAAGGCGTTCCGCGCGTGCATGGCGCGCTCCTGGCGCGACATCGTGATCCTCGGGGCAGGGGGCCGACGCGAAGACCATCTGCTCGGCAACGCCTCCCTGCTCCCGATGTTCGCCGCCGCAGGAGCCGACGTCCGCATGGAGACCGATTTCGGCACGTTCCTGCCCGTCCTGAAATCCGCCGCGTTCCGCCGTCCGTCCGGCACGAAAGTTTCCATCTTCAGCTTCCATCCGGAAATGCCAGTCACGGCGTCCGGCCTGAAATACCCGCTCGACAAGCTCCGCCTGCCTTTCTGGTGGTGCGGCACGCTGAACGAGACGGTCGCGCCGGAGTTCTCGCTCGCGTTCGACGGCCGAGCGCCGCTGCTGCTGTATTTTCCGCGCTGATCCATCGTTTTCGCGCCGTTTTCCTTTGGAAAAACGCATGGAACATGCCGCTTTTCCTTGCATTTTCCAAAAATTAATGCTATATTATTTACTTTCTTCGATTTTAAAACCAGAAACCATAAAGGATTCCGCATGAAAATTCTCGTGATCAACTCCGGCAGCTCCTCCCTCAAATTCACTCTCTTCGAGATGGAAAACGGCAGCAATACCGTCATCGCGTCCGGTCTCGTGGAGCGCGTCGGCACCCCGACTCCGAACCTCATCATCAAGCGTCCGGACGGTTTCAAGTTCGAAGAATCCCCCGAAGGCGTGAAGAACCACTCCGACGGTCTCCGCGCCGTCTGCGCCAAGCTCGTCGATCCCCAGATCGGCGTCCTGAAGAGCCTCTCTGAAGTCAAGGCGATCGGCCACCGCGTGCTCCACGGCGGCGAAAAGGTCACCGCCCCGGTCAAGGTCGATGAAGCCGTGAAGGACATCATCCGCGAGTGCATCCCGCTGGGACCGCTCCACAACCCCGCCAACCTCAGCGGCATCGAAGCCTGCGAGGAGATCTTCGCCGGCGTCCCGAACGTGGCCGTCTTCGACACGCAGTTCCACCAGACCATGCCCCCGGAGGCCTACCTCTACGCGATCCCGATGGATTTCTATAAGAAGTACGGCATCCGCAAGTACGGGTTCCACGGCACCAGCCACCGTTTCGTGACGCTCTCCACCGCCGAATTCCTCGGCAAGAAGCCCGAAGACATCACGATCATCACCTGCCACCTCGGCAACGGCTGCAGCATGGCCGCCGTCAAGAACGGCAAGGTCATCGACACTACGATGGGCCTCACCCCGCTCGAGGGCCTCATGATGGGCACCCGCAGCGGCGACATGGATCCCGCCGCCGTCCTCCGCATGGTCGAGGTCGGCAACACGGCCAAGGAAGTCGACACCATCCTGAACAAGAAGTCCGGCCTGCTCGCGGTCGGCGGCATCGGCAGCGGCGACATGCGCGACATCGTGAACGCGGCCGACTCCGGCAACAAGGACGCCGCCCTCGCCCTCAAGATGTTCATCCGCCGCATCGTCAAGTACATCGGCTCCTACTACGTGCTCCTCGGCGGCGCGGACGCCATCGTCTTCACCGGCGGCATCGGCGAACACTCCATCCCGGAACGCAAGGCCATCCTCGACGGCATCGCCTGCCTCGGCATCAAGTGCGACGACGCGAAGAACGACGCGTGCTTCGGCAAGGCCGGCGTCATCTCCACCGACGACAGCGCCTGGAAGGCCATCGTCATGCCCACCAACGAAGAGCTGATGATCGCCCTCGAAACCGTCAAGACCCTCGGTCTCTAAGAGACTTGCAGTAGTGTCCGGCTCCGCTCGGACACAGGCTTATCGAAAATAATGTCCCGGACTCCTGTTTTATGCAGGATTCCGGGGCTTTTTTTGTCGGTTTGTAAGTTCTTTGCCGTTGCCATGAAAAAAGACGGGTGGCAGAATAGCAAACTATTTCAAATCAAAGATATGACGGAATGACGACGAAATGACGGATGCTTTGACGGATGTTGTTTCTGGGTTTTCCCGCCTACTTTTTTCTTTTCTTTCTTGTAAGGGGGAGGAATTGATGCAATAATAGACGGAAAGGAGGCGTTATATTAGTGGAAAAATATCCTGCCGGCCTGCCAATACGAGGGGTCCAATATGCAAAAACATTCTATTTTCGAGCATTTTTCATCGTTTGCCTGCCTGATCGCCGCATCCGCCGTTCTGATCGTGTTCCTAGCCTCCTGCGGCAGGGAACCGGAGGAACAAGATTCGGCCCCGGAAACATCCGCTTCCGTTGAAACCAGTGTAGTTTCAGCGACGAAAACAGCCCCGTCCGCAAATGGGAAGCCCGGGGACGGGTTCGTCTTTCCGCCCGAAGGTCTCATATGCTTGGAACGGGTCTATTACGACGCTAGCCCCACGCCCGATACGGTAAAGGTCGTTTACCTTCGCGCGCCCGAAAACGCGGTCGATCTGGTGATCCCGGACGGTGTGACGGAGATCGGAAGTGAGGCGTTCCATGATTGCGCGAACCTGGAATCGGTCGTGTTCCCGAACTCGGTCAATATGATTCCGGCCAATGCTTTTTATGTCGAATCGATAGGCCTGCGTATTCGTTGTCCGAAACTGAAATCGGTCGTGCTTCCGGTACACGCCGCCATTGGCTCCTATGCGTTCTATGGGCTTCAATCCCTGGAGAGCGTCACGCTGAATAAAGACGACAAAGCCGCCGCGCCGCCGCGGGAAGATGCAGCCATCGGGGACGAAGCGTTCAGCTTGTGCCGTAAACTGAAGGAGATTACGATCCCGGAGGGGGTCGAGGCCATTGGCGACAGCGCTTTCTATTCCTGCCGACTGGAACGCGTTTCCCTGCCCGCGAGCCTGAAGACCATCGGACGCCACGCTTTTTTGAATTGTTTCTCGCTGAGGGAGATCGCGATTCCAAACGGCGTGACGAGTATTGCGTACGACGCTTTTTATGGTACCCCATGCAAGGAATCCGTCCGTAGCGAAATGGAATCCCGCCGGGCCGCCGTTCAACCATAGAAACGCCTGAACACAAAAAAGCGGCGGCATCCATTTGTTGGACACCGCCCACACTGCGTGTGTCGATGTAGTGCCGGGCTTGCGCTCCGGCACATTGTTATTTCATGTCTCGTGTCCGAGCGTAGCCGGACACTATTACGGTGGAGGGCTTGCCCTCCCTTAACCGACTGAGAGGCCAGGCTCGGCGTCGCCGCCGTCCACGGTCACGAGTTTCAGGCTGGTTTCGTTCTTGGCGGCGAGGAGCATGCCGCAGGACTCGAATCCGGCGATCTTCGCGGGCATGAGGTTGGCCACCACGACGATTGTCTTGCCGATCACGTCTTCCGGGGCATACTGCTGCGCGATGCCGGCGACGAGCGAACGGACGTCGCCGTTTCCAAGGTCGACCTTCAGGTGGAGCAGGCGCGTCTTGCCTTCGATGCGTTCGGCCTCCAGCACCTTCGCGGTACGGAGCTGCGTCTTGAAGAACTGTTCGATCGTGACCATGCCTTCCGGCACCACGGTGTCCTTGGCCTTCGGGGCTTTGATCTCCTGCTTTTTCTGCTTTTCCGGCTTCGCGGGAGCTGCCTCTTCGGGCTTCTCGACCGCGATACGCGGGAAGAGCGGGGGCATGTCGACCATGGTGCGTTTCATGTCGCCGGAGCCGAATTCGCGGAGCGACTGGAAGTCGGTCTTCGTGATCTCTTCCTCGGTGAGGCCAAGGGAACGGCGCAGCAGCGTCATCTTTTCGGGCATGATCGGGAAGAGCAGACCGGACACGATCTCGAGCGTCTGCGCCGCGGTGTACAGCACGGCGGCGAGGCGATCGGTCTTGCCTTCCTTCGCGAGCGTCCACGGCGCCGTGCGTTCCAGGAACTTGTTGGCCTCGCGGACCACGTTCATGACGGCGGCGATCCCGCGGTCGAGCTTCATGGCGTTAAGCTCGTTTTCAAGCTGTTTGATTGCCAGTCCGGCCTTGGAGAGCAGTTCCATTTCGAGCGGCTGGAGCGGCGGCGGGGCGGGGAGCCTGCCGCCGAAGTTCTTGATGGAGAGCTTCACCACGCGCGAAAGCAGGTTGCCGAGGTCGTTCGCGAGGTCGGTGTTGAACCGCTGGAGGAAGTCTTCCTCGGTGAACGAGGCGTCGTTGCCGGGCGTCATGGCGGCGAGCAGGAAGTAGCGGAACGCGTCCACGCCGTACTTGTCCGCCATGTCCATCGGGTTCACCACGTTGCCGAGCGACTTGCTCATCTTGCGGCTGCCGGTGAGCCACCAGCCGTGCGCGAAAATGGTCTTCGGCATCGGAAGTCCGATGGCGTGGAGCATGGTCGGCCAGTACACGCTGTGCGTGGTGAGGATGTCCTTTCCGATCAGATGGATGCAGCTGGTCCAGTAGCGCTCGAAACGCGCCCGGTCCACGCCGTATCCAATCGCGGAGATATAGTTGATGAGCGCGTCGAACCACACGTAGCAGACGTAGTCGCGGTCGAACGGCAGTTCGATACCCCAGGAAAGGCGGGATTTCGGGCGCGAGATGCAGAGGTCCTCCAGCGGCTTGCGCAGGAATCCGAGCGTCTCATTGGCGCGGAACGCCGGCTGGATGAAGTCCGGGTGCTCGGTGATGTACTGGATGAGCCAGTCCTGATACTTGCTCATGCGGAAGAAATAGTTGCTCTCGACGATGGTGTCGACTTCGCGCTGGCAGTCCGGGCAGAGCTTGCCGTCGATCAGGTCCTTCTCCGTGAAGAAGCGCTCGCAGGCGACGCAGTAGTAGCCTTTGTACTCGGCTTTGTAGATGAGGTCGCGGTCGTAGAGGTCCTGCATGATGGCCTGGACGATTTTCCAGTGGCGCTCCTCGGTCGTGCGGATGAAGTCGTCGTTCGTGATGCCGAGGCGCTTCCAAAGCTCCTGGAACCGGACCACGGTGCTGTCGCACTGTTCGATCGGCGTCATGCCGTTCTTCTCGGCGGCTTTCTGGACCTTCTGGCCGTGTTCGTCGGTGCCGGTCAGAAACCAGACGTCGTCGCCCGCGGCGCGGTGGTAGCGTGCGAGGACGTCGGCGAGGACCGTCGTGTAGGCGTGGCCGATATGGGGCTTGTCGTTGACGTAGTAGATCGGGGTCGTTACGTAAAATGTGCCGTTGCTCATGTTCGTGTTCCTTTCCAGTTCGTCAGAGGTAGCGGTCCAGCTCGGCGCGGACGCGCTGCGCCAGCACTTCGGCGGCCTGTTCGACGGGGATCATCTCGGAATCGCGGGAGGCGCGCGTGCGGAATTCGACCATGCCGTTCGCGAGCGTCTTCGGGGAGACGATCACGCGGAACGGAACACCGAGCAGGTCGGCGTCGCTGAACATGAATCCGGCCTTTTCGCCGCGGTCGTCGTACAGGACTTCCACGCCCTTCGTCTGAAGGTCCTTGTACAGCGCCTCGGCCTTCTCGCCGGACTCGGATCCGTTCGGCTGGAGCGCCACGATGTGGACCTGGTACGGCGCGATGGACATCGGCCAGATCGGGCCGTAATCGTCGTGATTGTCCTCGATGACCGAAGCCATGGTGCGGCCGACGCCGATGCCGTAGCAGCCCATGTACATCGGTTTGGACTTGCCGTCCTTGTCCAGGTAATTCACCTTCATCGACTTCGAATACTTCAGACCGAGCTGGAAGATGTTGCCGATCTCGATGCCGTGCTTGAACACGAGCGGTTCGCCGGTCACGGGGCAGGGGTCGCCCTCGCGGACGCACGCCACGTCGGCCACCAGGCCGCCAGTCATGTCGCGCCCGTAGTTGAAGTTCCTGTAGTGGAACCCTTCTTCGTTCGCGCCGACCACGAGGTTCACGGTCCCGGCTGCGGAGGGGTCGATCACCAGGCGGACCTTGTCCGGCACTTCGGCGATGCCGACCGGGGAAGCGTATCCGGGGACGGCGCCGCAGGCGCGGATGAGGTTGTCGTCGGCGAACTTGATCGCGTTGAGCCCGAGGACGTTTTTGAGCTTGCACTCGTTGACCTCGAAATCGCCGCGGATGAGCACGAAGATCAGCTCCTTGCCGTCCTCGGTGCTGTAGAACACCGCCTTGCCGGTCTGCGCGGGCGTCACGTTCAGGAAGTTCGCGACCTCCTCGATCGTCTTGGAGTGCGGCGTGGCGACTTTTTCGAGGGGGAGTTCTTCGCCGGTGCGCTCGAACTTCAGCCCGGACACCGCGACCTCGCGGTTTGCCTTGTAGCTCTTGCCGTCCGGCGACAGGAAGATGTTGTCCTCGCCGCAGTCCGCCAGCAGCATGAACTCGTGCGACACGCTGCCGCCCATCATGCCGGTGTTGGAGAGGATGGAGACGAAGTTCTTCATGCCGACGCGGCGGAAGATGCGTTCGTAGGCGGCGTGGAGCTCCTGATAGTATGCGTCCAGGTCCTCCTGCGAGGTGTGGAAACTGTAGGCGTCCTTCATGGTGAATTCGCGGACGCGTATCAGGCCGGCGCGCGGACGGGCTTCGTCGCGGTATTTGGTCTGGATCTGGTAGATCATCACGGGCAGCTGCTTGTAGCTGTTGATCTCCGTGCGGGCGATCTGGCAGCTGGCCTCTTCGTGCGTCATGCCCAGCACCATCGCCTTGTTGTTGCGGTCGCTGAACCGCAGCAGCTCGGCCCCGACGGACTGGTAACGGCCGGACTCGACCCAGAGATCGGCGGGGAGCACGACCGGCATCAGGACTTCCTGCCCGCCGACGCGGTCCATTTCCTGGCGGATGATGTTCTCGATCTTCGCGATGACGCGTTTGCCGACGGGCAGCAGAGAGTAGATGCCGGCGGAAACGGGCCGGACATAGCCCCCGCGGACCAGGAATTTGTGGCTGTAGGTGGTGGCGTCCGCCGGATCCTCTTTCAGGCGGCTGCCGAACAACTGGGACATTTTCATGGAAAAAACCTCGCGGATGTGTGTATTATATTCTAAGAAAAGATTTTGCCGAAAAAAATAATATATCACCACGGAGAGTTTTTTTCAAGCCGGAACACCCCCGAACCAGGGAAAAAAACATGTCGTCAGACGATTGTAAAAGGAAACGCAGAGGTCAAAAGGGGCGGTGTTGCATTCAGTCTTACAAAGAGAGGGGGGCGTTTCATTTTACAAACTTTATCCTCAGGTGAGCTTATCGGAATCGGGCTTCCTGAAGTTGTTCGACATCCAGCCCCGCATTTTGCTGTTCCATCTAAAAAGCAACGCTCGCAAACTGTGGAAGAAACGCATTGAAGGTCGTGGAGGCGAGATGACGTACTGTAAACAGATTCCCTGTGGATAGTAGAAATTGGTCGGCATTGGTACTTCTGTTTTTGTTAGGCGTATTCAAAAACCGTACCGATGTCGAAGTTTCAACCGTATCTCATAGGTTCATCACAATTATTTCCCGTTTTTTCTGTCAGAAAACCGTCGAAGAACCTGTTTTAGGGGATTTATGTCACGGAAGCAGGAAAAAACACGTTTCATCACTTTCTTTCAAAACGACTCTTTCCCAACTCGAATGAAGGCAAAAAAATGGTCGGGATGATGAGAGTTGAACTCACGACCTTTTGACCCCCAGTCAAACGCGCTAACCAGGCTGCGCTACATCCCGACGAAGCCGAATCATTCCGGCAACATACCAATATAGCATCTTTTTGCGAAAAGTCAAGCTCTTTTGCGTCTTTTCACGGGAAAGCGCAGTCATCTGACGATTGAAAAAGGAACGGCAACACCACTTCTTTTGACCGCTGTGTTTCCTTTTATAATCGTCCGACCGGAATCTTTACACCTCCTATTAAAGAAAGTTACCCTTTTCTATAAATAATGCAAAAGTTTTCCGTTTTTTGATTGCATTTTCCCTGAATCCATGTTATATTTCTACTTGAAATTTTATCGCCCACTCTTTTTCCGGAGAATACGTTGAAAACCATTCGGACATTCTTTGCATGCGCCATGACGGCCGTGTTCCTGCTGCTGACCGCGGCGGACGCATTTGCCCAGCGGACGTTAGTTCCGTCGCAAAGGCCGGTTTTCGACGATCTCGTCAACGTTTCGGACTTCACCCGGCTTTCGAAACTGCCCGAAGGATTCGACGCCGCCGCCGATTCCTATGAGTTCGTGGGGGACAACCTGGTGGCGCGCGGCAACGCCGTGATCCAGGCGCCGGGCACGGAGATATCCGCCGACAAGATCGTGGTGAACCTCGACTCCGAGCTTTATGACATCGAAGCCGCGGGAAACGTCAAATACTCCGCGCTTACCTCCGTCGTGCAGACGATGAGCATAGAGGGTTATCAGGATCTCTTACAGGATCCGCGCAACCGCGTGACGCTGCTCCGGTATGTGGTGAATGACCTCGGGGAACAGTTTGCCGAGGTGGAGATCGTGACGGAATCCTCGACGATCCGCGCCGAGCGCCTGGCCGGCAACCTGCTGACCGGCGTGCTCCAGTTCTCGAATTTCGCACTGAAATCCGGCCTGTTCTACTGCGTCGGCGAACGCGCGGAACGGTTCTTCGACGGGACGATCAAGGTTCACAAGGCCAGGTTTACGACCTGCGAATACATCCAGGACGACCATGACCACTATGCGATCGCGGCATACGACGCCACGATCGAACCAAGAGTCTCCAACAGCAGCCTCTTCCACTACGACAACCAGATCGGCGACCACAGCATCCTGATGAAGAACAACTTCCTTCAGATCTACGGTGTCCCCGTGTTCTGGCTCCCGATCCTGTACAAGCCGTCCGACCTGTCGAGCTTCGGCGGCAAGATCGAATTCGGCAGCAACAGCGACTGGGGTTGGTATATCCGCTCCGCGAAGCATTTCAAGCTCACGGACGAACCTTACTGGAACATGAACCTGATGCTGGACTGGTACGAAAAGCGCGGCATCGGATACGGACTGAGCTCCGACCTCCTGACGCCCGAATCCGCCACCGAGTTTTCGTTCTATGGCATTTACGACCGCAACCGGTACGAATACTGGGACCGCGACCTGCTTCCCGGCGACCCGCATTATCTGATAAACAATTCCCGCCTCACGATCCCGTATTACCGCTATGAAGTCCGTACGAACAACATGACGCACCTCACGAACCGCCTGGATTTCCGGATGCAGATCGACCTCATCAGTGACTATGAATATCTGCGGGATTATTATGTCGGCCGATTCAACTCCGAATACGAGCCCCCGACCTACGCCTCCTTGGAATACCAGGGCGACAGGTTCACCGCCAGCGCCTACATGACGCTCCGCATCAACGATTTCTATTCCACGGTCGACCGCCTGCCGGAACTGAGGCTGGATTTCCAGCGCCAGGAACTCTTCGCCAACATCTACTACCAGGGCGAAATGTCCCTCACGCCCCTCTTCATGCGCTGGCGCAGGTTCGACCGCGACATCCCCGGTGACAAGAACTGGCACATCAGAAACTATGGCACGCTCCGGTTCGACTCGCTCCACATGATCTACTATCCGATCAACCTCTGGGGCATCAACATCATCCCGAGAACGGGCATCCGGTTGACGGCGTACTCTGCTTCATCCGAACGTGAAGTCGGGGTCAACGAGCTCGGCATCATGTCCATCGTGGATGAAGCCGAGGGGATACCATGGGGCTATAAGGTTACGAACTACGATTCGAAGGGCGGGTCGAAATTCCGCGTGATCGGCGAACTCGGCGTCGAGGTCAACACGAAATTCTATCACGCCTGGCAGGACGTGAAAAGCGCCTACTGGGGACTCGACGGCCTGCGCCATGTGGTCACGCCGTATGTGAACTACACCTACATCCCGAGGCCGACGGTGAACGCTGACAACCTGTACTATTTCGACGAGATCGACCGCATCACCGAACAGCATTTCGTGCGCTTCGGCATTATGAACCGCCTGCAGACCCGCCGGAACGGGGAGATTTACGAGTGGTTGTCCCTCGAAAACTACTGGGACCTCTTCATCCACACTTCAGACGGGTTCAACCACATCGGCGACTTCGGCACGATTTTCAAGTTCAAACCGTTCGCCGGTCTCACGATCTCCGCCGAGCTGCTTCTGAACATCGGCAACAACGGAGACCACGATTACGAGGTGCGGCGCGGCAACGAATATGTCGGGCGTCCCGGCATCAGCGGATCCGCCATCAACCGCCTGACGACTTCGATCGACTACAGGTTCGCCCCCGAGTGGCGCATCTTTGCAAGCTACACGTATTCGGACGCATTCCTCCAGCGGTCCGTTTACTCCATGGGAACCCAGTTCTCCACGATTACCGCCGCGTCCATGATGGTTTCCCCGACGACGCGGTCCCAGGTGGTCAGCGGCGGATTCGAATTCCCCCTGCTCATCGACAAGGATCTGCACGGTTACACGCGCTGTTCGTACGACATCGACCAGAATCTGGTCACGAACGCCTGCGTCGGCCTCACGAAAAGATTCCACTGCTGGTACGTCGCCGCCGAATGCGGTACGGGTCAGCGCTGGCGCCGCCACAGAAACGGCGAATATTCGCAGCGCCTGAAGAACTATCTTGCCATTTCCATCGGGCTCACGGCCATGCCCGGTTTCTCGTTCGGGCCGAGGGTCGGCATCGGAAATTGAGAGGACATATACAATCTGAAAGGTATCGGAACCATGAAGTTTGAACAGGAAAAGATCAAAATCGGCGATATCCCCGTCGCGGAGCTCGCCTCAAAATACGGCACTCCGCTTTACGTTTACGACGAGCAGAAGATCCGCGACAACTACAGGCGCGCCGTGGCGACCTTCAGGAAATACTATCCCGATTTCCGCATGTTCTACGCGGTCAAATGCTGCAACAACCCGGCCATCGTGAACATCCTCCGCCAGGAAGGCGCGGGCGCCGACTGCGCCAGCGTCAACGAGATCCTGCTGGCGAAATCCGTCGGGCTTACCGGCGAGGACATCATGTTCAGCGGCAATTTCCTCTCCGACGAGGACCTGCGGCAGGGCATCGAGACCGGCGCGGTCATCAACCTCGATGACGAAAGCCTGTTCCCCCGTCTCCTGAAATTCGGCGTGCCGGAGGTCATTTCGTTCCGCGTGAACCCGGGCTACGGCAAGAGCAACGTCGGCGAATACGTGACGAACGCCGGTCCGAAGGCGAAGTTCGGCATCCATCCTGACAAGGTCACCGCCGCGTTCCGCATGGCAAAGGAGGCCGGCGTGAAGCGTTTCGGCGTACACATGATGACCGGTTCGTGCATCACCGACGCGGACTATTTCCCATTCGTCACGAGCCTGCTGATGGAGATCGTGGGCAAGACGGGCAAGGAGCTCGGGATCGACTTCGAATTCATCGACCTCGGCGGCGGGCTCGGCATCCCGTACGAACCCGGCGAAGCGTCTCTGGACCTGGAAACCGCGGCGAAGAAGACGGCGGACGTCTTCAAGGCGTTCGTGGAGAAATACGGGATGAAGCCGCCGCGCCTCGAAATGGAGCCCGCGCGCTACTTCGTCGGCAACGCCGGATATGTGATCGGCCGCGTCCATGCCGTGAAGGAATCCTACACGCGGATCGTCGGCACCGACGTCGGCATGAACGTGCTCGTTCGCCCCGCGTTCTACGGTTCGTATCACCATATCTACGTCGACGGCAAGGAAAACGAGCCGCGCCGGAACATGGGGCTCTGCGGCCAGCTCTGCGAAAACACCGACTACTGGGTCAAGGACCGCAGCCTGCCCGCCAGCCTGGAGCCCGGCGACCTCATCGTGGTGGAGAATGCCGGCGCCTACGGATTCGGCATGAGCTACCAGTACAACGGGCGCCTGCGTGCTGCCGAGGTGCTTGTGAACGGTTCGGAGGCGACTCTGATCCGCGACCGCGAGGCGTTCGAAGACATGGTAAACCACACGCATGTCCCGGAGCGCCTGAAAAAATAACGAAAAAAAACGCGAAACCGCTTTACTTCCTGAAAACACAGGCTAAATTATGGATATGCAAAGATGATGCGGCCTGAGAACAAGAACTGCCGGAGGGCACAAATATGAAGTTCAGATTTTCAAAATTCTTTTCCAGCGATATCGGCATCGACCTGGGGACGGCGAACTGCCTGGTCTATGTCAAGGACCACGGCGTCGTGCTGAACGAGCCTTCCGTGGTCGCGCTCAAGGAAAACGTCGTCGTGAGCGTCGGGATCGAGGCGAAACGCATGCTCGGGCGCTGCCCGATGAACATCAAGGCCATCCGCCCGATGAAGGCCGGCGTGATCGCCGACTTCGCCGTGACCGAGGAAATGCTCCGGTATTTCATCCTGAAGGCGAAGAGCTTCATGGCGCCGTACCAGCGCATCTTCCGTCCCACCGTGCTCATCGCGGTCCCCTCCGGCATTACGGAGGTCGAAAGCCGCGCGGTGCAGGACAGCGCCATGCACGCCGGCGCGGCGAAAGTCATCACCATCGAAGAGCCGATGGCCTCCGCGATCGGCGTCGGCCTGCCCGTGTCGGAACCGACCGGCAGCATGATCGTCGACATCGGCGGCGGCACGACGGAAGTTGCCGTGATCTCGCTCGCCGGCATCGTGGAGAAACGCAGCTGCCGCGTGGGCGGCGACGAGATGGACTCGTCCATCATCCAGCACATGAAACGCGTCTACAACCTGCTCATCGGCGAACGCATGGCGGAGGACATCAAGATCCGCATCGGCAGCGCCTACCAGGTGCCCGACCTTGAGGAATCCATGGAAGTGAAGGGGCGCGACCTCGTGTCCGGGCTTCCGAAGAGCATCCGCGTTTCCTCGCAGGAAATTCGCACCGCCCTGCAGGAGCCCATCGCCAGCATCGTCGACGCCGTGCGTTCCACGCTCGAACACTGCCCGCCTGAACTCGCCTCCGACCTCATGGACCGCGGCATCATGCTCGCGGGCGGCGGCGCCATGATCCGCGGCCTCGACCGCCTGATCTCCGAAGAGATGAACCTTCCCGTCTTCGTGTCCGACGATCCGCTGAACGCCGTCGTGAAGGGCACCGGCGTGGTCCTGCAGGAGCTGAGCAACAACGTCCAGCTCTGATCCTCTCCCGAAAATGGCTGAAACCGAACGCTATATCACCTCGACGCTGAACCGCCGCGACGAGACGGTCGAAAAGACCTTGCGTCCGCAAAAATTCGAGGACTTCCCCGGCCAGGACAGCGTCAAGGAACGCCTCAAGGTCTACGTCGAGGCCGCCAAGCGGCGCAACGAACCGCTCGGACATCTCCTGCTCTACGGTCCGCCCGGACTCGGCAAGACCACGCTCGCCTACATCATCGCGAACGAAAAAGGCGCGAATATCAAATCCTCCAGCGGCCCGGTCATCGAAAAGCCCGGCGACCTCGCCGGCCTGCTCACGTCCATGGAGGACGGCGACATCCTTTTCATCGACGAGATCCACCGCCTGAACACCGCCGTGGAGGAATACCTCTACAGCGCCATGGAGGATTATTTCATCGACATCATGCTGGATCAGGGGCCGGGCGCGCGGTCCGTCCGCTTGAACCTCGCCAAATTCACGCTCATCGGCGCCACCACGCGCCAGGGGCTCCTTTCCGCCCCGCTCCGCGCCAGGTTCAAGCTCGCTCCGCGCCTGGACTACTACGACCCGGAAAACCTGCAGAAGATCGTCCAGCGGTCCGCCGGCATCCTGAACGTCGGGATCACCCCGGAAGCCGCCTTCGAGATCGCGCGCAGAAGCCGCGGCACCCCGCGCATCGCCAACAATCTGCTGTCCTGGGCGCGCGATTTCGCGCAGGTCCGCGGAGACGGCACGATCGACGACGGGACCGCCCGCAAGGCGCTTTCCATGATGGAGATCGACAGCAACGGCCTCGACGAGATGGACAAGCGCATCCTAGAGACCATCGTCGCGAACTTCAACGGCGGCCCGGTCGGCCTGAATTCGCTTGCGGTCGCCATCGGCGAAGACCCCGGCACCATCGAGGAAGTCTACGAACCCTACCTCATCCAGGAAGGATACCTCATGCGTTCGCCGCAGGGACGCATCGCCACCGATAAATCCTGGTCGCTCTTCGGCCTTACGGCGAAAAACCGTCTGACCGGACGCGGCTCCTCCGGCAAAAAAGGCGACTCCGACCAGCCCGACTTCTTCCAGTAACCTCAACCCGGATTCCAGACGCCCCCGCCCCCAATGAAAACCGACCTGATCCTCCCGTTCTACAAGCCCCATGAGGGATGGCTGAACCATTTGCTCGAATCCGTTGCGGCGCTCAAACAGGCGCTGAACGGACGCGGCTCGGCCCTGCGCGTCATCCTCGCCAACGACGGATCGCCGAAGTCCTGCTACCCGGACGAAGCCCTGGATGCCATCCGCGCGGTCGCCGACGAGTTCATTTTTGCGACCTACGACGTCAATCATGGAAAGGGCTATTGTCTGCGTCATGCCGTCGCTCAGGCGGACGGCGACATCCAGATCTACACCGACGGCGATTTCCCGTTCGGCTGGCAGTGCGCCGCCGAGGCGTTCGACCGCCTGAACGCCGGCGCGGACGTCGTGATGGGCGTGCGCGGAACCGACTACGGCAAAGCCCTGCACCCGCTCCGCAAGCTCATTTCAAAGGGCGTGCGCCGTCTGAACCAGTTCCTGCTCGGCATGCCGGAACGCTATCTCGACACGCAGGCCGGGATGAAGGGGTTCCGGGGCGCCGGAAAACAGGCGTTCCTGGATACCACGGTCGACACTTTCCTGTTCGACACCGAGTTCGTTCTGCTCGCCTGGGACTGCGGACTCCGCATCGACACGATCCCGCTCACCCTGCGCCCCGGCCTTTCCTTCTCGAAAATGGGCTGGCGCGTCCTGTTCCGCGAGCTCGGACACTTCCTCCGCATCATGCCTGCGCACTGGTTCCGCAAGAAACAGCACCGTCCGGCGCAGGGCTGACCGATGAAAAGCATCCTGCTTTCGTTCGATATCGAGGAATTCGACCTGCCGGCCGAGTTCGGCGCGGAGATTTCCCGCGACGACATGTTCGCAATCGCGGGCGAGGGCACGCGGCGCATTCTCCGGACCGTGAACGCAGCGGGCGCACGCACCACGTTTTTCGTTACGGCAAACTTCGCCTTGGAGTTTCCCGATCTCGTGCGCGAGATGAAGGCGTCCGGCCACGAGATTGCCTCCCACGGCTATTCCCATACCACGTTCGAACCCGCCGACCTGAAACGTTCCCGCGAGGCGCTGGAGGAAATCGTCGGGTCGCCCGTCCGCGGGTTCCGCATGGCGCGCCTCGCCAAGGTCGGCAAGCAGGACATCCTGGACGCCGGGTACGAGTACGAATCCTCCCTGAATCCCGTCTGGCTCCCGGGCCGCTACTGCAATTTCACCGCCCCGCTGAAACCGTTCCGGGAGTCGTGCGGCCTGTGGCAGATGCCGGTGTCCGCCCTTCCCGTGGTCCGCTTTCCGCTTTTCTGGCTTTCGTTCAAGAATCTGCCCCTGCCGCTTTATCTCCCGATGGCGAAGATTGCCATGTCCGCCACGGGTTTCTTCAATATGTATTCGCACCCGTGGGAATACCACGAGCGCGCCGCGGAGGCGCGGTGGCATATCCCCGGCTACATCGTACGGCATGCCGGCGAATCCCAGCGTCTGCGTCTGAAGCGCCTGATGGAAAGCCTGAAACGGTCCGGCACGTTCGAGACGTTCGGCGCGTATCTCGGCCGCATCCGTCCGGAGGAATAATCCCTTCCTCCCCCTGTCCGAACGGATGCCTGCTCAAAAAGAAACCCCGGGACCCTGTACGGGATTCCGGGGTTGGATGTTTCAGACGGATGAAACAGGATCAGGCGTTGACTTCTTCCTTCAGCGCGATGACAACGGAACGTTTTTCGCCGTCGCCGATGCTGTTCGTGGTCAGCGCCGTATCGCTTTCCAGCGTGATGTGGACGATCCTGCGGTCGTGGGAGTTCATCGGAGGCAGAGTTTTCGGGGCGCCCCACTGATGGACTTCCTTGGCGGCGTCGAGCGCCTGCTGGCGGAGGACTTCGTCGCGGGAGAACGACGAGCCGCGGTGGCCTTCGAAACGGTCCCGGTCTCTGCGTTCGCTGCGGAACTCCCTGCGGGGACGTTCGCCGCGCTCGGGACGTTCCGTGCGTTCAGAACGTTCGCTGCGTTCGGAACGGCGTTCGGAGCGGCGTTCGCGGGGGCCTTCCATATCGATGTAGAGTTTCGGGAATTCCGAATCGGTCTTCTGCATGATGCGGTTCACGATGAGCTGGAGGTTTTCCAGCGTCTTGCCGTGGTGCCCGATCACGCGGCCGGGCTCTTCGGTGGAGACGTAGAGGTTCACGGAGCGGGGTTTGTTTTCCACGCGGATGTTGGCGTCGATTCCGAGGAAATCGAACATGTGGGCAAGGACGTTTCTGGCTTCCTCCATGGATTCCTGCGAAGCAGGCTTGACCGGCGGGGGCGTCCTGCGGGGACGTTCGCCGCGTGCTTCGGGTTCCTTGCCGGTTTCATCGAATCCGCCGTCGTTCGTTTCGGCGGAGGCGTTGTCCATCGGGACGGCCTTGATCTCGTCGGTCGTTACGGTTTCTGCCGCGGTCTCTGTTGCGGCTCCTGCATTTTCCATGGCCTGGGTGTCGGCCGCGGCGTTTTCTTCGAGTTCCATTGTGTTCTCCGGGGTTGGGGCTGTTTTATGCCTTCTGCGGTTTACTGGTCTGACGCGCTTCGTCCCGCTTTGCGGCGATTTGCCCGTATTTCATTTGAAGGATGCTGAATATCTGGCTGACCGTCCAGTAAAGCGTCAGGCCGGACGGGAGGTTGTAGAACATGAACAGCATGACGATCGGCATGATCATCATCATTTTCTGCTGCGTGGAGTCGCCCGTGGTCGGCGTCATCTTCTGCTGCACGATCATGAGCGCCGTCATGGCGATCACGAGCGGATGGAATCCGACCTGGCCGATGAAGGGCAGGGCGAAGGGAAGCGTCGGGCCGACGAGGTCGGGACGCGAGAGGTCGGTGCACCAGAGGAACGGCACGTTGCGGAGTTCGACGGCGGAATCCAGGGCGGAGTAGAGCGCGATGAAGACGGGGATCTGCAGGAGGATGGGAAGGCAGCCGCCGACGGGGTTGACCTTTTCGACGCGGTACAGCTCCATCATCTTCTGGTTCAGCTCGGCTTTCTTGCGCGCGGTGTCGTCCGGAGTGTCCATCGGAGTCTCTTTGTACTTCTCCTGGAGCTCCTTGATCTTCGGCTGGAGCTTCTGCATGCGGCGCATGGAGCTGTTGGCTTTTTGCGTGATCGGCCAGAAGAGGATGCGGACGATGAGCGTAAGGAGGATGATCGCGATGCCGTAGGAGCCGCAGAGGCTCTTCAGCCAGTTCAGCAGCATGACCATGGGACGCGCGATGAACTCGAACCACGAATAGTACGAAATGTGCATCACGCCCATGACGGAGGATCCGAGCGCACGGATGCGTGCCATTTCCTTCGGGCCGCAATAGGTCTTCAGAGTGAATTCCACGGGCACACCCGGCGCGAACGTGACTGTGCCGAAATTCCCGGTCATGGACGGAACGGCGTAGAGGTCCTTTTCATTGCTGCTGCCGGCGGGCATCCGCCAGATGCGGTCGCCGTTCGAAGAGGCAAACGGCATGGCTTCGTCGGCGAAAAGCAGCGAGGCGAAATATTTGTTGGAGGAGCCGATCCAGGCGACGGGTTCGGTGCAGGTGGTCTTGCGTTCGAATTTCTCGTCGGACTTGACCTGCGGATCGGCGGAATCGCACATGCCGCTGCCGACCTTGCAGAAGTCCACGTTCATGCGTTCGCTGTAAATCTTGTCTCCGGTGAGGTCCTTGACTTGCGGCAGACCGGCGAGCCGGACGCCGAGGTCATGGACCGTGATCGGTTCGGAACGCATATTGGTCCAGACATACTTGCACTCGACCATGTAATTGTCTTCCGGCAGGGTGAACTCCTGGGCGAGCTGAAGGCCGTTGGAGAACATGCGGACGATTTTGGCCGAAGGCTTGCCGCTCATCGAGTCCGCCAGTGATACCAAAACGAGCGCAGGAGAGGATTTGAGCTCAAATGTATGGAACGCGCCTTCGCGGAAAAGCTCGATGGCCTCGCCCGTTTCCTTCAGTGTGTAGCGCGGATCCAGCAGCTTGGCGCTGATGATGGAACCGGAAAGATCGTCGATCGTGACGCTGAACAGCTTGTTTTCCAGCACGGAATACGATTCCGGAATTTTGGGAATCTCTTCCAACGCTTTTTCAGCCGGACTGTCCGTAACATTTCCCGCGTCCGCGATGGCCGTCTGACCGGAGGCCGAGGCGGCGCCCGCATTCGCGTTTGCCTGCTGGGCCGGAGCGTTCTGCTGGGTGGCTTCCAGCATTTTCTGATATTCCTCAGCGCGTTTCGCCTGATATTTCGGCATGTAAAGCAGCCAGCCGCCCATCAGCAGGCAACCGACTAATACGATGAGGACAGTGTCTTTGTCAAATTTGAAGTTCACTCGTTATTCCTTCCCGGAATGTTTCGGGGGTACGGGATCGTAACCGCCCCGGCACCAGGGATTGCATCTGAGGATTCGCCAGGAGGTCAGCGCCAGGCCGCGGAGAATTCCATGGACGCGGACGGCTTCGATCGCATACTGGGAGCAGGTCGGCGTGAAGCGGCAGCACGGGGGAAACAGCGGGGAAATCCAGCGGCGGTACAGGCGAAAGGGGAGAATCACGAGTTCGCGGAAGAAGTGTCCGTTGCTTGTTTTTCCCGGGTCAGTCCGGCTTTTCTCAGCGTTCGGAGCAGATGTTCCTGCACTTCCTGCTGTTTTGCGCCGAACATGGCGCGGCGCGGAATGACCAGAATGCTGCATGGCAGGATCGTCTCCTTGCACAGCCGGAAGGTCTCTGTGATCAGACGCCTTGCACGGTTCCGTACGACGGCCGAATGATGCAGCTTGCGGCTGCAAATGATGCCGTACCGGGTAGTCCGGACCGGATCGTCCGGCTCCGCCGCCTGCACCAGGACCGTAAAAAACGGATCCCGGCAGGCTTTCCCGTGTTCCTTGAGCGCATCGAAATCCTTTCGGGTGCGGAGCTTTTCCTGCTTCCTCAGGCTGCTGCGCCCAATTTCCACGGCGTATTCCTTTCTCAGATGACGGTCAGGCGTTTACGCCCTTTCGCTCTTCTTCTGGCAAGGACCTGGCGGCCGCCCTTGGTGGCCATTCTGGCACGGAATCCATATTTGCGGGCGCGTTTGATGACGGAAGGCTGATACGTTCTTTTCATAGTTTCACCTTGTTCCCGGAGTCGCGAAAAAGCGCTCCGGCTGTTCCTCTCAGGGGGTTACGGCTTGTTGTTTTTCGTTCGTTTTGTATATGGTGTAATCCTTCTAATATAGCACGCTTTCGGCATTATTTCAACCCGGATACCTGCTTTTTTGATTTTTTTTCCGGTTTCTTCCATTTTTTGTCATTTTTCCGGTTGTTTTACAAAAAAAACATGCTATAGTATGTTTTCATGGCTGCCGGCGGGTATTGCGCCGGCTGTTTCTTCCTGTACATACGACCTGCACATCAACCATATCAACCAAAATGGAATGCCTTACGGCGTTCCGGAGAGTTCAAGTATGAAACACTTGTTCCTTCTTTTCGCGGCGGCCGCGGCTCTCATTTGCACGGCCTGCTCCACCCCGACCGTCACCAACACCGCGCGCAACTCCGTGGAAGAAATGCTGCTCAGCGCAGTCGTGGAACGCGGCATCTCCTCCATCGACTTCGAAGCGTACGCGGGCAAGAAAGTCCTCATGGACTATTCGAACCTTGCTCCGCAGGTCGACAAGGAATTCCTCATGGCCTACATCGAGCTGCATCTCTCGCGCTTCGGCATCGTCGTGGCGAAAGACGCCGCTGACGCCGACTACATCTTCAAGGCCACCAGCAGCGTGCTCGCCACCGACATGGACAAGTTCCTCCTCGGCATCCCGTCCCTCCCGATCCCGATCCCGTGGGCCAACCTCTCCATCGTGATCCCCGAGATCCCGATCATCATGCGTCTCCAGCGCACCGCCTGGGGCCGCTTCTTCTTCAACATCGTCGACGCCAAGACGAACGAGCCTGTCCAGATCGTCGACGGCGCGCGGTCCGAATCCGCCTTCAACAACTGGGTCGTCTGCTTCATCCCGTTCAAGACGCACAGACTCCCGATCGGCGACGACAATCCGGGCAAGCTTCACTTCCTCTGGTTCTGGGAAGACTGATCCCGTCCTGCTTTGATCTGACTATTTGCGTCCGGTTCCCCGTGAGCCGGACGCTTTTTCTATGCCCCCGCGAAGCGGATTTGGCGCTTTTTTGAACTGCATTGTGTGTTTTTTTCAAAAAAAGCGGAAGGTTCCTGCAATAAAGCCAAAACGCGGTTCGTTAATTGATATGTAAGCACCGCGAGAAAACGCAAAGAGACACTGCGAGAATGAGTTGCAGCGGTTCGGATGCGTTTTCGCCCCCGCGGATTTCCCGAAGACCGCATGATCGTCACGCAGTCAAAACAAATCGGATTTGAAACAACTTTTCAACTATTGACAATATCAAACAACTGGAGAACCGCCATGAAAAAACTCAGTTCGCTCGTCATCCTCGCCGCAATCGCCGGAATGGTTTCCCTCAATGCTTTTGCGCACACCAATGCTCCCGCCGGCTTCGGCGGCTTCGGCTTCCAACCCTTCGGCTATGGATATGCCTTCGGCGGCTTCGGCTACGGGATGGACTTCGGCGGTTTCGCCCGTTTCAACCACGGGGCGGACTTCGGCGGTTTCGGCATGGGCTTTGCCGGTTTCGGCGACTTCGGACATGGCATGGGTTTCACTGCGCATAACGCCGCCCATGACCTGAACCGCAGGATCGTCCCGCTGCCGCCGACCGCTTCGGCGGAAAACGCCTCCATCACCTACGATGAGAACGGCGAGATCCATGTCCGCCCGTTCGACGACGAAGACCTCTTTGTGGAGGATTGAGGCGGATTCGTTCCTCTGAAGGACGATTGATTGAACGGAGCGTTTTCCCGGTGCGGAAGACGTTCCTTTTTTATTCCGGTCAATCCTCAACGGGAAGATTGAGCGTGACGGCTTCCTTGTGCTGGCTGCGGAACCAGGAAGCCTGCCTGCGGGCATACTGGCGCGTCGCGATCACGATGGATTCCAGCAGCTCGGCGCGGGTCATTTTTCCGGCGAGATAGTCGCCGATTTGGGCGTATCCGATGGCCTGCCATGCGGTCGGCGCCTGCAGGAGCCCTTTTGTCAGCATGGTGCGCGCCTCCTCGATCCAGCCGGAATCCAGCATGGCGGCGGCGCGTTTGCGGATCCTGCGCACCAGGTCGGCGCGGTCGCGGACTAGCACGAACTGCGCGAACGCCGGATCGGGCGCAGAACCGCCGGATTGCAGTTCGGAGATCTGTTTGCCGGAGAGCAGGAAGACCTCGCGGGCGCGGATCAGCTTGCGCCGGTGCGGATAAAACCGTTTGAAATCGAGCGGACACTCGCGTTTCATCGTGGCCGCGAGTTCCGGGAAACGCTCCTCGTTGTCGTAGGCCGCGTCAAGCTCGTCGCGGAGGCTTTGTTTCGCGGGGAGGACGTCCAGCCCGTACACGAGCGCGTGAAGGTACAGGCCGCTGCCGCCCGCCACGACCGGAAGATGCCCGCGCGCACGGATTTTGCCGATGATGCGGAGCGCGTCGGTGCGGAACCGGAACACGTCGGATTTTTCCGAAATGTCCATGGAATCGATCAGGTGATGCGGCACCAGGCGGCGTTCCTCCGCGGTCGGCTTGGCAGTGCCGACGTCGAGTCCGCGGTAGAACTGCATGGAGTCGGCGGAAACGATTTCACCGCCGCATTCGCGCGCGAGGGCGAAAGCCAGTTCGGATTTTCCGGCGGCGGTCGGCCCCATGATGACGGGTATCCCGGGCGTCCGCCGGACGGCGTCAAGCAGGTTTCGCAGCGTCGCCGGCGTCATCCTGCTTTGCCTCGGATTTGTTTTCGGGCCGGAAGAACGAGGAGATCACGAACAGCGTCACGCCGCAGCAGATTGCCGAGTCCGCCACGTTGAACGACGGCCATTCGGCGGCGTTTTGCCAGTGGAACCGGAGGAAGTCGATGACCGCGCCGTGCCAGATCCGGTCCGAGCAGTTGCCGACGATGCCGGACACGACCATCAGCAGCGCGAAACAGCGTTCTGGCCAGCCCGAGCTCAGTTTCCGCAGGAAGACGATCAGCAGGACGAACGCCGCGACCGAGATCCCGAACGGAATCCACGGCAGATCGTGGAACATGCCCCACGCCGCGCCTTTGTTCGTGACGTGCGTAAGGTCGAAGAAGCCGGGGATGACCGTGACGCGTTCATGCAGTTCGATGTTCCGCAGGATCAGGATCTTGGTCGCCTGGTCCAGGAGCGCAAGCACGAGCGCGAACGCCGCGGCCGCGAGGATGACACGGCGTTCCCGAGACGATCCGGGCGTCATGCGTGCTTCGGGCGTGAAAAACTTCATGGCGGGCAGAATCATAAGGCGGCGAAGTTCGCGGCAGGGCATCCATGCGGATCCCGTGCGGAACCTCGCCGGGAACGGGGATCAGCGGCGGCGTCCGCCCTCGATCGCTTCTTTCCGGGACTTGCATGCCACGCAGAAGCGCGCGTAGGGTTTGATCTCGAGGCGGGCGGGGCTGATCTCCTTGCCGCATTCGATGCAGATGCCGTATTCGTTCTCGTCGAGGCGGGTCAGCGCTTCGTCGATCATTTCGATCACGGTGCCTTCGTCGGAGAGCAGGCCCAGCTCGAAATCGTGCTGGAAATTATCGCTGCCGAGGTCGGCCATGTGCGTCGCCATGCCAGCGCCGGGACCGGATTTCCTGTTGGTCAGCGCGTCGGCGCGGTGGATGTTCAGCTGGTCCATATAGCCGGCTCTCAGGTCGAGCAGGAGATCCCGGTAGTGATTTTTCATTTTCGGGGAGAAATGCGATTTTCTGATGACGTGTCCGCTGGCCTCGGCCTGGTTCTGGAACGCGGCGACTTCGGCCTTCGTGACGATGCGGCCGTGGTGCGAGGCCTGAACGTCTTTGTTCTTGTCCGCTTTTTTCTTGGCGGCGAGCGTGGAGGAGGTTTTCGAAACCGGTTTCGCGGGGGCCTTGACCTCGATCTTCTTTGCGACAGCCTTGACGGGAGCTTTCTTCACGGGCGCTGCCTTGGCGACGGTCTTGGCAACAGCCTTTTTCGCGGGCGCTTTCTTTACCGGAGCGGCCTTGGCGACGGTCTTGGCAACCGCCTTCTTCGCGGGCGCTTTCTTTACCGGAGCGGCCTTGGCGACGGTCTTGGCAACAGCCTTTTTCGCCGGGGCTTTCTTCGCGGGAGCGGCCTTGGCAACAGTTTTTGCCACGGCCTTCTTCGCGGGTGCCTTCTTTACCGGAGCAGTCTTGGCGACGGTCTTAGCAACAGCCTTCTTCGCAGGCGCTTTCTTCGCAGGCGTGGTCTTGGCAACAGCCTTTTTCGCCGGGGCTTTCTTCGCGGCGGGTTTGACAGCCGGCTTTGCGGGAGATGCCTTCGCAACAGTTTTTGCCAGCGTCTTGGAGGCCGGTGTTTTGGCCTTCTTCGGTTCATTCTTTTTCATCTGTCACAACTCCTGGATTTACGGCTGTCAATGGCCGGGTTATGTGTTTTTGAAGTCGATTCATCATGCCGGGCGGACCTTCCGCAAAGTCGGCGGACCAAGGCCGGGATCCGGAAAAACGATCGAATTATTTAAAATAGCACTAAAAATATGATTATCAAGCCGGATGAATTGAAAAAAGCGTTTTTTGCTGTATATTTTATGACCGGCTTTTCCGCCGAGCCTCACGATCCGGGCGATACTGGTTCCCGGAGAATCCTTCTGGAGACCACATGATCGACCTTCACATGCACAGTACGTGTTCCGACGGCACCCTGACGCCGGAGGAGCTTGTTGCCGCCGCCCTGGATCTCGGGCTGGAAGCCGCCGCCCTGACCGACCACGACACGGTTTCGGGCGTGGAGCGGTTTCTGTCCGCCGCATCGGGGACCGCGCTTCATGCCGTGCCCGGCGTCGAGCTGGCGAGCATGCTGTTCAGCAAGGATATCCACATCGTCGGGCTGTTCATCGACCCCGCCTGTCCCTCGCTGCTGTCCGCGCTGGAGCAGATGCGTCTGTGGCGTGAGGAACGCAACGCGGAGATGGTGGAGAAGATCCGGTCGAAAGGTTACGAGATCACGATGGACGAGGTTCTTGCCGAGGCGGGCGGCGAAAGCGTCGGGCGTCCGCACATGGCGTCCGTCCTGCTCAGAAAAGGATACTTCCAGGACATGCAGAGCGTGTTTGCCCGTCTGATCGGGCGCGGCGGTTCGTGCTACGTCGCCCGGAAGTATTATCCCGTCGACGCCTGCATCCGGCTGATCCATGAGGCGGGCGGCCTCGCGATCTGGGCGCATCCGCTTCATGCCGCGCATGGAGCGCGGGCGGCGCTGCGGAAGATCGGCTCGCGGCTGGTCGCTTACGGCCTCGATGGCCTCGAATGCTACTACTCGATGTTCGCCGAACAGCAGCAGACGGACGCGCTGGATTTCGCCCGCGCCCGTTCCCTGCTGGTCTCCGGCGGAAGCGATTTTCACGGGGCATCCCATCCCCAGGTCAAAATGGGAACCGGGATCGACAATAACCTTGCGATCCCTTTTGAGGTATATGAACGGCTTCTCGCCGCAAAGCAGAACGGGGATTCCCATGGCAGCGAAAAAACAAGTTGAAGGCATCGTGATGCTTCATAATCTTTACACCCGGCTGGAGAACGTGGTCCCCATGCCGGAACCCGGACAGCGCGCCGAGCTCGATCTCGGGTGCGGCGACGGGGAGTTCGCGCTGGCGCTGGCGGAACGCCGTCCCGACGTGTATGTGATTGCGGCGGACATGCTGCTCGGTCGCGTGCGGAAAGTGCGGAAACGCGTCCTGCGCGACGGCTTGACGAATCTCCACGTGCTGAAAAGCGAGTCGCGCGTGCTGATCTCGCGGACGATCCCGGACGCGTTCCTCGACCGCGTGAACCTGCTCTGCCCGGACCCGTGGCCGAAGGCGAAACACCGCTGCCACCGTCTCGTCACCTCGGACATCATGACGCATTTCGCGCGCATCCTGAAGCCGGGCGGCGTGTTCCATTTCTCCACGGACAACGCGGAATATCTGGAGATCGCCGACCGGACCGTGGCCGGATCGGGCCTTTTTGCGCCGTCCGACCTCGCGCTCATCGCCGACGTCGCGGACATCAAGACCGGATTCGAGCTGCTTTGGGAATCCGAGGGCAAGACCGTGACGCATCGCGCCTGGCGGAAACTCTGACCTGAATTTCTACCTCCGTTAAGGAAAGCAGGACATGAAATGCCCCCTCAAGTATCAGTTAAAAGGAACCTGTTTTAATTGATACTTGCGCGTATGCGCACGGAATCGGTCCTGAGGAGACATTCCGGGCGCGTTCGTTTCCCCGTAGAAAATGGAATATGACAAGCACAAAAAAAGAGGGAAATCCCCCGCACTTTCAAAAGAAACAAAAACGGCCCCCCTCAAGTATCAGTTAAAAGGAACCTGTTTTAACTGATACTTGCGCGTATGCGCGTGAAGGATTGAAAGGGGGGGTTGTTCTTTCCGTCTGCTGTAGACTTTGTTTGGTATAGAGCCATTGCCTTCTGCCGGATCATCTGTCCGTTATCATGAAGCGAATGAGCTTCAAAGAGAAAAAGGTTTGTCAAAAGCCATCAAGTTTCAGTCAAAAGGAATTTGTTTTGACTGAAACTTGCGCGTATGCGCGTGAAAAGGGGATATGGTTGTCTTCTCTTCCTGTTTTCGGAGAACATTTAAGTCCAATATGTGTTTGCGTGCACGACAGACCTGCAACGCCGGGCGGCTGTCCGGCGGTCAAAGGACGCGATCGGCTTGCCTGCCGGAGTTTTTTCCGCTTTTTTTGGAAAAGTTCGGAAAAAGGACTTGATTTGCCAGGCGGAGTATGATATATTGCTTTATAAACTATACGCTTTTAACTGAAACTCATAATATCAGGAGACAAATCCCATGAAAAAGTCCCTCAAGCTCGCCGTCCTTTCCGCCTGCGCCGTCCTCGGCGCCCTCTCCGCCACCTCCTGCGCCACGCCGTTTCCGCTCGGATGCCTCTACACCGACGTCGTCCTGCCCGGAACCGTCGGCGACGGCAACCTGAGCCAGTCCTATAACCGCCGCGGTTCCTCTTCCTGCTACAGCATTCTCGGCTGGGTCGCCGGCGGAGACGCCTCCATCAACGAAGCCGCGGTCAACGGCGGCATCGACAAGATCGCCTGGACGAACACGCACGTGACGAACTACTTCGGCATCTACGGCATCTACAAGACCGAAGTCTTCGGTACCGGCAAGTCCCTCGGTCCCGATCAGACCCTCGCTCCGGCCAAGAACGCCCAGAAGTAATCGATCGTTCCTTTTGGAACGTAACACATCGGCGGTTTCAAGTATTGCGGACTCTTTCTCCGCGATACGTTGGAAGCGCCGTTTTTGTACGGAAATATCCCTCATTTTTCCTGCCGTCATGACGTTTCTTGAACTGAAAAAGAATCTTGCGGATCGTTTCTCGAAGGCCGGGTTCGAAGCGGCCGACCTCGAGGCGCACTACATCGTCTGCGAGGCCGCCGGGATTCCCGACCGCGAATTCGCGCTCCACGCCCACGAAGAGGCGCCGCCCGATGTTCCCGCGCGGGCGGAATCCTTTGCGGCGCGCCGCCTGAAAAACGAGCCCTGGCAGTATATTTTCGGTCATGCACCGTTCTGCGACCTTGAGCTTGCCGTTGGTCCCGGCTGCCTGATCCCGCGTCCCGAGACGGAGTATTCCATCGACCTCATGCTCGACGGCTTGCCGCGCGGCGCGGCCGTCTGTGAACTCGGCGCGGGCAGCGGCGCGATCTCACTTGCGCTCGCCTCGGAGCGCCCCGACCTGACGGTCGTCGGAGTCGAACTTTCCTCTGAAGCGCTGAAGTGGGCCGAACTCAACCTGAAAAAATTTGCCCTGCCGAACGTGACGTTCCTGCAGGGCGATCTCTTCGCTCCGGTCGCCGGACGCAAATTCGACCTCATCGCCGCGAATCTCCCGTATATCCCGGTGTGCGACCGCGACAAACTTCCGCCGAACGTGATCGGCTTCGAGCCCGCCGAATCGCTGTTCGGCGGCGCCGACGGTCTGGACATTATCGCTCGTGCCCTGGAACAGGCTCCCTCATTTCTGAATCCGGGCGGGCGTATCTTTTTCGAGCTCGACCCATGCAATGCGGACCGGGCGTTCGAGCTCGCCTCAAATTATCTGCACAGTCCCGCCCTTCTGCACGACCAGTACGGCGCGGTGCGTTTCCTTACGGCAAAGCAACAATAAAGCTCGGATCGCTGCAGTGTGATCCGAGCTCAGAATGTCTTATTTTCTGTTGAGTTTTTTCAGAGGCCGAGCACCATGCGGATGAACGCGTCGCCAGTCATGAATCCGAGCGAGCCGTTCGGCGCGGCCTTCTCCGAGTATTCCGTGACGGAATCGGGCTGGATGTGGGGGCCCCAGATGCAGACGGGCACCGGGGTGCGCGTATGCTGGCGCATAGAGAGCGGCACGGGGTGGTCGGGGAGGACGGCGAACGTGACGCCGCGTCCCTGAAGCGCCTCGACGACGGGCTTGATGATGCGGTTTTCGAAATCGCGGATCGCCTGCAATTTGAGGTCAAGACGGCCTTCGTGCCCGGTTTCGTCGATGGCTTCGAGGTGGACATACACGAAATCGTGGTCCTCGATCGCGCGGATCGCCGCCGCCGCCTTGCCTTCGTAGTTCGTGTCGATATAGCCCGTCGCGCCCTCGACCGGGATCACGTCCATCCCCGCGCACTTGGCGATGCCGGAGATCACGTCGACCGCCGTGATGACCGCGCCGGTCTTGCCGCCGTAGCGCTCCGTGAACTTCGGGAACGACGGCGTGCGGCCGGGGCTCCACGGCCAGATCGCGTTGCCTTTCGCCTCGCCGGACTTCACCAGCGGGTGTTCTGCCAGGAACGCCGCCGCGTCCGCCCAGAGCTTGTTCAGGAATTCCACCGTGTACGCGGCTTCCTTCGAGTCGTCCAGCGCGGTCCACGGGAGTTCGGCGACCGGGATGTCCTGCGAGGAATCCGGCTTGTAGTAGCCGACCTTCGGGGAAAACTCCGGGCCGTGCATGATCAGCAGGTTGCGGTAGCTGACGCCGGGGTAGAACGTGAGCTTGTCGGACCCGAAATGCTCCTGAAGCGCCTCCATCAGCACGCGGGAATGTTCCTTCGTGATATGGCCGGCGGAATAATCCTTCAGCACGCCGTTCTCCACGGTGATCAGGTTGCAGCGCCACGCGACGTCATCGGGCGCGAGCGGGATCCCCTGGCTGACCGCCTCGATCGGGCCGCGTCCCGGATAGTACAGCGACGGCGCGTAGCCCAGCACGGACATGTTCGCCACGTCCGAAGATGTCGGATAGCCTTCCGGCAGGGTCAGGAACGTCCCGGACGCGCCGTTGGCGGCGATCTTGTCCATAGTCGGGGTCGGGACGGATTCGAGCGGGGTCTTTCCGCCGAGTTCGGGGATCGGGAGGTCGGCCATGCCGTCGCCGAGGAAGACGACGGCCTTGCCTTTCAGGTCGCATGCGTTCATGGTTGGAGATATCCTTTCCTGTCATGCAGTGAATTTGTCGTTTTGGTCTAAATAAGATACCATGCCGGAGCCGAAAAGTCAAGGCGTTCCGGGTGTGTCCGGCATCGAAAACAGGCTGACAATTGTTAGTATACTTTGAAAATACTTTCAAAAAAGTTGCAAAACGCGCTTGAAACTGAATGCTTCCCGTTGTATTGTATTTCGTTGAAAGACAGATTCCCTATCCAAAAACATGACACGGGTTTTTCTTCTTCATCCCGGTGTCACGTTAATCCCGACCCCAGGACCAGGACGAATGAAGAAAATTACCAAACGGCAGTTTGAGATTGCAGGTTTTATTCGCGATTTCATCGGTAAAAACGCTATCTCGCCAACTCTTTATGACATTGCCGAGTATTTTTCCATCAAACCGTCTACCGCGGCGGCGCACATCGCGGCACTGGAACGCAAACGTGTCATCGTCCGGCAGAAGGGCCGCCGCCGCAGCATCCGGCCCGTCGGCGCCGGGATGGGCACATGCTTGCCGAAGAAAAGCCCCGTCTGCGTCCCGTTTTACCTGAAGAATACCGATTATTCCGGCGCGCCTTCCTCCTATTATCATGTCGATTCCAGCCTCCTGCCGGACAATGTCCGCGCCAAGGACCTTTTCGCCGTCCGGTACGGGTTTCTCAACGCGTTTCCTGCCGGGTTCAAGGTCGATCCGGGCGACATCCTGATCGTCTGGACCAGGCCGGGCCGTCTTCACCCCGGCATGATCGTGCTGGAGCACAACGGCGCCGCGCCGACCTGCCGTCAGGTGAACATCGATTCCGACCCGGATTCCAATGTGCTGGGGCAGGTGATCGCGCTTCTCCGTCAGCTCAAATAAACGAAATGCCATTCAGGATTTCGTCTTTTTTCTTCAATACAGGCTTGACTTTGCGGAAAATGATCCTACATTATCATACCGTGCATTTTTTCAACCGGAAAGGCCTGTCATGTTCAGATCGCTTTGCATTCTTTTTGCCGCCGCATTCGTTATCCTGTTCAGCGGATGCCGCAGTACCGTTGACAACAACAACCGTACTGCTGTTGAGCTTTGCCGCTACATGATGCAGCAGACCGGCGGCACGTATGACGGCCAGATGGCGGTCGAGCCGATCCATGCGGACGAAGGATTCGCGTTGAAGGTCGCGAACCGTCAGGTCGCGTTCTACAAGCTCAATACGAAGTACAAAAAAGCCCGTGCGAAGATTGAATATGTGGACAAGAACGGTTTCATCTACATCTACGGGTTCAAGTTTCCCGCGATCTCCCGCGGATCCTTCATCATGGTCGACTACGAGGATAATCCGCTGAAGGACAAGCTCCTCGAAGCGTTCAACAGCTTCTGAGCGTAATTTATCCCTTTTTTCTTTAATCTGCCGCTGTCACGGGATGACGGTCTGCACCAGCGTCATGTATACCGCGGTTCCCGCCAGAATGGACAGCAACGGATTGCGTTTCCAAAGCTGAAGCGCAACGACCACGACTGCCGCCGCGATTTCCGCCAGCCCGAACATGTGTTCGGCGGGCGCGCGGTCCCGCACGTAGCATGCGAAACAGTACACCACCAGCATGGCGATCGCGGCCGGGGACAGGACGTTTCCGATGCTCAGGACCAGAAAGGGCGGACGCTTTCCCGTGCCGAAGAACAGGAACGGCAGCGCGCGCAGCAGGAACGTGACGCCCGCGGTCACGGCGGTCAGGATCAGCAGATATTCGGTCGACGTTCCGTTCATGATTTCCCTCCGAATCTCCACGATTCCAGTTTCCCCAGCGGTTTCCGGAACACGATCAGGACGGACAGCATGAGGACCATGGACGGGATCAGCATTTTTCCTGCCCCGAAGACCAGGGCGCAGGCGACGGACGCCAGAAGCCCGACCGCCGCATAGACCCGGTTTTTGCGTTCCCGGCACTGGTCGGTCAGAATCACCAGGAAAAGCGCGGTCATGGCGAAGTCGATCCCCTTGTTAGGGAACGGCAGCGCGGCGCCTGCCAGCGCGCCGGACACGACGCCGAAGATCCAGTAGAAATGGTTCAGCGCGGCGAGTGTGAGGCAGTACAGGATGGAGTCGCCTCCGGGCGGGACTTTGTTTTCGACTTCGAGCGCGTAGGTCTCGTCTGTGAGGCTCCAGATCAGGTAGAGCTTTTTCGCGAGCGGGATCCCGCGGAAGCGTTCGATGAGGGAAAGCCCGTACATGGAGTAGCGGATGTTCAGGCACACGGTCAGGAGCGCCACGTCCAGCATCGGCTGCGACTGCCGGATCCAGTCCACGAGCATGAACTGGAGCGCGCCGGATATGCTCGTGGCGCTGGTCAGAAACGCCCAGAACGCGGGCAGCCGGATCCCGCTTTTCGCGGCCAGCAGGACGCCCGCCGCGAATCCCATGGTGGTATATCCCATCAGGACCGGCAGCGAACTGACAAACGCCTGTTTCAGGACTGGTTTCTGATCCATAAAATGCTTTCTCCGGAAAAAGGAAGCAACTAATATACCACCGTTCCCGTGAAATACAAAACATTTTGCCGTTCTTTTTGCCGACATTTCACCCTTTCGCGTCCCTTTCTCTTGAAAAAAAACCGCACGCATGATATATTATATCCTGAAATATAACACACTGCACCGCCGTGTCCCGCATCCCTGCGCGGAACCGGCAGAAAAAGGATTCTTTTCATCATGAATGATGATAAATCCCCGTCCAGAAAGGCCGGGGCATTGGCTTGCTCAGTATTGAACCAGGGGGAAAGCACCCTGGCGGAACTTCCCGTCGGCGAAATCGGCGTCGTGGTCAGCATGAAGCCGTCCCTGCGCGGCAGAAAGAAATTCGCGGACGTCGGGATCGTGCCCGGCACTCGCCTCCGCATGGAAGCCCATGCGCCGTTCGGCGGCCTCCTCCGCATCAAGGTCATGGAGAGCAGCCTGTCCATTCACCGCGACGATGCCGCGAACATCATCATCCGCAGGCAGGACCGCCCATGAGCCGTAAATACCGGATCGTCCTCGCCGGAAATCCGAACTGCGGCAAAACCACGATTTTCAACTGCCTCACCGGCGCGCGCCAGCACGTCGGCAACTACCCCGGCGTGACGGTCGAGAGCAAGACCGGCGAATTCATGCTCGGCGAGGATGAGATCGAGCTCATCGACATCCCCGGCGTGTACAGCCTTTCCTCCAGCTCGCCCGAGGAGGGCGTTGCCTTCGAGGAGCTCACGAAGCCGGGAATCGACCTCATCATGAACGTGATCGACTCGTCGATCCCGCAGCGCAGCCTGTATCTTTCCACGCAGCTCGCCGAGCTCCACATCCCGATGCTGATCGTCTTCAATATGAGCGACGAGGCGAAAAAGAAGGGGCTCAAGTTCAATATCCAGAAGCTCCAGTCCTATTTCGGCTGCAGCATCGTTCAGACGGTCGGGTCCCGCGGCGACGGCATCGATAAGCTCAAAAACGCCCTTGCGGAAAGCCTCCTGCATCTGGAGGACCATGACGTTCCGAAGCTCACCTACGGCGCGGACGTCGACGACGCCATCCACGAGCTCGAGGAATGGATCGAACCCGCCATGACCGACCGCATCCGCCACATCCCCGCGCGGTTCTTCGCCATCAAGCTGCTGGAGAAGGACACCTGCGTGATGCGGCTCCATGAATTTCAGGGGCTCGACGCCATCATCGACGCCCAGATCACGCACCTCTACGCCCGGCACGCCATTACGGCCGAGACCTTCATGGCCGACTGCCGCTACGCCATGATCTCCGGCGCCTGCCGCGACGCCATTTCGTTCACGCAGGAACGCCGCCGCGAGATCTCCGACAAGATCGATGCCGTGGTCACGAACCAGTGGATCGGACTCCCGCTCTTCTTCGCCGTCATGTACCTCATGTTCTGGTTCACCTTCACCTGCGCCGCGCCCATGACGTCCGGCATCGAATGGCTGTTCGGCTGGATCCAGAGCCTCATCGAACGCTTCTGGTCGCCGGACGTCCAGCCTGTCCTGCGCAGCCTCCTGATCGACGGCGTGATCCATGGAGTTGGCGGCGTGATCGTCTTCCTCCCGAACATTCTGTTCCTCTTCCTCGCCATCGCGTTTCTGGAGGACACCGGCTATATGGCGCGTGCGGCGTTCGTGATGGACGGCATCATGCGCAAGTTCGACCTTCAGGGCAAGAGCTTCGTGCCGCTCGTGCTCGGATTCGGCTGCAACGTTCCCGCGATCATGGCCACGCGCAGCATCGAGTCCGAACGCGACCGCAGGACGACCATCCTGGTGCTGCCGCTGATGAGCTGCGGCGCGCGCCTGCCGATCTATGCGTTGCTGATCCCCGCGTTCTTCGCGGTCAAATACCAGGCGTTCGTGATGTTCCTGATCTACGCGATCGGCGTCGCGTTCGCGATGCTCGCCGCCCGTCTCCTCAAATCCACGCTGTTCAAGGGCGACGGCGAAGTCTACCTGATGGAGCTCCCGCCCTACCGCGTTCCGACCGCGAAAAGCATCCTGCTGCACATGTGGGATCGCGGCGTGATGTACCTGAAGAAAGCCGGCACGATCATCCTCGGCGTCTCCGTGCTTCTCTTCATCGCAAATAATTTCCCGGAGAAGAAGACGTTCGACGCCGACTACGGCGCGCAGATCATGGCCGTCGCCGCCGACACGTCTCTCACCGCGGAGGAACAGTCCGCCGCCTTCAAGCTCATCGAAAACCAGAAACGCGCCGAGATCGCCGAATACACGATTTCCGGCCGTGTCGGAAAGTTCCTCGAACCCGCGTTCAAACCAATCGGCTTCGACTGGCGCGTCACGACCGCCGCGATCAGCGCCCTGGCCGCGAAGGAAATCTTCGTTTCCCAGCTCGGGATCCTGTACGCGGAGGGCGAAGTCGCCGAGGATGCGCCGGAGGACGAACAGGAACCGCTTCGCCGGCAGCTCCGCCGCGCCTACACCCCGCTGCAGGGGTTTTGCATGATGCTCTTCTGCCTGCTCTCTATCCCGTGCCTCGCCACGCTCGCGATCATCCGCAAGGAGCTGAACTCCTGGAAATGGATGTTCTTCGAGGCCGCCGGACTCTTTGCGCTTGCCTACGTGACCACACTCATTGTGTACCAGCTCGGCATGCTCCTGAAGATCGGCACGGACTATTTGCTCTGAGGCGGTTTTTTACTCTTCGGCAAAAAACACGGATCATCGGAAACAAGGGGCGATTTGCCGAAAAATTTTTCAAGTTTCAGTTAAAAAGAATCTGTTTTAACTGAAACTTGCACGAGTAATGCGAGGGCGCGCATATGCAGCCGCACATGCGCATGAATCTGAGTATCCTGAATGAACCGGAAGCAATCCGTAAAACCGGGAAGACCGGGATACAGGGGAGGAACAACCGAAAAGTATCTGATTTCAGACGTGAACAACCGAAAAATATCTGATTTCAGACGTGAACAACCGACTCTTACTCAAGTTTCAGTTAAAAGGAGTTTGTTTTAACTGAAACTTGCGTGGGTGGCGCGAGTATGAGCACATGTATATGCACGCGCGCCCGGATGACGTCCGCCGACTGCCTCGCGAAATCGGGCTTTCCGTTTGCATTTTCCGTATTCCGGGTGTATGGTATTTCCCGCCATTCGCGGAAAGGAGCGGGTGAATCGTGTGCGAATCACGAACTGTCGAGCAACCGTGAGCCGACCTCAGTGTCTGCGAGCCGGATCCCCGCCTTTCCGAACTTTTCCGCGCCGGATCCGTCCGGCATTTGTGCCCGTTACGCAAAGAGAAAAATGAAACAGCAAGTCCGTTTGTCTTCCGGCGCCGCCGTGCGCCGGTTTACCCTCGTCGAGCTTCTGGTCGTGATCGCGATCATTGCGATCCTGGCAGGACTGCTTCTGCCCGCGCTGTCGTCGTCGCGGGACAGCGCCCGCACGGCGCTCTGCCTCGGCAACATCCGCGAAGTCACGCTGATGCACCTTCTTTATGTCGATGCGAGCGGAGGGGTTTTCTGCCCCGCCTGGGATTCCTCGTTTGCGAGCTGGGAATCCTCCGCCGACCATCGCGGGCCGGGCATCCTTTCGCGCCTCGTGCCGGATTCCAGTGCTGCCAAGGGCCGCGTTTTCGAGTGTCCCGCCGCGAAGACCGCCCTTTACTCCAATCTCGCCTGGACCGCGCGTTACGCCGGTTACGGCATGAACTACCTGCTGTCCTTCAGCGATCCGTCCGCGCAGCCGCCGAACTACCGTCCCTGCCGCATCCAGGCCGTGAAGACGCCGTCGCGCCTGGTGCTGCTCGCCGACTCTGCATGTTTCCTTTCGGGGACCGACGGACGCCCCGCCCCGACCGCCTTTTTATATAACCCGTCCTCGAACAAGGGCGGTTACGCCGACTTCCGGCATTCCAAAGCGTGCATCGCGGCTTTCGCGGACGGCCATGCCGCCGCCCGGACGGATTTCACGCCGCGTCCGGCGGATTCGTCCGGCTGGAAAACACGTGTCGGCTACCTGTCGCCTGACGATTCTCTGTACGATCCCTTCTGGCGGGATCCTTCCGCCGCCGAAGAGGAAGAATCGGAGAACGTTCCTCCTGCGGGACCGAGCAATCCCCATTTTTTGGAAAGATAAAGACCTCAGAATTATCTTTCCGGCTTGTTTATTTAGAAAAACGTGCTATATTATAGTTTGCGCATAAAGCAAACAACCTGCACATTCTACCCACCCATCAACACACCCACAGGGGAAATCATGAACAGTGCTTTTTCCTACCTCGGAGAAGTGGAGCCCGACAAGGGCAACCTGATCAAGGGGCTCCAGCTCATCCAGACCCGCGAAGGATACGTCTCGAACGACGGCATCCTGGCGGCCGCCGAGCATTTCGGCATCCCGGCCGCTGAAGTCGAGGGCGTCCTCACATTCTACGCCCAGTTCAAACGCACCAAGCCCGGCAAGTACAAACTCAGCGTCTGCGACGGCACCGCCTGCCATATCAAGGGCTCCACGCAGATCCGCGCCTGGGTCTCCGCCGAACTCGGCATCAACGACGGCGAGACCACCGAAGACGGCCTCTTCTCCATCGAGACCGTCGCGTGCCTCGGCTGCTGCTCCCTCGCCCCCGTCCTCTCCATCAACGGACGCGTCTACGGCAAGCTCGACCGCAAAAGCCTGACGAAGATCCTCAACGAGTACAAAGCGAAAGGCTGATCCGCCATGGCAGACATCAAACGCATCAAAGTCGGGACCGCCTCCTGCGGTCTGGCAGCCGGAGCGGGCGCCGTACTCGAGGCCATCCGCAAGCAGGCCGGCAACATCCCCGTCAGCGAAACCGGCTGCATGGGCCATTGCTACGCCGAACCGATCGTCGAACTCGAACTCACCGACGGCTCCAGCATCTTCTACGGCCGCGTGAAAGGCACCGACGAAGCCGCGGCCGCCATCCTCGCGCAGAGCGAAGAAGGCCGGTTCGTCTTCCCGGAGAAACGCTCCAAGCTCGAAAAACTCCTCGTGACCCGTCTCGCCGGGCACATCAACCCCGTCTCTCTCGACGAATACAAGGCCAACGGCGGGTTCTCCGCCCTTGAAAAAGTCTTTGCCATGACGCCCGAACAGGTCGTCGACGCGGTCAAGGCGTCCGGCCTCCGCGGACGCGGCGGCGCGGGCTTCCCCACCGGCATGAAGTGGAGCTTCCTCGCGGCGAAGAAGGTCCCGGACAAAGTCCAGATCTGCAACGCCGACGAAGGCGACCCGGGCGCGTTCATGGACCGCTCCATGATGGAAAGCGTCCCCTACCAGGTCCTCGAAGGCATGCTCATCGGCGCGTACGCCACCGGCGCGACCCGCCTTTTCATCTACTGCCGCGCGGAATATCCGCTCGCCATCAAGCACCTCACGATCGCGATCGACGAGATGAAAAAGGCCGGCCTCAACAAGCTCCCGGGCCGCGAAGCCCCGCTTGAGATCACCATCAAGGAAGGCGCCGGCGCGTTCGTCTGCGGTGAAGAGACCGCCATGATCCACTCGCTCGAAGGCAAGCGCGGCACCCCGCGTTTCCGCCCGCCGTTCCCCACGGACAGCGGCTGGAACACCCTCCCGACCGCCATCAACAACGTCGAGACGTTCGCGAACATCCCGATCATCTTCCAGATCGGCGCGGACGCCTACGCCGCCATCGGCACGGAGAAGAGCAAGGGCACCAAGATCTTCGCCCTCGCCGGCGACGTGAAGACCCCGGGCCTCGTCGAGGTCCCCATGGGCATCACGCTCGGCGAGATCGTGTACGACATCGGCGGAGCCGAACCCGGCACCGTGAAGGCAGTCCAGACCGGCGGCCCCTCCGGCGGCTGCATCCCGGCCTCCGAATTCGGCGTGAAGATCGACTACGACTCCCTCGGCAAGCTCGGCGCGATCATGGGCTCCGGCGGCCTCATCGTGATCGGCAACAACCGCTGCATGGTCGAGACCGCGCGCTACTTCCTGAACTTCACCCGCCGCGAATCCTGCGGCAAGTGCACGTTCTGCCGCGTCGGCACCACACGCATGTACGAAGCGCTCGAGCGCATCACCTCCGGCAAGGGCTCCATGGACGACATCGCGTTCCTGGAGGACATCGCGCCGAAGATCAAGAAGGGCGCGCTCTGCGGCCTCGGCCAGACGGCCCCGAATCCCGCGCTCTCCACCCTGCGCTACTTCAAGAACGAATACCTCGCGCACGTTCAGGACCACGTCTGCGAAGCGCTCGCCTGCCCCGCGCTCGTCGACGTCGCCATCGACCCGGCCAAGTGCATCAAGTGCAAGCTCTGCGTGAAGACCTGCCCGGTCGGCGCGATCGACCCGGCGAACAACTTCTCGGTCGACAACACCAAGTGCACCAAGTGCAACTCCTGCATCGAAGTCTGCCCGAAGAAGGCCGTCTCCCGCGTCCGCAAACAATCCGCCAATGCCTGAGGTAAAACCCATGTCTGATATCATCTTCAAAATCGACGGCCGCGAGGTCGCCGCTCAGCCGGGCGAGACCATCCTTCAGGCCGCCGCCCGCATCGGCGTGGAGATCCCCACGCTCTGCTACAACCAGAAAATCTCCAAGACCACCAGCTGCTTCGTCTGCGTCGTCAAGGACTGCAAGACCGGGAAGTTCCTTCCCTCCTGCTCCGCCTGCCCGGCCCCCGGACAGGAGATCGACGCCTCCTCCGACGAGGTGAAAGATATGCGCCGCACCGCCCTTTCCCTGCTCGTCTCCGAGCACACCGGCGACTGCGAAGCGCCCTGCACGCTCGCCTGCCCCGCCCACGCCACCGTCGAGGAATACGTCCGCGCCGGCCGCAACGGCGACTTCAAAAAGGCGCTTGAGATCATCAAGCAGCGCATCCCGCTGCCGATGTCCGTCGGCCGCGTCTGCCCCCGTTTCTGCGAACGCGACTGCCGCCGCAACATCGGAGGCAAGCCCGTCTCCATCAACGACGTGAAGCGCCTTTCCGCCGACATGTACTACGACACCTACATGGAAGACCTGCCTGCCCTCAACGGCAAGCGCGTCGCCATCGTCGGCGCGGGCCCCGCGGGCCTCTCCGCCGCGTACTACCTCCGTCTTCAGGGCGTCTCCTCGTTCCTCTTCGAACAGATGCCTGAGGCCGGCGGCATGCTCCGCTACGGCATCCCGGAATTCCGCCTGCCGAAAGACACGCTCCGCAAGGAACTCGCGCACTTCGGCAAGATGGGCGGCATTGAGATCCGCACCGGCCAGACGCTCGGCAAGGATTTCACGATCGAACAGCTCGAACAGGATTTCGACGCCGTGATCCTGGCGATCGGCTCTTGGGCCTCCAGCTCCATGCGCATCGACGGCGAGGAAGCCGCGCAGAAGGGCATCCAGTGGCTCGGCGACATCGCCGGAAAGAACTGGAAGGACTGCCCGAACCCCGGTCGCACCATCGTGGTCGGCGGCGGCAATACCGCCATCGACTGCGCACGCACCGCGCTCCGCCTCGGCGGCGACGTGACCATCGTGTACCGCCGCACGCGCAACGAAATGCCCGCGCAGGCCGTCGAAGTCGACGAGGCGATGGAGGAAGGCGTCAAGTTCGAATTCCTCACTGCGCCCGCCGCCCTCACGAAGAACGCCGACGGCTCCCTCGCGCTCTCCTGCGCCCGCATGCAGCTCGGCGAGCCCGACGCTTCCGGACGCCGTTCCCCGGTCCTGATCCCCGGCTCCGAGTTCAAGCTCCAGGCCGACACCGTGATCTCCGCCATCGGCCAGCGCACCGTCGTGCCCGAAGGCTTCGCTGCCTCCAAGCGCGGCTTCGAGATATCCGCCGACGATTTCACTTGCTCCGGCAGGAAGAAAGTCTTCGCCGCGGGCGACTGCGTGTCCGGTCCCGCCACCGTCGTGGAAGCCCTCGCCGCAGGCCGCAAGGCCGCGCTCTCCGTCGTCGACTTCCTGAACGGCATCCCGCACAAGGCGCCGTTCGAATTCAATGTTTCCCGCGGCCACTGGCGTTCCCTCGCGAAGGAAGACCTCGTCTACATCCGCCAGGTCTCCGACGCCGAACGCATCCAGCCCGAATACATCCCGCTGGAGGAACGCAAGACCACGTTCCACGAGCTGTATCCGACGTTCACGCAGGCGCAGGTCTCCGGCGAAGCCGACCGCTGCATCGAATGCAGCTGCACCGGCAAGCACGACTGCCTGCTGAAGAAGCACTCCACCGCCTACGGCGTGAACCCCGACGCCTACAAGGGCGCGAAGCCCATTTCCGCCGTCGACGTCCGCCACAAATACATCATCCACGACAAGCAGAAGTGCATCCGCTGCGGCACCTGCGTGAAAGTCTGCTCCGAAGTCATCAACAAGTCCCTTCTCGGTATGATGAAACGCGGCTTCCACACCATGGTCGACACGACCTTCGGACAGGGCCTCCCGGACTACTGCGTCGACTGCGGCGCATGCGTGAAGGAATGCCCCACCGGCGCGCTCGACTGGAAGAAGAAAGAGTAAGCGTCACAGCGCTTTACGCTGATTTCTCTCCGCGGACCCGGTTTCGTTGCCGGGCCCGCGTTTTTCGTGCCATCTTTTGACAAAAAAAGGGCGTTCTGCTCTGTCGGGCAAAGAAAAAACAGATATGATTATGTTTAATCATAATGTTCCTTTTTATCCACCAGATGGCGTCTCCATTTTTTCTTTTTTTCGAAAAAAATGCGTTTTTTCTTCGCGCGTATACGCGTACGCGCTTGAAAATAATGCAATGGGATGTATATTATATTGGAAACTTATCAAAGCAATGAACCCGCGTCCGGCTTGCCCGGCCGCAACTCATGGAGAATCCAATGTCCGAAGACGAATTCACCTCCCAGGCAAACACCCCCGAAACCCCTGCGGAAAATCCCGTGGAAACCACCGCGTCCGCCGTGCCGGAAGCCGCATCCGCAGCCGCCGCGAAACCCGCTGAGGTCCGGAAGCCGGAGCCGCCCCGCTCCGTCAACAACGAGTCCAGCGTGGACAGCACGTTTACGTCGCAGTCCGAGGACCGCAACCCGGACGACTATACCGCGGACGAGATCACGGTTCTCGACGGCCTGGAAGCCGTCCGCAAGCGTCCCAGCATGTACATCGGCGACACGTCCCAGCGCGGCCTGCACCACCTGGTGTATGAAGTCGTCGACAACAGTATCGACGAAGCGCTCGCCGGATTCGCCTCGAAGGTCTCCGTGACCATCCTCCCGGACAACTGCATCCGCGTCAGCGACGACGGACGCGGCATCCCGGTCGACATCCACAAGGAACTCGGCATCCCGGCGGTCGAAGTCGTGATGACCGTCCTGCACGCCGGCGGCAAGTTCGACCACAACGCCTACAAGGTGTCCGGCGGCCTCCACGGCGTCGGCGTCTCCTGCGTGAACGCCCTTTCCACCTGGATGACCGTCGAGATCCACCGCGACGGCATGGCGTACGAGATCCGGTTCGAACGCGGCAACACTGCCGTGAAGCTGCATCCGCTGCATCCGGTGTCCGACCGCGGCACGACCGTGACGTTCCAGCCCGACCCGACCATCTTCACCGAGACTACGGAATACGTCTGGAACATCCTCGCGAAACGCCTCCGCGAACTCGCGTTCCTGAACCGCGGCATCCGCATTGATTTGACCGACGAACGCGAAAACCCGGTCCGCTCCGAGACGTTCCACTACGAAGGCGGCATCATCGAGTTCGTGCAGATGCTGAACCAGAACAAGGAGCTGGTGCATCAGGACGTGATCTACATGCACAAGGAGCGCAACGGCATCGACGTCGAGATCGCCATGCAGTACAACGCCGAGTTCCAGGAGAACATCTTCAGCTACGCGAACAACATCTGCACCGGCGAGGGCGGCACGCACATG
>JBGUKB010000074.1:0-13084 GCA_045114235.1 Victivallales bacterium
CGCCGAACGCACGCTCAAATACATGTACGTCCAGCCGCAGCTCACCAGAGAGGAATGGCTCGCGGAACGTTCCGCCGCGCAGAAGGCACTGCATGAACGCAAAGTCCGCGAGGACGCGCTCGTCCAGGCCAGACGCGAGGAGCGCGACCGCCAGCTCAAGGCGCAGCAGGTGAAGGAAACAGCGAAGAAGACCGGGACGACCGTTGCCAGCCGTCCGGTGTCCGCGACGAAATCCTCCACGATACGGCGCTGACCCGGTCCATATCAGACACTGCCTTTTCTCCTTGTACCCGCGAAAATGATTTCTCCCGTTTTCGCGGGTATTTTTTATCAAAACGCTTTATTTTCTGAAACGACCCCGTTTTTTTTCGAAAAAAAACGCCGTTTTTGGCTTTTTGCGCTTGAATTAACCTCATTCCGGCTTTATTATATAGTAGAAAACGTATCAACCGCAACTTTTCTTCAGGAGTTCCTATGAACAAAGTTCAAATCATGCCTTGCCTGGACATGCAGAACGGACGCGTCGTGAAGGGCGTCCATTTCATCGATATCGCCGACGCCGGCGACCCCGTCGCCTGCGCGGAAGCCTACTGCGCCGCCGGAGCCGACCAGCTCGCCCTGCTCGACATCAACGCCACGGTCGAAAACCGCGGCACGCTCCTCGACGTCGTCAAATCCGTCGCCGCGGCCGCGACCGTCCCGTTCACCGTGGGCGGCGGCATCAGCGACGAGAAGAGCGCGGAGGCCGTGCTCTCCGCGGGCGCGGACTGCATCTCCATCAGCTCCGCCGCCTACAAGAACCGCAAGCTCCTCGCCAGCCTGGTCAAGGAGTTCGGCGCGGACCGCATCACCGCGGCCATCGACGTCGACGCGAACAAGTCCATGCCCTCCGGCTACGAGGTCTACATCAACGGCGGACGCACCGCCACCGGAACCGACGCGCTCGAATTCGCCAAGTTCGTCGACGACACCGGCGTCAACGTCATCCTCCCGACCAGCAAGGCCGGGGATGGCGCGCGCACCGGCTACGATCTCCCGCTCATCCGCACCCTCGCCCAAAACTGCCGGGCCGCCATCGTGGCTTCCGGCGGAGCGGGGACGATGGAGCATTTCTACGAGGCAGCCGAGGCGGGCGCCTCCATCCTCCTCGCCGCTTCCGTCTTTCATTTCCACATGATCGACATCGGCGAGCTGAAAGCCTACCTCAAATCCAAAGGTCTCCAAGTAAACGCTTAACTTCGCGAGGTGTGACCATGAACAAGAAGACTATCTCCGCCATCTGCTGCGCCGCGCTGCTCGCGCCCGCGCTTTACGCCCAGCGGCCCGAACACGCCGCCCTCATCGCGCAGGAAGCCAGAGGCAGCGCCGACGCCGCGTTCCGCCTGTACGAACTCGCACAGAGCGGCCAGCTCTATTCCCGCAAGGACGAAAACGACCGCGCCGCCCAGCGCTACCTCAACCGCGCCGCCGAGCTCGGCAGCGTCGCCGCACGGTATCAGTTCGCCGTTTCCCGTCTCTCGGGAATGAGCTCGCTCTACTCCGGCCAGAAGACCGCGTTCGAGTATCTGCTTGAACTCGCCAAGCTCCAGCCGTCCAGGAATTTCACCGCCGAACAGTATTTCGAGGTCCACTCCCTCATCGGCGAGTGCTACGAAAACGGCAAGGGCGTCCAGCCCAACCTCGACCTGGCGTTCCGCTACTACCTGTTCGCCTCCGTCCAGAACGAAAAGGCACGCCTCGCCCTCGCCCGCATTTTCATGAAGGGCATCGACTCCATCGGGCTCAAGGCCAACCCGGACGCCGCGATGTTCGAGTTCTTCGACGTCTTCACGAAGGACGAAAAGCGCATCCCCGAGATCATCGGCATGCTCCGCGCGGCCAACAAGGTCGACGACTTCTCGAAGTTCCTGGAGCGCAAGGCGCGCGCAGGCGACCCCGTAGCAGCCTACTTCCTGGCCAGCAACACCTTCTCCGGCAACATCTTCCCCAAGGAAGTCCAGAAATCCCTCGAGATCTACGAGCTCGCGGTCCGCTACGGCGACCTGAAAGCCGCCATCGACCTCGGCGACATCTACACCTTCGGCAAGAACTTCATCCCCGCCGACGAGGAAAAAGGCTACGCATACTACGACCTCGCGCTCGCTTCCGCCGAAACGCGCGAGACCGCCGCGAAGCGCATGCTCCGCTACGTCGAGAAGAAAAACGATCCCTACGACCTCTTCAAGTTCAACGTCCTCGCGAACGACCTCAACGGCGCGCGCAACGTGATCCGCAGAAACGTCCAGATGAGCTGGTCCGCCGAGGACATCTACCTGAAGGCGAAGGAATTCAAGGACGGCAAAGTGCGCATGAAACAGTACGACAAACGCGCGCAGGCCGACTACTTCGAACGCCTCCACATGGCGTCCAACGCCGGATACTTCCTCGCCGTCGAGGATTATTTCCGCGAGGCGGGCAGCCGCGAATACGCCCGCATGATCTGGGCGCTCGAGCTCGATCCGCACCCCGAAGACCCCGACTGGCTCTACACGCTCTCCGTCTGCTACCGTTCCGGCGGCGCGGAAAACAAGAGCCGCGACTTCAAGAAGTCCCTCGAATACATGATCGCGGCCGCCGACAAAGGCCACGTGACCTCCATGGACCTGCTGGTCAAGCTCTACACCCGCGGCGGCGCCCGCTACGGCGTGCCGGAGCCCGTGCCCGAACTCGCGCAGAAGTACACCGACCTGCTCGTCCAGCACGACTACAAGCTCAAATATCCGAGCTATTTCAACGCCTACCTCGAAGAACTCGAAAAGGTCGAGGGCGAAGAGTACGACCCGACCAGCCTAGATCCGGCGTTCCGCTCCATCCAGACCAGCCCCCTCGCCGCCATGGCGCTTTCCAGAATCTTCATGAAGGGCAACGATGACTTCAAGGTCGAAAAGGACGAAATGGTCGCCCTGGTCATGCTCCACGAAGCGGCGGCGAACGGCTACGAGCCCGCGGTCCGCGAGCTTACCGCCATCTGCAAGAACGGCATCGCCGACGTTTTCTCCGCGAACGAGAACTTCGCAAAGAAGTATGAATCCCTCCTGAAATACATCCCGAGATACATCCAGAACGAAGACGGGACGGAAGCAGCGGCCTCGACGGCCAAGCCCGCCGAGGAATCCGCGCCCGACCGCAACCAGCCCAGGTTCCCGGTCATCCGTCCCACGGTCCCGCGCCGCGGCTGGACTCCCGGCATGATCCCCGGCATGGGCGGCGGCATGATGGGTCCCGGAATGCCCGGCACGCGTCCCGGCACGATCCCCGGCGGAATGGGCCCCGGAATGCCCGGCACACGTCCCGGCACGCGCCCCGGCACGGTTCCCAGGACCGTCCCCGGCACGATCCCCGGACCTGTCCCCGGCGGAATGCCCCCCGCCGGCGGAATGGGAATGGGCGGAATGCCCCCGGCTCCCGGCGGAATGGGCGCCATGCCCGGCCCGAACTCCAGACCGGCGGCCCAGGAGCAGAAAGCCGACGAGAAGCCGCAGGCCGAAACCGACGAGAAGCCGCAGGCCGAAACCGAAGCCGAGCTTGCGGAAGAAGAAGACACCCTCTAACACCGGAATCGTGAAGTCCCTATGAGAAAGATTATGTTCCTTCTGACGGCGGCGGTCCTCCTCGCCGCCGCCCTTCCCGCCTTCGCGCAGAGCGGCGGAATCGTGGTTACGGCCGACGCCAAGAATGCCAATCCGACGCTCGTTTTCACGGGCGGACTCTCCGACCTGTCGCTGTCCGCGAAGATCCTTTCCGACTTCAAGTACTGCGGCTGGTTCACGGTCCTGAGTTCCGGCACCGCCGCCTACCATGTCTCGGCGAAGGGCACTCTGGAGGACTTCACGGTCACGGTCGCGAACGGCGCGGGCATCGCGATGCACTCGTTCCGCATCACGGACAGCAAGGATGTGGACGCGGCCGCGCACACCGCGGTCGACACGGTCCTGAACAAGGTCTTCGGCATCCAGGGCATCTGCCGCTCGAAGATCGTGTTCTCCGCCGCCACCTCGTCCAAGAACCGCGAGATCTTCATCTGCGACTTCGACGGCACGAACATCAAGCAGCTTACGAAGCACAACACCCTCTGCGTCGAACCCGTCTGGGCCCCCGACGGAAAGAGCTTCGTCTTCAGCTTCTACGGCCCCAGCTATACGAACCTCGTGCAGTACAACATGGAGACCGGGCTTTCCCGCAGGCTCACCCAGTACGGCGGCATCAATGCCGGCGGCTCGCTTTCGCCCAACGGAAAGACCCTCGCCATGATCCTTTCGCGCAACAACAAGGTCGACCTCTACACGCGCCCGACCGAGGGCGGCACGCTGAAACAGCTCTCCAGCGGCAAGGCGGTCGAAGCCAGCCCGCGCTGGAGCCCGGACGGAAAGAAGCTCTGCTTCGTCTCCGACGCGAAGAACGGCCGTCCCGTGCTCTGCGTGATCGACCCGTTCGCGGGCGGCGGCGCCACGGAGATCTCCGGCCTCGTCGGCAGCGAACGCGTCGCGCCGTCCTGGTCCTCGGACAACAAGCTCGCCTACTGCGCCAAGATCAACCGCAACTACGAGCTCCGCGTGGCGAAACTCAGCGCGGACGGCAAGTCCGGCGTCATGGAGGAGATCGGCGTCGAGGGCAACAACACGTTCCCCGGCGAAGATCCGTCCTGGGCTCCCGACAACCGCCACGTCACGCTGACCGTGAACGGCGCGATCTACGTGATCGACACCCGGCTCGGCGCGAAACGCAAGCTCGTTTCCGGTTCCGGCAAGGTCGGCCAGTCCAACTGGTCGCCCATCCTGAAGTAACCGCGAGGCAAAGTTCTCCTCACCGGCATCTGCTCTTCCTCTATGACGAACCGTCAATTCCTCGACTGGCTGGCCTCGCTTGAGTTTTTCGGCATCAAGCTCGGCCTCGACCAGACGCGCGCCCTCTTCCTCGCCGCCGGGTCGCCCGAACGCGACCTGAAGTTCATCCACGTGGCAGGCAGCAACGGCAAGGGCTCCGTCTGCGCCATGATCGAATCCGGACTCCGCGCCGCGGGCTTCCGCACCGGCTTCTACTCCTCGCCGCACCTCGTTTCTCCGTGCGAACGCTTCCGCATCGACGGGCGTCCGGTCACGGAGGACGACCTCTGTGCCGTTCAGGACGCCGTGCTGCCCGCCGTCGCGAAGCTGGAACGGGACGGCATGAAGCCGACTTATTTCGAGGTCACGACGCTTGTTGCCGCGCTGCTTTTCGCACGAGCGCATTGCGATTATGTGGTGTGGGAGGTCGGCATGGGCGGCAGGCTGGACGCCACGAACATCGTCACGCCGCTCGTCTCCGTCATCACCGGCATCTCCATGGAGCACGCGCAGTATCTCGGCGACACCATTCAGAAGATCGCGGGCGAGAAGGCGGGCATCATCAAGCCCGGCGTCCCCGTGTACTGTTCCTCCGGCACCCCGGTCCCCGCCCGAAACGTGATCGGATTCCGCGCCGCCGAACTCGACGCGCCGTTCCGCATCCCGCCCGAGCCCTCCGCGCCCGGCTGCGTGCGCCTGCTCGACGGAGGCCGCGCCGTGGAACAGCGTTTCACGTTCGACGACGTCCCGCTCACGCTCAGGCTGGCAGGGCCTCATCAGCGCAGAAACGCCGCGCTCGCGTTCACCGTCCTGCGCTACCTGGCCGACCTTGCCGGATTCGACTTCGCGGCGGCGATCGACGGCCTACGACGGACGGTCTGGCAGGGACGGTTCGATCTGTATCCCGAGTTCGGGCTCGTGCTGGACGGCGCGCACAATCCCGAAGGCATCGGCGTGCTCGCGAAAACCCTCCACGAAGTCTTCCCCGGACAGAAGTTCCGCTTTATTTTCGGCGCGTTCTCCGACAAGGACACGATCGACAGTCTCCGCGTGCTCGCGCCGCTTGCTCTTGAGTTCATATTCGTTCAGCCGGAATCCGCCCGTCCCAGCAAGTCCGCCGCCGAGCTCGAATCCGAACTTGCGCGCATCGCGCCGGGCATTCCGGCTTCCGATTCCGCCTTGGACCGTGTGCTCGAATCGCTCGACCCGGCGCGTCCGGCCGTCCTCTGCGGCTCGCTGCATCTCTGCGGCGATGTCCTGGCGCGGCTCGGCGTCAAGGTCCGCTGACGCGCGGAAACGATCCTTTTCCGCCCCCTGAAAACAAGCCCGAAAAAAGAGAGGAAATCTCTGAAACAATAAGATATTTTCCGCGCGAAACGACTGTAGCACAAAAACTTTTTTTCCGAAAAAACTTCCTTTTTTCTTGCTTTTTTCGATTTCAGGTGTATATTATTACTCCGTTTTGTAAAAACCAAGAGGTGTAAGTCTAATGTCATCTTCATCCATTGCCGAAAAAAATTTGGCGAGACTCGCGAAAACCAGCCTCGCACAAGATTTCGTTACTCGTCATAATGGCGAATGGAACCACACGGACTGGCTCGAATTCTGCGCCTTCCTTGAGGAAAATGGCTACACGCCCATCGACCTCGACCGCGTCGGCCTTCTCCTCGAACAGAAAAAATCCGAGTTCTTCGAGCACCGCTGAGCGGCGGCGCTTCCCATCCCCATGGCCGACCGTCCCTCCGGCACGCTCTATATCGTCGCCACGCCCATCGGCAACCTCGAGGACATCACGCTGCGCGCACTGCGTGTCCTGAAAGAAGCCGACCTCATCCTCGCCGAGGACACCCGCCGCACGGCCATCCTGCTCCAGCATTTCGACATCAAAAAGCCGCTGGAATCCTACCACATCTTCAACGAGCACGCACGGACGCCCGCCCTCATCCAGCGCATTCAGAACGGCCTGACCGCCGCGCTCGTGAGCGACGCCGGCACCCCGTGCATCGCAGACCCCGGATTCATGCTCATCCGCGCAGCAGTCGAAGCGGGCATCGAACCGGTCATCATCCCCGGCGTCTCCGCCCTGACCTTCGCGGTCTCCGCCAGCGCTCTCCCCTCCGACCATTTCACGTTCCACGGATTCGTCCCCGTCAAGAGCGGACGCCGCCGCGCCGAACTTGAACGCATCGCCGCCGACAAGCGCACCGCGGTCGTCTTCGAATCGCCGTTCCGCATCGCGAAGCTCCTCGCCGAGGTCAGCGAAATCGTCGGACCGGACACCCCGCTCGCGCTCGTCCGCGAGGCGACCAAGATCCACGAACAAATACTCCGCGGCCCGGCGGCGCAGCTCGCCGAACAGGCGAAGAAGGTCAACTGGAAAGGCGAATGCGTGCTTGTGATCGACGCCCGCGACGCCTCGGACCGTGCGGACGGCGCTTCCCTCTCCGACGATCCTTCCGGCGATAGCGCGGAAGACTGATTTCATTCCTCGGCTTCTCCTCACAGCATTTCCATCTCCCCGTGCCGGAGCGTTAACCCGGCACTACTGCAGTGGAGGTCTTGCCCTCCTTTTTTACTCTTTTTCGCGTTTTTTCACTGTTTTATGTTTGCATTTAAACAGTTTTCATGTATATTATCTTTTAGACAAAACTATTTTTCACAAAAGACACTTTCCAGAAAGAGACCACGCCATGACCATTTTCTCCCGCCTCCCCGTTCTCGCCGCCGTCCTCCTCGCCGGAGCAGTCTCCGCCTGCACGACCATCCGCGAACTCCCGCCCACGCCCGCCGACGCTGAGCTCAGCAAGGAGCAGACCGAGGAACGCGAATACTCCCGCAAGCTGCTGGAAGCATTCCTGAAGAACGACGCGTCGGGCTTCATCGGCATGCTCTCGTCCGAAATGAAGGAGGAGTTCGGCAAGGACAAGTTCGAACTCTCTCGCAAGGTCATCACCGAAACCCTCGGCGAACCCGTCTCATTCAGCTACGTGACCGCGCTCGAACATGTCGCGATCACCCCGTACATCTGGAAAGTCCGTTTCGTGCTCAAGAACAAGCAGGACAAGGAATACTACAGCGAAGCGTTGTTCCGCGTCCTCGCCGGACACGACACCAAGGGCGAAGTGATCGTCGTCGGCTTCAATTTCCTCTGATCCCCCGGCGGACCGCGCTCCCGGGACATCATCCCCACAACGAAACGGAGCTTCACGTTCCGGAACGCCCTTTTATTATCGTTTGCTAGAACCCACACACATATCCCCCACCCCTAACCAAGAAAACACATGAACAAGACCGCAAGAATTCTTCTCTGCCTGGCCGCCGGGACGCTCTGTCTCGTCTCCCTCGCCGCGGACGAAGCGTCCCAGGATGACGCGTCTGCCAGAACCATTCACCTGAAGCAGGACGATGCGCATGTCCGCTTCGACAGCCGCGTGTACGAGCTCAAGAACGTGACCTCCGAGGCCGTCCTTCCGTTCGTGAACTCCGCCATCCAGCGCTACAACCGCAGCTCCACGATCCGCCGCGTCACGGCGATCGCGCCGGACGCCAAGGACGCGATCCTCGTCTCCACGGGCAAGGAGTTCCTGCCCTACGTCGACCAGATCGTCGCCGCGCTCGACCACCCCGGCCAGAAAGGCATCCAGGGCACCGGCGTGGCGCGCATCGCCTATACGCCGAAATACCGCGCCGCGCAGGAATTCACCGACCTGATCGACAAGACGCTCGGTTCGTCCGTCGGCAAGTCCTACGTGAACGAGGAGACCAACACGATCTTCTGGCGCGACCAGACCGAATCCGCCCGCGGCACGCTCGACTTCATCGAAACCGAGCTTGACCGACCCCTGCCCCAGGTCGCGCTCCGCCTGAACTACTACGAACTCCGCGACAGCGACCTCAAGGACTGGGGATTCGACTACCTGGCGTGGAAGAACGGCCCCGGCGTGAACCTGCTCAACCTGAGCTACAACGCGGGCCGCCTCGCCGTCGACCAGGTCATCGAGGACATGGCGTTCGCCGCCACCTCCACCTGGGCCTACGGCGGATTCTTCACCGCGCCGCAGTTCGATATGAGCTTCATCCGCTGCCTCCAGCAGTCCGGCAACGCCGCCGTCACGGCGAACGTCTCCCTGACCATGGTGAACACCCCGGTCCGCTCGCTCGAAGAGTATGCGCAGCTCCGCAACGTGCAGGAACTCGCCGCCGACAAGGCACCGTTCATCTACCGCGCGTCCATGGAGCCGGAATACCAGAACATCGCCAAGAACGTGCTCGGACGCACGTTCGTCGGCAAGAGCTACTACGAGGACGAAGACGGCAACAAGTACTCCAATCCCCCGGCGCTCGACGTCCAGATCATCAACCCGTTCATCTGCCTCCCGCAGGAGAACGCCCCCGCCGGGACCTACCCTGAACAGTATAAAGTCAAGGACGAAGCCTCCGACCTCAACAAGGACATGGCAAAGACCGACGGCTGCGTGATGTTCGACTACTCCATGTTCTTCAAGGACGTCGTCGAACGCGGCAACACCGGCGCCGAACTCAGCAACAACGTCCTCTGCGCGGGCGCCGCCACCCTCGGCCTCGGCCGCGAAAAGGTCCTCACCGTGTACGAGAAGGAAAACGACGTCGAGCAGACCATCGGCCTCCCGATCCTCTGCCGCATCCCCGTCATCAAGTACCTCTTCAGCACCGTCACCAGCATCAAGGAACGCACCTACGTGATCGTGACCGCCGAAGCCGTCCTGCTCCACCCCGATGAAAAGAAAGCCATCCCGCAGACCGAAAGCGTCAACAAGGACGTGAAGCGCCGCATCGAAAATCCCTTCCGCAGCTCCGACGACAACGCCCCCAAGGCAGTGCCCGCCGCCGAACAGAACGCCGAATCCGAACAGAATGCCGAAAGCGAGGCCTGATCCATGAAAACGAAACTCTACAGAAACATCATCCTGACCTTCGCCGCCGGACTTCTCGCGGCTTCCTGCAACTCCGACCAGCCCCCGCAGCCCCCGCCGAACGTCTCCATCCTCGAGGGCGCGAAAGTCCCCTCCCAGCTCACCATTACCCCGCAGGCAATCCCCGGCTCCGCGAAGAGCGACCAGGGCGAACCGGCAGGCGGCTACGGCCCCTCCAGCGTCCAGGCGAAACTGAACATCGACGTGAAGGACGGCACGAAGGAAGTCACCGTCATCCGCGACAACACCGACCCCTTCGTCATCACGAAGCCCTACACGATCAAGAACGCCGATCCCTACGCGGTCCGCAGCTACCTTGAAGCCGCCGTCGGCGCGCGCAGCGTCAGCACCAGCCCCGCCCAGGCCACCGCCGTCAAGTTCGACGACGGCACCGGCGTGGTCCTCGTCTCCGCCGAAGAATACCGTTTCAGCGACAACGAGGACGGACGCGGCATCGACAGCATCGTCGCCGCGCTCGACCGCAAGGGCCTGACCTACTCCGGCGACGCGGGAACCCGTATCTACTTCCCCCGCGCCAGCAAGGCGGCGAACCTCCGCGACATGCTCCTGAAGGTCGGCTCCTCCGACCTCGATCCGCAGTTCGAGATCTCCCCCAGCACGATCCTGGTCGACGGCGAGCTGAACGCGCTCGTGATCTGCGCCCCGGAATGGTCCTGGGAAGACATGCGCAAGCTCCTCGTGAGCTACGACCGCCCGATCCCCGAGGTCAAGATCAGCTACCGCATCATCGAGATCTACGCCGAAAACGACGACCGCATCGGCGTCGACTTCCAGAGCTGGAAGAACAACGAGGGTGTCGACCTCTTCTCCGCCGGCGCCATGATGAGCCGCAACTGGGGCACGTTCTTCACCAGCAGCGTCCAGGACACCGGCTTCAACAAGGTCTCCTACTGGAACTTCAACCCGAAGTGGAACAGCCGCTACCTCGACTTCATGACCTCCATCGGCAAGGCGAAGATCCTCGCCCGCGGCGAGATCGTGGCGCAGAACCGCACCGTCTCCACCGTCCAGGTCGCCTCCGGCTTCTTCTATGACCGCACGTTCTACACCGCCGGCGCGAAGACCATCGCCGAGGGCACGGGCGAGTTCGCCTACACCGACCCGAACCCGGACACCATCCTCCGCGAGGCCATCACGAAGATCCAGCCGCTCTCCAAGGTCCAGGAACTCTACAAGGATGCCGGCACCTCCGCCATCATCCGCCCCGACGGATACACCCTCCGCACCATGAACACCCAGACCGGCACGAACACCTACGGCGACGTCTCCGCGAAGGTCTACGGCAACGACTCCAAGACCAGCCCGCTCGCCAAGTTCCTCACCGGATACGTCAAGGCCGACGGCACCGTCGTCAACGGCGCGTACTACAACACCAACTGGGACAACGCCAACGCCGCCCCCGGCATCATCCACGGCTGGCTCCAGTACCCGATGGTCACAGACGGCTTCAAGTTCGACCTCCGCGTCACCCCGGTCGTCACCGCCAAGGCCGCCAAGATCACCTTCGACCTCGACAGCATCTCCCTGCTCGGCTGGAACGCCGACGGCTCCGCCCGCATGAGCAAGTCCCAGACCGGCACGACCTTCCAGATCGGCACCGAGGCCGAGGAATTCGTGATCGGCGGCCTCAAGAAATCCGAGTCCGTCCGCAGCACCGCCGGCCTGCCCTTCCTGAAGGACCTCCCGGTCATCGGCCGCGCCGTCTCCACCGAGTCCGAGTCCATCAAGCAGTCCCAGCTCGTCGTGATCGCCAAGGTCGAATACTCCAACCCGGACGACCAGGTCGGCGAGAGCATCTCCGAAGACCTCGGCAAGATCGTCAAGAGCGTCAACAAGGGCATGACCAGCCGCGTCGGCAACATGTTCTTCCAGCAGTACGGCCTCGACGAGGACCGCTCCGACCGCGTCGAACGCCTCGACAAAGTCGGCAACTTCATCAACGACGACTACCAGGAGATGAAGTGATGAAGAAGAACGGCGTCAAACAGGCGAAGCGCCCCGCTTCCGGGGCGCCGCTTCCTGAGACTTCGCCGGATCTTGAGGCGTTCAAGAAGATGGTCCGTCTGCTCGAACGCAAGCACCGCGAGTTCCTTGAAAAGGACTGGAAGGAGCATGCGTACGAGATCCAGCGGAGCCAGTTCAACCAGCTCATGATCGTCCGGTTCGCCATGCCGTGCAACCTCAGCCGCATCATGGCGGTCACCGGGCTCACCTCCGCCGGCGCGTCCCTCTTCGTCGACAAGCTCGTCCAAAGCGGATACCTCATCCGCACCGACGACCCGAACGACCGCAGGAACGTGCGGATTTCGCTCTCCGCCAAGGGCGCGAAGTTCATCGGCGAGGTCGTCGACAGGTTCAACGAGTTCATCAACGGCTTCCTCAGCACACGCACCCGCGAGGAGCTGGCGGTCATCTCGCAGGCAATGGACATCATCAACGAGACGATCGACGACGGGGAGGAAGGCCTGTAATCCGGGCACGCCCCGCCTCAAGTCGAAACCGCATCGCTTTCCCGCCGCCTCTCCACGGGGACGGCGGGATTTTTGTATCTTTCCGCCCGGCTTTTCAGCAGAGGCCGGACATGCGGGAAATGTTGCCGCACCTCGCGGGAATGGACTCTGAACGGCGGGCGGAACGTTAAGAAAAGTTACGGTCCATGATAAAAAATCAATGGCGGAAAACGGTATTTCAGGCGAAAAGCAGTTTAGAGATTACACAAAATCAAAGATTAAGGTTTTTACATTTCTCAACAAATACTACATGCTTTTATCATATTTTACATATCTTTTCCTATTGAAAAATCATTTGCACGATTGTATATTAACCCTGAAATCCCGAAAAATCCAAACAAGTGAGCTCAAGATCCCCTCGCCAGGTGGCGTAAGGATCGAGGCTCACGCCAACAAATCACAAGGAGTTTACAAAATGAAACTCGGTCATTTCCTCGGTTGCGCAGCGGCGATCGCCCTCGCGATCACGGTCTTCGCACAGGCTCCGGCCGCTCCGGCTGGCGCAGGCGCTGGTAACGGCGGCGCTCCGGCCATGGGCGGCTTCGGCGGCGGCATGGGCGGCTTCGGCGGCGGCATGGGCGGCTTCGGCGGCGGTGCTCCCGCTGGCGGCCCCGGTGCCGGCGGACGCTGATTCCGTTGTGCAATTCTGCGGGAAGCGGTTCGTCCGCTTCCCGTTTTTTACGGATTTAAAGTAAAATAGTCTGATTTTTTGAGAAAGATATACAATAAAGCTTGCTTT
>JBGUKB010000075.1:0-23633 GCA_045114235.1 Victivallales bacterium
GGCGGCGGCATGGGCGGCTTCGGCGGGTTCTGATCCTCCGCTTGTCTTCAAATGTTATCTCAAACGGTCATTCCCCTGCGGATTTGACCGTTTTTTTATGTATTTCATATTTGCAAACGCGCGCATATGATGTTATATTGTTTGCCATGGCATATGGAGTCTGCCGCGTCAGGGCGGCATTGGCTTTCGATAACATTCAACATTAACTGCAATTCCGGAGCGAAATCATGAAAGCTTTGATCGCGATCGTCATGTTCCTGTTCGGTCTGTTTGTCGGCGTCCTTGTTGTTCCGACGTTCCAGGAATTTTCCTCGTCAATGTACTCGGAAGAAGAGTATTCCACGCCGCGGATCAAGACGCTTCTGAACGATTTCGGCATCACGCTTCCGACAGAAACAACCGACATCAACCTTTTCATGACGCAGGACGGGGAGAAGAAACAGGTGTGGATGAAATGCGAATGCTCTCCTGAAGTAAAAGATGAATTCGTCGAGAGTCTGAACGTCAAACATTCCGGCCTGTTCAACCGTGTGATCGTTTCCCCGAAAATGATGAACGGCACGCCAGTTGCATGGTGGACGTTCCGCAATACGTTCCGCTACTACGAATTCCATGACATGTGCGTCGCCTACGATGAGCTTCTGCGGAATCTGTATCTCTATGCCATCATGGACGGCGCCGGATCCGCCCCGGCCGAGCCTTCCGGGAACTGAGATAAAGAGCCGTGAAACGGTCCACTTTCGGCACGGTTTTGCTGTTTCCCATCCTGTGATCTTCGAGTATGCAAGAGTCCGGGATCACGGCATGATATCCGCCCCCGGAAACGATGCGAGGCGAAAAAAAACAGGAAAAAAATGCACTTTTTCCGAAACACAACTTGACAATACAGAGTTTTATGCTTAATTTCTCTATGCGATTTCACTGAACCCTTTTCTCGAAGGAACCCAAGGTATGGACAAATACTACTCGAAAACCCATGAATGGGTCAAAACGGATGGCGAAGAAGCCATCGTCGGCATCTCCGAATATGCCGCATCGGACCTCGGAGACATTACCTTCGTCGAACTTCCCAAGGAAGGAACGGACCTGATCTGCGGAGACAGCGTCGGGACCATCGAATCCGTATCGGCGTCCTCCGACGTCTATTCTCCCGTGAGCGGGACCGTTACCGCGGTCAACCATGCGCTGGACGACGATCCCGGCATCATCAGTTCGAACGCCGAGGGCAAAGGCTGGCTGTACAAGCTCGACAATATCGACCCGACCGAGGTCGACGAGCTCATGTCGGAAGAAGAATACGCCGACTATCTCGAAACGCTTTGAGGTGACTTCATGGCCGATCTTGAACCCACCAACCTCGCCGGTTTTTCCGATCTGGTCGACCTGAATGCCGAAGAGCCGTGGCGCATCTTCCGCATCATGTCGGAATTCATCGATTCCTTCGAGACCATGGCCAAGCACAAACGCCTCGTGTCCGTCTTCGGTTCCGCACGCACGAAACCCGACGATCCCGTCTATCAGGACTGCGTCCGCCTCGGCGAGCTCCTCACGGACAGCGGATACGGCATCCTGACCGGCGGCGGCCCCGGCATTATGGAGGCTGCCAACCGCGGCGCGTGGAACAAGAACGGCGATTCCGTGGGGCTGAACATCAAGCTCCCGATGGAGCAGCATCCGAATACGTATCAGACCGAATCGCTCGATTTCCGTTATTTCTTCGTGCGCAAAGTCTGTTTCCTCAAGTATTCCGTCGCGATCGCGGTCTATCCAGGCGGCTTCGGCACGCTCGATGAATTCTCCGAAGTCCTCACGCTCATCCAGACCAGCAAAGTCCGCAGTGTCCCGCTTGTGGCGGTCGGAAAGGAATACTGGCAGCCTCTCTTCGACTGGTTCCGCAACACCATGCTCCGCGACCGCATGATCAACGAAGACGACATGGACCTCTTCTACGTCGCGGACAACGCCGACGATGCGTTCCGCTATATCAAACGCGTCCACGACAGGTGCGGCGTCAAGTCGACCGTCAGAAAAGACATCTGAGCATCCATTCCATTTCCCGCCTCATCGGTGCGACCGGTTCGACAGCCGACCGCACCGTTTTTTTGTCAGAGGGAGGGGATTCCTCCGATATCCAACTTGCTTTTTTCTTTTTTCCGGTGTATGTTAATTACACACCACGGGGTGCTGGATCGAGCGTCTTCCGATGCCTGATCCGGCTGAGATCATACCCGAAGAACCTGATCCGGATAATGCCGGCGTAGGAAATCGACAGCGTCATCCTTTCCGATGGAAAGCCGCCCGCGTTTTCTGCGAAACCATCAACCCAAACGAAAGGACTGACACATGTCAAATCCCTCCTCCCAGATCATCGAAACGACCATCTCCCGCGCCATCGTCGAGAACTTCTCGGCGAAACTCCTCGACAACCTCACGGTCGACGTCGCGATCGTCGGCGCCGGTCCGTCCGCGCTCGTCGCCGCGCGCTATCTCGCAAAAGCCGGCATCCGTGTGGCAATCTTCGAACGCAAACTTGCGCCCGGCGGCGGCACGTGGGGCGGCGGCATGCTCTTCAACGAAGTCGTCGTGCAGGATGCTTCGCTGGAGATCCTCGACGAATTCGGCATCAGGCACAAGCCCATCCCCGGCGCGCCGGGCTACAACACCCTCGATTCCGTCGAGATGGCCAGCGGACTCATCTTCGGCGCGGTCAGCGCGGGCGCGAAGATATTCAACGCCGTCAGCGTCGAGGACATCGTGTTCCGCGGCGAGCAGGTCGGCGGCCTCGTCATCAACTGGACGCCCGTCGAGCGCCTCGGCATGCACGTGGATCCGCTGACCGTGATCTCGCAGTGCGTACTGGACGGCACCGGACACCCGAGCGAGATCATGCACCTCGCGGTCGAAAAGGCCCAGCTGAAGCTCGCCACCAGCACAGGCGGCATCCTCGGCGAAAAGCCCATGTGGGTCGACAGCGGCGAAGCCTCCACCGTCGAGAACACCCGCGAATACTATCCCGGCCTCTTCGCCTGCGGCATGAGCGCGAACAACGTCATGGGCGGCTATCGCATGGGCCCGATCTTCGGCGGCATGATGCTCTCCGGTCGCAAAGCCGCGGACCTCATCCGCAAACGTCTCGGGAAGTGACCGATGCCGCGCCGCGTCTTCACGACATTGAACGAGCGCATCGAGGCGTTCCGGCGTACGGACGTCTATCCCGTCGTCACGTCCGAATTCTGCGCCGGACGCCAGCCCGCCGAAGTCGCCGCGTCCCTTCTGGCGGGCGGCGCGCGTATCCTGCAAATCCGCGAAAAGACCATGCCCGACCGCCCGTTCCTGGAGCTACTGCGGCAGGTCCGCGAACTCACATGGGACTGCGGCGCGCTGCTGATCGTGGATGACCGTGTGGACGCCGCGTTGATCTCGCAGGCAGACGGTGTGCATCTGGGACAGGACGATCTCCCGCTCCCGGACGCCCGTCGCATCGCCCCGGACCTCCTGATCGGCGTTTCCACGCACAATGCCGACGAGATACGCCAAGCGCAGGACGAGGGGTGTTCCTACCTCAACATCGGCCCGATCTTCCCCACACAGACCAAACAGCTCGCATGCACGTTCATCGGGCTCGAACAGCTTAAAGCTTTGATCCCGCTCGTCCACGTGCCGTTCTCCGTCATGGGCGGCATCAAGTATTCGAACCTTGCGGATATCAAGGCCGCCGGGGCAGGGCGCATCGCCGCTGTGACCGCCTTCACGCAGGCCCCGGATCCAAGTGCGGAAGTCGAGAAATGGCATGCCGCGCTACTTTAAACTTTGGCGTTACATCGTATTTCAGGAAAACGGTTCGTGCGGTTTGAAAAAGGAGATGAAATCCTTTCGAATTTTTTCTCACCATATATAATCGCACGAGAAAAAAAACTCTTTTGATTTTTCCGGTTTCAGCACAATAAAATCGGCCGGGGAGCGTTAATTGATTTAGAAACGATACAAATACAAACCCCGAAAATCAGGAGACTTGCCATGAACAAAACGACGATAACCAATACGCAGAAGACCGGTTCGAAACTGAATGCCACGACCATACTTGTCCTGATCATCGCCGTACTTCCGATCCTCCTGTTCTCCCTCACGAAGATGTTCCCTCCCGCGATCGACGCCGCTTCCTCCAGGACGGCTGAAGTCGACGAGGGGAAGAAGACCCGCGTCAGCGCCGCGGAACGCCGTGCGCAGCGCGCCGAAGAGCGCAAGGCCAGGAAAGCCGAAAAGACCACGACCGTGCAGCGCAGCGCGGCGCCTGATTTCCCGCCCGCTCCGATGGAGTTCGGCGGCTTCGACGGCGGTTTCGGCCCCGGCATGGGCGGTTTCGACAACGGCATGGCAATGGCTCCCGGCGGCTTCGGCGGCCCGGGCATGGGCGGCCCCGGCATGGGCTTCGGCGGCCCCAGCTTCGGCGGCCCCTTCTGATCCTCTCCTGACAAGCACGATCCCTAAGACCGTTTCCCTCGCGAAAGCGGTCTTTTTTTTGTGCCCGGATCGCTTCAACAGGGCAGGGGACGGAGACACTTATCGGTTGTTCCCCTCGAATGCCGTCAGAAAACTCCGCTCCCGGCACTTCATAATAGCGTACACATCACGGATCTTTCATGCTCAGATATTCTGAAAGCACAACTATTTTGGAGGATTATTTCGCTATTCGCTTGAAAAATCGCGAATCGAAGCTATATTTGTACTCAATCTTTTTTTTCGGATCGAGGCAAACACAAATGATGTTTCACAGGACAGACGCTTTTGAGGCACGCGACGGTGAATTCTCCGCCGCGGCGTTCGCGTCTACCCGTATTGCCTCCATCCGAATCGCGTCCGATGCCATCATCGACATTATTATTACGAAGGCCGCCCGTTGAAACCCTTTGCACAGGGAAGATACGGGTGGTCCGGACGTGTTCCCACCCGTATCCGGATGCCTGATTTTTCCTGAGCAATCCTAATACCAAACCCAAACAAGGATCGCAAGACATGGAAAACAAAGAACAAATCTCCATGAGAGTCCGTGAGCTCAGGGCTCAGAAAAACTTCACCGTCGAACAGATGGCGGAACTCCTCGGCGTCACGCCGGAGGAATACTCCCTGTTCGAAAGCGGAGCCAAGCAGGCGCCGTTCTCGTTCTACTACAATCTGGCCGGTCATTTCGGTCTGGATGTTTCCTCCGTGATCAGCGGCGAAGCTCCGAACCTGGCCCTGTATACCGTCACGCGCAGCGGCGAGGGCTTCCCCTTCGTCCGCCGCCCCGAGTTCTCCTATCTGCATCAAGCAATCCGCATGAAGGACCGCACCGGCGAACCCTTCATCGTCACCGCGCCGCCCGCGGGCGAGAACGAACCGCTTCAGTACTCCGAGCACAACGGACAGGAATTCGTGCTGATCCTGTCCGGCGCCCTGCGCGTCTTCCTGCACGGCAAGGAGGAGGTCCTGAACGAGGGCGACAGCATCTATTTCGACGGCCGCGAGGCGCACGCCATGCTCGCCGCCAACGGCAAGCCCTGCAAGTTCCTCTCCATCGTCATGCACAGCAAGTACGACGACGCCAAGCCCGACCGGTTCGCGTTCGTGCCGCAGACCGTGGTGAAGGAACCTCCGACCGGCAAACGCCGTCTGCTCTATCAGGACTACATGGACGAGGAGTGGAACCCGGACGGAACGCTGAAAGCCGTGCATTTCAAGGTGCCGGAGAAGTTCAATTTCGCGTTCGATGTGGTGAACCGTCTCGCCGCCGAGTGCCCGGACAAGATCGCGATGAAGTGGGTCTCCAAGGACAAGGTCTGCCGCGACTTCACGTTCCGCGACATCTCCGAAAACGCCATGCGCGTCGCCAACCTGCTGCATTCCCTCGGGATCCGCAAGGGCGACCGCGTGATGCTGGTGATGAAACGCCATTACCAGTTCTGGTTCGTGCTGAACGCGCTCCACATGATGGGCGCCGTGGCCGTCCCGGCCTCCTGCCAGATGACCGCACACGACTTCGAATACCGCTTCAAGAAGGCCGACATCCGCTATGTGATCTGCTCTGCGGACGGCAACATCACGAAGGAGGTCGACGAGGCCGCGGCCGTGACCGGCATGACGCTCAAACTCACCGTGAACGGACAGAAGGACGGCTGGCTCGACCTCGACGCCCTGTACCCGAACTTCCCGCCCGTCTTCCAGCGTTCCGCCGACCTGAAGACCACCGATCCCCTGCTCGTCTTCTTCAGCTCCGGCACCACCGGCTACCCGAAGATGGTCGAGCACGACCACGCCTATCCGCTCGGACACATCATGACCGCGCGCCACTGGCACAAGGTCAATCCCGACGGTCTCCACTTCACGGTCGCCGACACGGGCTGGGGCAAGGCGCTCTGGGGCAAGATCTACGGCCAGTGGCTCTGCGAGGCCGGCGTCTTCACCTTCGACTTCGACCGCTTCCACGCCGCCGACCTGCTTCCGATGTTCAAGCAGTACGGCATCACCACCTTCTGCGCGCCGCCGACCATCTTCCGTTTCCTCGTGAAAGAAGACCTCTCCAATATCGACTTCTCCACGCTCGAGCACGTCACCACCGCAGGCGAGGCAATGCCCGCCGAGGTCAGCGAGGCGTTCGCGCGCGTTTCCGGCCAGCTCCCGTACGAAGGGTTCGGCCAGACCGAGACCACACTGACCATCGCCACGCTCGCCGACATGAAGCCGCGTCCCGGTTCCATGGGCCGCCCGAATCCGCAGTACGAGGTCGTCCTGCTCGATCCCGAGGGCAACCCGGTCAGCACCGGCGAAACCGGCGAGATCTGCGTGAAGGCCGAACAGGGCAATCATCCGTGCGGACTCTTCTGCCAGTACGTCAAGAATCCCGAGGACACGCGGAAAGTCTGGCACGACGGCTACTACCACACCGGCGACCAGGCATGGCAGGACGAGGATGGCTACTTCTGGTATCAGGGCCGCGCCGACGACATCATCAAGACGTCTGGCTACCGCGTCGGCCCGTTCGAGGTCGAAAGCGTCCTCATGGAGCTCCCGTACATCCTCGAATGCGCCGTGACCGGCGTGCCGGATCCCGTCCGCGGCAAGGTCGTGAAAGCCACGATCGTGCTCGTGAAGGGCAAGGAAGGCAGCGACGAGCTCAAGGAAGAGATCAAGAACTACGTCAAGACCCACACTGCGCCGTACAAATATCCGCGCATCATCGAGTTCGTCGCCGAACTCCCGAAGACCGTCAACGGCAAGATCCGCCGCGCCGCGATCCGCGAGCAGAACGCCGCCGCTTCGGCCGAAAAGAAAGCGTGATTCGCCTCAGATTTGTTGATCCATAATATTTGATCCCGTGGATAGCCTCAAAAGCTTTCCACGGGATTTTCTTGTGGCTGAGTGATGTTTTGTGCCCGAGCGTAGCCGAGCCGGGCACTGCCGCAGTTGAGGCTACGCCTCATCAATCCTGCACGGGCTCGAAGTAGACTTTCACGCGGCGCGTGCGCGGTCCGTCATACTCGCAGAAATAGATACCCTGCCAGGTGCCGAGTTCAAGGCGTCCGTTGCGGAACGGCACGGTCTGGCAGAATCCGGTCAGGATTGCCTTCAGGTGCGCGTCGCTGTTGCCCTCGCAGTGCTGGTAATACGCCTCGTCGTGCGGAATGAGCGAGGAGAGTTTCTGCAGGACGTCGTGCTTCACGTCCGGGTCGGCGTTCTCGTTGATCGTGATCCCGGCGGTCGTGTGGGGGCAGTAAATATGGCACATGCCGCACGGGATGGACTGCGGCAGCACACGGTTGACGTCCTCGGTGATGTCGATGATCTCGCAGTGACGGTTGGTCTTGACGGTGAATTCTGCCATGGTCGGATCCTTTCCTTTTGAGTTCGTTTGAATCGGTTCCACCTAATAATATAATGCACGCGCGATGGTTTTGCAAGCATGGCGGTTCCATTCGTGTCACGCGCGCAGGGCATGGTGTTTTTCTGTTCGGACGTCTGTTTTTTTGATCGTTTTTATTGAAACTAGTTTCAATAAAGTTTCAATAAAGTTTCAAAACAAGCTTGACTTTCGTCGGGACACAGACTATATTTACCCTGGAATCCGGAAAGGCCGCCTGAGGGCAGGGGCCATACGCTCCGGATTCGACTCAAAAAAAATACAATCCACAAAAAGAAAGGACCGGACATGAACCGTTCTCCGCCCGAACTATCGTACATTTGTACGATAAAACCTTCAGACTCCTCAACACATTTTTTGCACATGCACCCCATCCATAAAACGAAAGAAAGATGCGGACGTTATCATGAGTGAATACAAGGAAGAGATCGGATCAGATCAGGGCATCGGCATGGACCAGATCCTCCGCGAGGCGGAATGCGACACCGCCTCATGGAAAAAGAATGATATGCCGGGAAGCGAAACGCTGCGGCGGATGATCCTGCTGGCGGACTGGGCCAGCAGGGAACCGAAACGCTGGGCCGCCTACAAGATGTTCTACTACGAGAAAGTGGACAACACTATGCTCATCGCACAGAAACTTCATGTGGCGGACCGTACCGTGCGGCGTTATCTGCTGCCCGTCAGGCTCGGCTGGCATCTCCGGCACAGACGGAGCACGGCGAAACCGCTGCGGCATCTGTCGCGCCAGAGCAGAGGAGGTGACCTCGGACTGAATATGCTGTAACGGGCGTATTCGAGCAGCAAGTAATCAAGAAGAACAGATACGATACGGGCGTCCTGTCCGACGAGGGCAGGGCGCCCGTTCCTTTTTTTTAGGGCAGGGGGTCAGCCTTGTTGTTTCTCAGCCGGGGCAGGGGAATGTGGTTCGGTTTCGGTTTCTGCGACGAACTTGGTATGGCAACGCAGGCAGACGTGATGCTCGAGGTCGAAGTTGTCTTTCGTGCGCGGAGTCAGGCAGAACGGACAATAATGTCCGCCCCGCCACGTGTCGATCAGATGCCACGGGATCGCGAGGGCGGCGAACAGCACCGGATACAGATAGAACCCGTAATCATTCGGATCGCGCCAGTTCATGCAATCGTAATACCTGCCTGCCCATATCAGAATAACCATAGAGATCAGAACGGGAAAAACGATGGTCTGCCAGAATGCGATCCCGCGGCCGCAGCATTTTTCCATGGTTGCGAGGCAATCCGCCGAAACGGAAACCGTTCTGGCGACTTTCGGCATGTCGTCTGTGGTCCGGCGAAGGACAATACGGGGCAGAGCAGGCACAGATCCTGTAAGCACCCAGAGAGAAAACACAATAAAAGACAGAGGGATCAATATGACCTGGCACAACAGGAAAAGATAAGAGACAAAGGAATTCACATATCCGCTGACAGGGGCGACCGACGGTCCGAGATACGCCGAAGCCAGCGCGGCGGCAAGAATCAGCCAGGCGATCCGCCACGGGCCCATGATGACGCACAGCCATCGAATAGAAAAATGGTCTGACGCGTTTCTCAATTCTTGTTTTCCGGGGCAGGGGTCTGTTGATAATATCGGGAGGACTGATCGAGAAACACCTTTTTGATATAATAGACCAGACGGTCGAATTTCAGGAGCTTCGACTTGAAGGTATCGTCGCATTCGATTTTGCGGCAGTTGTGCCTGGAGACGTCGATCGGCCCGGCGAAATCTTCATGGTCGATTTCGATAAACTGCTGCAGGCGTTTGTCATCATAATACCTGTTTGCCACAGTCTTTTTCTCGTCCCAGTATGATTGCAGGAACTTCGGGCGTTTTCCGTAAAAGACGTGCAGGGCATCCAGATTCCGCAGTTCGAGTTCTTCCATGGTGCGTTTCGTGATCCGGAATTCCCGGTCCATGAGGACCCGGAAGTCGCTTTTCAGGACCGTTTCGTCCGTAATAGCATAAAAACAAGATACATCGACATTCCAATACGCATCGGGATAACGGTCGTCCGGTTCGCCCGTTACATAGGACACTTTGATGCGTCCGTCGCGGTCGAAGACGTTGTACGCGAACCATATCCCGGCATCAAACTGTATATTATCGCCTTCCGGTCCGGGATACTCTTCCGCGCCGACGGAGTGAATATCCAGGATCAGTTTCCCGTCTTTGGACGACCAATACCTGGTCAGACGGATCTTCTCGTCTTCGTCATAAAATACGGTCTTGTACATGGTTTCTCCGTGGCATCGAAATAATGATTTATAAGTATTATATCCCGTCTCGGGAAAAAATCAAGTACGAATCCGTTTTTTTGATGATAAAACCGATTCGCGATAGGGTAGGGGGGATGTTTTGAGCTCAAGTGAACGAAAAGAGATCATGGATGTCCCCCGATTCCCTGCCCCGGAATGCTTCAGGAAGGATGAGAAAAAGACACGGAATATCTCAAATCGGGTATCCGTTTGGGTGAACTTTTCCGTGAAGAATCGCAAGGCAAAACGAAACGGAAAAGCGGAATCAAGGGCAGGGCTTTGCATGATCCGCCGAACAGATTTTATGCGCGATGATCACACGTTTATCTTATGCCGAACGCGTTTTTGAGCGTGAAAAACACTATACATCTTTTCCTTATAACGTTGCCACAAAAAGGAATCACATGTTTCAAATATTTCATTCGTTATATATTGAGTTATATATTCTCATTAACCACATATGATTACGCGTCTCGCGGACAGTAATCACTGGGCGCGTCAACAAATTGCAAGGAATCATCCTTTCTCTTATTCTGCAGCATTTCGCGTCTCGCGTCCGTATTAAATCGAACTCGTGCAAACGAGTTCACCGAGGAGCGAAGCGACCCCCGGACGCATCGCGTCCAAAATGTAAGCTCCGACTTTTTTTTCCCGGCATTCTTTTTCACGCACGATAGTCATGTTCTGTTTTGCTCTGTCTTTTTGGCGGTCTGTGCCCGGAATCCCTGTTTGTTGTCAAAAGTTGTTGAAAAGTTATTGACAATGCCGGTGTTCATATCGCATAATATACTTATATACAGAATGATACAAAAGCATCCATGCGGCCTTTTGGGTATATCCGATTTAACATAATATATATTATGCGACGTTATAAATGCAGCGCGCAGGCCGTTTGAGACGGGGATAACATCTATGCCTCTCTGCCCTTGGGTTGTTATACATGGTGCCGAAAAATCGCCCCGGATGAGAATCGGAGAAACGTGGAGCGTGCAGGAGATTGTCGTGGAATAGATCGTACTTTCCCCTGCCCTTTGTTTTGTTTTTGGACGCGATGCGTCCGGGGTCGCTTCGCTCCTTGGTGAACACGTCTCACGAGTTCGATAGTTTGTTTTACCGCGAGACGCGAACCGCATAAAGTTTTTTAAGAATCAGTGGAAGACTCCGATGAATGATTTGTTTTTGGATCGGTAGGCGTGCTGATGCACGATCTTTTCTTTTCGATTACCGCGAGACGCGAACATCATTTTTTTGAGAGGCGGGAAGATTAAAAGATAATCTGTCATGACAGCCAGCGATGGCGAAAAGCGAAAAAAAAGGGGAATATTATGGGTTAGTTTCCTTGCCCTGTATTATGTTTTATTCCTTTGGACGCGATGCGTCCGGGGTGGGACATCCGCGGCATCGCGGTGTACTGCGAATGGGAAGGAACGAACCCCCTGCCCTGCCTCATCCGGCCGAGGGATCAGTTCTGCCTTTCCTGCCCGGTCGCGGGATCATCAGGATATTCCGCCTCGACCGTTTCGATGCCGTTTGCTCCGGTCGGCACCAGCGCCAGACGGAATCCGATCAGGGATTCTTTCCAGCCAGAGATATGATGACCTGAAACCTCATCATAGACGGGTTCCGGGTCTGCGTGGTCGTAATACGGATGCCAGCAGCTGTTCGCCGGGCTGATCACCGAATCGGGATCCCACCATGAGCCGCCGTGTGTGATCGTTTCATCCGTTCGTTCTTTTTCATAATAATCATTTCCCGGCGGCAGCTCGCCCGTGACTTCGGTTGCCGCATTCTGCCCCGGTCCTGCGTATCCGCCGGAATAGGCATGTGTTTCTCTGCACAGTTCAGTGACATTCCCGATCATATCGCAGAACCCCCAGGCGTTCGACGGATATTGCCCGACGTCGCTCGTCTTGTGGAATGCGTGGCGGTTTCTGGCACCGGTTCCCACCTTTACGGCGGAAAAAAGGGCTTTCGCGGCATTCATGAAGGAAGCATCCTCACTCAGATCGTCGATGCTTTTTTCGAATTCACCCATGGGGACCAGATTCGCCGCATCCGGCTCGAAATCGTCGCCCCACGGCATCCGGGTGGTCGTCCCGGCACGGCACGCGATCTCCCACCGGACCGGATCCGGCAGATCGAAACGGTATCCTTCCGGCAGACGCTCCGCGCAAAGCGCGTTGATCTTTTCGATGAAACGGTTGACGTCGCTCCGGGTCACGGCATCGACCGGACGCTTTTTCCCTTTATACAAAGACGGATTGTTCAGGTCGAATCCGTCGGGACGTTTTTCTCCGTTCATGACGGCCTCCCACTGTTCTTGCGTGACCTCGAATCTGCCCAGCCAGTATGGAGCGGACACGGTCACCTCGCGCCGGTCGATGTCCACGCGCCACAAAGGATCCGTCCGAGGCAGTCCGACCATATACGTGCCGGGCTGAACCTGGATCATTTCGAGTTCGATCCCGTTTCCAAGCGGGAAGATGGTAGTTGTTGCATTTCCGTCAAATGCTTTCGGTGCTTCCGAATCGCCTTTTCCGCAGGCGGAGATCAGGAGCAGAGAGAGTACAAAACAGAACGCCGACAGCGCGTGTTTCCTGCGGGACAGCGCGGATGAAAGTTTGCAGATGGAATAGACGAGCGCGCCGCCGAGGATGGCGTAGAGGATGACGACCAGGAGCAGCAGCCCCATTCCGAGCGGGGCATTCCCCAACGTCATCCGGTCTTCAAAAAAGGTATTTCCGATCCAGAACGCCGGAGAAGTGTATGCAAACTCAAGGAAGCGTTCCAATCCGTTTCCCAACGGCCCGAAGAATGACCAGACCAGTGCGACCAGCAGTTGGATCAGCAGCAGGAGAACGACACAAAGATACCAGTGCGACAGCGCCCGGAATACTCTGCGGTTTGTGCTTAAATGATCCACGGGATATAATCCCCCCTGCCCTCGCATTTTCATATTCAATCTTTCTTCATCGACTTCAGAAATGCCGGGTTCTCCACTTTCCGCAGGAATCCGAAGAGGTCGGTCCCGATCGGAACACAGTCGGCCTCGCTGCCGTCGTAATCGGCAAGATAATACAGTGTGTTCCACTTCGCCTTGTCCGAGGACGCCAGAACATACGATTCGCCGATGTCCGAATCCTCGTTCTGAATCCGGGCGACCAGATACATCGCGGTATCGCCGGGGCGCATCGGGATCAGCTGCATTTCCTCGGTGCATCCATACACGGTCGAACCATGATACACGAGCTCCGAAAAGAACTTGCTGAACTCGCCCCAGTCGCCGGGGAGCTCCGCGTGGAGCACGTGTTTCAGCCAAAGCTCCCGCTGTTCGGGCGGCAGCGCCGGGCAATACGGAGCGTTTTCCGGGTCGCCCGGCGGCGGGAATTCGCGGTCCCAGTCCGCGCCGAGGATCGAAACGAGCTTTTCGGAGATGCGGAACGCCACTTCCTGCCGTCCGGCGCGGAAGCCCTGCCCGAGGATTTCAGGATAGAAATCGACATCAAGCACATCAAACGCGCCGTCCTTCGGGAAGAACGTGAACTGGATCGCGCAGATCGTGCCGTCCGGTCCGATATTGAAATCCGCGAGAAACTCCTTTTCCGCCTTCTTCAGCCGGATGCTCGCGAACGGCCTTTCCAAAACGGCATCGGGTATCTTCGGGCGTGCCTCGTCCGGCAGGCGCTTGAAGAACAGCGCGAGCGCGGAATCGAGGTTGCAGAGCTTCGCCTTCTTCATCAGGTCGCGCTGCATAAGGATCCGGCGTTTCCAGTCGTCCGGCGCGGCGTCCGCCAGCACGGTGAAGAGTTTCTGCGCGATGTCATAGTATTTGTCTTGTTTCGGGCCGAAGAGGAACATGGTGCAAACCTTTCGAATAAGGGGTACCGTATCGTTTCCAATCACTATACCATGCAACGGGCGAAAATGCAAGCGGAAGGAAAAACAATTTTAAGAAAAAAAAGCAGCAGTTTGCATCTGTGCGATTCCGGGCACGGCATGCCCGGCGCGTTCGTCCTGTTGGAATGCGGACGCATCTTTCCAGATTTCGCTTGATATTTTCCGGGGCGGTGCTATATTTTAGAACAACAGAAACAACCCGTCCGAAAGCACCCCCGATGAAACAGACTCCGCTCCGCCCTGCCCTCCTCAAATCCAAACGCTGGAAATGGCATATCCCGTCCGAAAAGACCGCGGAAGCCGTCCGCGGCCTGGTCCTGTCCGCTCCGCACCTCGTGAAAAGCACGCCCGTGCGCGCGGTATACCATTGCGGCGACTATTTCCTGAAATTCGAGCGTTCGCCGGATCTCTGGTCGGCATTCCGGAAAAGCATGTACCCCAAGGCGCGCATCGAGTATGAGATCGGGCGGAACCTGGCGGCGGCGGGGATCCCGGCTGTGGAATGCCTCGGCTGGGGCAAGCTCGGCGGCACGAACGTGCTCGTCACGCGAGCCATGGCAGGCGCCATGACCATGGAACAGTTCTTTTACGAACGGATCGTGTACGGCGGGGGCAATCCCGACGGCGTCCTGGCGGACATCACGGCGTTCCTGAACAAGTTCTTCGATGCCGGATTCCATCACGGCGACCTGCATTTCGGCAATATCCTTTATCATCCCGGCACGCACGCGCTCGCGTGGGTGGACCTGATCGCGATCGAACGTCCGGGGCATGTCGAACCCGCCGCCCGCCGGTTCATGTGCCGGTGCGTCGCGACGCTGCGCGAAGGTTTGTCCCGGGAACGGATGCTCCGCCTCATCCGCGAGCTCGGCGCGGCGGAGACGGACGCCGAGGCGGAAACGTTCTATTTCACCGAAGTCCGGCACGCCGCACAGCACCTCCTCGAGACATGGGAGAAACGAAGCGCCCAGGCGTTGAACGGATATCCGAAGTTCGCCGACGCCGTCCCCTGCCCCGGCGCCCAAGAACGCACGCTGCTCCTGCGGAAAGACTGGCTGGGCCGCACGATCATCCCGAAGGAAGACGCCGTGCACGGGATGCCCGCCGGATGCGAACTTCTCCGCGTGGAAGACGAGGCCGAGGCGGAACGCATCTACCTGCGGTCCTTCTATCTGCACGTCCTGCGGGTCAAACACCGCCGCGTGGTCGCGTTCGCACGCCCGAACGAGCTCTGGCTGGAACCCATGCCCGGCGGCCTGGAACCGATGCCCCCTGCCCTGGACAACGCCGATGCGGCGTTCTTCTGGCGCACGCTGGACGAGGAGATGATCGAAGCGCCTGCGGACTGCGTCCTGCGGCTGCCGGACGGGTCGTTCTACATCACGGACCTGACGCGCCTGTATACCGGATTCGAGGCGTAATACAAAATCGATTTATGCGACAAAGAAAACCCGTCTGAAGGAGAGAATGATTCTCATCCGGCAGGCGGGCAATTTTTTTTATCCGTAACAGAGCTGTTTATTATTCCGACTGGAGGAAATCGAGCGAGAAGGACCATTCATACGTTCTCGGACGGAGCGTGTATTCGTCGTGCACGTTGACCGACCAGCCGTCGTCGCCGCCGACTCCCATGTGGAAACCGTCGAGGATGAGCCACGTCTTTTGACCGGGTTTCAGCTCCCAGCTGTGATCCGCGGCCATCAGATCCCATGGAGAGACATGCAGCGCGGAGAACTGGATGCCGGTCCGGCCGAAAACGCGCAGATCTTTTCCCGGTTTTCCGGAGATTTCCAGCGAGAACACGTTCCCGCGCCCGCCACATTCGGACGGTACGAGATAGTTTTCGAGCATGTCGGACACGGTGGTCTCCCAGCGTCCAATGAGTGAGGCACATGTGCGGTCCGGGTAGTTCTCGTACGGGCCGCGCCCGAAGTATTTCACGTCTTCAAAGCCTTCGACGAGCGGGAAGATCATGCCGACGCGCGCCACCGAGTGCAAGTCTTCATATTTGAAATTCGCTTTCTGGCTGCATTCCAGGAACCTGTTCTGGCCGGGCAGGATTTGCCAGGTGACTTCGGAGTCGATCCGGTCCGCGATGCGGGTGACGACATGGACGATATAACCTCCTGTCCCCGGCGTCTTTTCCAGCTCGAATTTCACGAGTTCACGTTTCGGGTCGAACAGCGGCGGCCAGTCTTTTGCGAACGAGTTGTCCATATCCAGCATCCGGTCGTTGCAGGTCGGCGCGCGGAAGTAGATCTCCCCGGCGGGCGCGGCGAGCAGTTCGGTCCCGTCGGGCCGCTTCATGGAGATCAGCCGGCCGTCCTGTTTGGACCATGTGAACGGCCCGATCATGAGGGTATCCGCTGTTTCTTTCGGCATCCAGTCGATCGACGATTCGAGCGCATTCTTTTTCCCCTTCAGTTTTTCCGGTGCGATGAGCTTGCGGGCAGCCTCGCTGAGCGGGAACTGTGTGCGGGTGATCTCATGCTTCGGTCCGTCGCAATAGAGATTCAGGAACCACATGTCGTCCTGATCGGAGACCTCATCTTTGAATGGTGTATCCACGACTGCGGATTCGAAGCACTCGGTCACGGGGACATCCAACGCGCCGGATTTGACAATATCTCCGTTGCGACTGACTTCCCAGCGGAATATCAGGCCGGCGGTCGAGGCGTTGTTGCGCTCGTTGATGACCGTGAGCTTGTTGCCGTCGAATTTGAAGCGGATCGGGGACTGGCATACGCGGACCTCCTGCGCGCCGGAATGCGGCGTGACGGAGGCGTCCACGATGCCGTTCAGGACCTGGGTGCGGTTCTGTCCGTTGGCTTCGTAATCGTAGTTCTCGCCGAAGTCGTTGCCGTAGCCGTAGTTGACCTCACCCGTCTTAGCGATGGTGTTCAGCAGCGCCTTGTCCGCCCAGTCCCACACGAATCCGCCGTGGAATCCGCGGTTCTCATGCACGAGGTCCCAGTATTTGAAAAGGTCACCCGTCACGTTGCCCTTCGCGTAGGCGTATTCGCACATGATAAGGGGGCGCTTCTCGTTCGGATTGTCCATGACCGACCGGATGTGCTCCACGCGCGGATACATGGGGCAGTAGATGTCGCTCACGGAAGGCGGCGGGTTGCCGCTTTCGTACTGCACGGGGCGGGTCGGGTCGGCGTACCGGATCCAGCCCGCCATGGCGGCGTGGTTCGCGCCGCAGCCGGATTCATTGCCGAGCGACCAGAACCCGATGCACGGGTTGTTGCGGTCGCGGAGCACCATGCGCTCGGCGCGTTCCAGGAAGACCGGTCCCCAGGCGGGATCGCGCGCGAGCTGTCCGCCCAGGCCGTGCGTCTCGATGTCGGTTTCGCCGACGAGCAGGATGCCGTATTCGTTGCAGAGTTCGTACCAGCGGTTGTTGTCCGGGTAGTGGCACGTGCGGACGGCGTTGAAGTTGAGCTTCTTCATGGTCTCGATGTCCAGACGCATGTCCTCCTCGGTCACGGCGAAGGCGTGTTTCGCGCTGAAGTCGTGGCGGTCCACGCCGCGCACGATGAGGCGCTGTCCGTTCAGCAGGACGTCCCTGCCCCGGATCTCGATCTGACGGAATCCGACCGGCACATACTGGACTTCCAGCGTCTTTCCGTCGTCGTCCACGAGGTGCAGAAACAGCTTATAAAGGTACGGCGAATCCGGGGACCACTGTTCGGGCGCGGCAATCCTCATGGATATCTCCGCCGCGCCGCGTTCGGTCGGCCGTCCGTACATGCTGGTCTGGCCGCAGAACTGCGCCGGTTCGCTCTCCGCGACGAGTTTCCCGTCCGCATCGACCAGACGCGCCTTCACCCGGACGCCGGGATACCAGGACTTCGGGATATCCGCGATCGGCTCGGGCGGCAGGGCGCGCGTCTCAAGATATGCCATGATGTTCAGATTCGCGTCGGATTTTTCATGGCGTTCGTTCTTCGCCGGATCGGTGAACGTGGTCCTGACCGACCAGTCGCGCAGATGCACGGGGGACAGCGCCATCAGGCGGACGTCGCGGTAGATGCCGCTCATGCGCCAGACATCCTGGCACTCCAGATAGCTTCCCGTCGAGAAACGGTATACCTTCACGGCGATGGTGTTCTTGCCGGGCTTCAGCAGTTTCGTGATCGCGAATTCGGACGGCAAACGGCTGTCCTCGGCATAACCTGCATACTGGCCGTTCACCCAGAAATCATACGCGCTGTCCACGCCGTCGAACACGATCCGCACGTCACGCTCCAGCCACTCCGCCGGGACCTCGAACGTACGCCGGTAGCATCCGGTCGGATTGGCGTCCGGCAGCAGCGGCGGATTCGCTTCCTTTTGGAAGAGATAGATGTTGTTGATGTAGACGCCTCTGTCCGGGACACGCATGTCGTTCTGCCAGTTCGAGGGGACCGTCATGTCCAGCCAGGAGGAATCGGCGAAATCGGGACGAATGACATCGTCCGGCACCTCATCCGGCTTGCCGAACAACTGGAACTTCCATGTCCCGTTCAGGTCGAGCGTGTACTTCGACGGCGTTTTCCGGTACGCCGCCGCGGACGCTTCGTCGTAGAACGTCCCGTAGATCGGCGCGTGGCTGAGTTCGCGGTTGACGCCGGTGGTCCGGAAATCCGCGAAATGGTGCGGCTGTGCAGACTGTTGAGAGGCATCGGATCCGGCGGCCGATCCGGTGACCGCGCCGGCCACGGCAAACGTAAAAAGCGTACGGAGAATGTGTTTCATGCAAGATACTTTCCGGGATTGTCGGTTAAATTTGTTCAAAGCCTAAACTATCGATAATATATCCGCCCGAATGGTCTTTTCAAGCGCCATAACGGATATTAACGCAAACTTAACGCAAAAGACGTGCCGGACTGCATCGTGCAGGCAAAAGGAACGCGGAAAACCTGCAGGCGCCGTCCCCGGAGAAATCCGGTCGATATGGATCGTTCAGTTGAACAGCCGGGACAGCTTGTCGATGGTAACGGGTTTCAGGAGGATTCCCGTGAATCCGTGTTCCTCGAATTTCTTCTGTTCCTCGATGTCGGCGGTAACGGCATAGACGGGGAGACCGGCGAACCGTTCGTTCGCGCGGATCTTCGTGACCAGGTCCTTGCCGTCCATTTTCGGCATCCACATATCAGTCAGCACCAGGTCGAACGGAGTATCCGACTTCGCGATCTTCTCCCAGGCGTCCTGTCCGTCGACGGCGGTCGCGACGTTGCGCAGCCCGATCCTTGTGAGGAGCGCTTTCAGGACGGCGAGGTTCAGCGGGACGTCGTCCGCGATCAGGATGCGGTAGTCGCGCATGCCCTTTTGCATCCCGGACGCCTTGATCCCGCCGCGCATGTCGTCGCCTTCCATCCGCTCGCGGACGAGTTCCTGTCCGGCGGCGGCCTTCTTGTCGGCGTCCGGCGAATGCTCGGTGCTTTTCACCTCGCGGAGCTCGAGCGTGAACGTGGATCCTTTACCGAGTTCGGAAACAAACGACAGGTTGCCGCCCATCCGGGTGGCAAGCTGCTTGCAGATGGCGAGGCCGAGCCCGGTTCCCTTGGTTCTCGCCTTCGTGCCGGCCTGCACGTACGGGGTCATGAGCTTTTCCTTTTCGGCTTCCGCGATGCCGCATCCGGTATCCGAGACGGAGAGCGTGAAAACGCCGTTGTTATTGCTGATGTTGTTCCGGAACGAAGCCCTGACACGGATTTCCCCGTGTTCCGTGAACTTGACGGCATTGCCGATGAGGTTGAACAGGATCTGGCGGATGCGCTGCGGGTCGATCTCAAGCAGCGGCAGAGGCCCATATTCCTCCCTCAGCTTGACGTCGCTGTTCATGGTGGTCACGTCGAAGGAATGAAGCACGGAGGAAACGATCTCGTGGACGTCGGTAAGCTCCGGCTTGATGTCCATCTTGCCGGACTCGAGTTTGGAGAGGTCCAGCACGTCGTTGATGAGCTGGAGCAGCGTATGTCCACTGGTGGAAATGGCGGACAGCGCTTTTTCGCGTTCCTTCAGGTCGTCGATGCCGCCGATCAGAAGCTCGGTGTAGCCGATGATGGCGTTCAGCGGCGTGCGGATGTCGTGCGACACGGAGGAGAAGAAATAGCTCTTCGCCCGTTCGGCTTCGATCTCCCTGTCCAGGGCGGTATGCAGTTCGTCGTTGGTGCGCTTGCGTTCCAGCGCGTTTTCCAGGACCTTCACGCTCATCTGGATGAACTCTTTTTCGATTTTGGAAAGGACGCGTTTTTTCGCATAGCCGATGACAAGGGATCCGAATATCTTGTTTGCCCTTATGACGGGCATGGAATAAGACGTTGACGGTTTCCATGAGCTGGTCTCGGGATCAAAAACGCCATAGGTATGGATAAGCGCCTTCGGAGCTTTTTCATCTATTACAAATGCCTCCATCGGCTTGATGTCTTTTGTGAAGTAACGGAAATCGTCCAGATCGGCGACAAGACGTTCGCAGGGGGCCTCGTGGATACGGTGCGCGTGGCAGTCCGACTCGACGATCGCCTGATCCAGCGTTTCGTCACAGCGGATCAGGTGGCAGAAATCCGCACCGAGACGTCGACGGATGACCTCGATCACCTTCTGCGGATGGGACACGGCATCGTAGGACTGAAGCGCAAAAAGCGCTTCCCCGATCGCCTCGCTGTTGCGGTGCGTTTCCATCGCCTCCGTCACGTCCTGCGACATACCGAAGAGACAGGTGTTTCCGTCAAGGTCCGTGATCTTGAGTTTGGTCGTCAGGAAACTGTATGTTTTTCCGTGCGCGTCCAGCGCATTCTCCAGGAACGAGTTCGGTTCGTCGCCGGAAAGCGCCTTGCGGTCCTTCGCCACAAAATCCTTTGCCGTGTTTTCCTCGAACAGATCGGCGTCGGAATACCCGAGCGTATCTGCGACGGAGGGCTTGCCCGCGAAGTTGGAAAATGCCATGTTGCAGTCCACATAGCGTTCCGTTTTCGCATCCTTGATGAAGAACATGATCGGGATGTTGTCCAAAACGCTGCGCAGGAATTTGTTCGCCCGTCCGCGCAGACGGAGCAGGAAGAGGGTAAACAGTACAAGAAGAGGGGCAAACGCGGTCAGCGCGATCATGTGATAGGAATAGTAACGGTGATACCGGTCCAGGACGTCTTTTCTCTGCAGCGAATAGAATTGGATCGAATTACCGAGGTTTCTGTCGATCGCGTTGTATATCTGATCCTTATAGAGAGAATAATCTTTCCCGAAGACGATCTCGATCGCCATTTCCCGCCGCGCTTCCGTCGGTGCGGCCAGTTCCGCTTCCGAGAGGGCATAATCCCGCACCTCTTTCGGACAGGAAGGATCGGCAAGCTCCTGATCGGGAGTGACCAGTCGCATGGCATGGAACTCCAGCTGCATCAGGTTGACCGAATGCTTCATGCCGTTGACCAGGATCTTCTCCAGCTTTTCGCCGTTCGGAAGGAGCGCCACTTCCGCGATGCCGGCCTCGCGGTGTTTGTCCACATAGGCTTCCTTGAAATACGCGTCGCGGTAAGCCGTATTCCCCGAAACGACATAATTCCGCACGGCATTGGTCAGGATGTCCGAACCGGTCTGCATGAGATCGCCGGCCTGATTGCATTGCATGAGATATTCGTCCGTCACTTCCGTCTCGACCGTGATGCTGTTCAGGCGGATTGTATTGAAAACAAGAAAACCGAGCAGCAGCAGTGTCAGCAGGCTGAAGATGGTGATGAAGAGTTTCGCCCGGTGCGCGGTCGTGATCCTGTGGTCCAATTTAGGCTCCTTTCCGGTGAAAAAGAATTCGTCTGTGTTTTGCTTGTGGGGAATATAACCCCGTTTGAGTGTTTTGTCAAGAAAAAAATAACATGCGATGTAAAAAAAGTCGTTTTCCGTCAGCAAAAAAAACGACAATGATTCATCTGAAACCGGGGAAACGATCTGAGAAGCTTTTTTCCTCTTCATGGAAAACGGGCCGCATTCCGATCCGGCATCCCCGTCCGCATTGTTGCGGAAAAATCCCGCGCCATGCTTGCATTTTCAGGTTGCAAGGGGTATATTATAAGTTATATTGTGTTATGGGCGATTAGCTCAGCTGGTTAGAGCGTCATGCTTACACCGTGAATGTCGGCGGTTCGAACCCGTCATCGCCCATGTTTTTTCTGTTATTTCAACCCATTCAGATACAACGGAGAACGAATCATGCATGAGTTCAGAACGCATACCTGCGGCGAACTGAGAAAAAGCGACGTCGGAATCACTGCACGCCTGTCCGGCTGGATCCACAGCGTGCGCGACCACGGCGGCATCATCTTCATCGACCTGCGCGACCACTACGGCAAGACCCAGGTCGTGATCGACCCGACCAAGGATTTCTATCAGGAACTCGAACGCTGGCGCGTCGAGACGGTCGTGTGCTTCACGGGCAAAGTCGTGGCGCGCACCCCCGAAACCGTGAACCCGAAGATCGCGACCGGCGAGATCGAACTCGTGGCCGATGAGATGACCGTGCTCGGCGAGACCGAACAGCTGCCGTTCCTCGTGGCGAAAGACGAGGACGCGCCGGAAGCGCTCCGCCTCAAATACCGTTTCCTGGACCTCCGCCGCGACGAGCTCCACAACCACATCGTGATGCGCGCCAAGCTCATCGAATCCCTGCGCCGCAAGATGTGGGACCTCGGGTTCACCGAATACCAGACCCCGATCCTGACCAGCAGCTCCCCGGAAGGCGCCCGCGACTACCTCGTCCCGAGCCGCGTCCATCCCGGCAAGTTCTACGCCCTGCCCCAGGCTCCGCAGCAGTTCAAGCAGCTGCTGATGGTCGCCGGGTTCGACCGCTATTTCCAGATCGCGCCGTGCTTCCGCGACGAAGACGCGCGCGCCGACCGTTCCCCGGGCGAGTTCTATCAGCTCGACATCGAGATGAGCTACGCCACGCAGGACGACATCTTTGCGATCCTGGAGGACCTCCTCACGGACATCTTCCCGAAGTTCACCGATAAGCAGATCAGCCCCGCCCCGTTCCCGCGCATCCCGTTCCGCGAATCCATGGAGCGCTTCGGCACGGACAAGCCCGACCTCCGCAACCCGCTCGAAATGATCGACGTCACGGACATCTTCAAGGATAGCGGATTCCAGGCGTTCTCGAAGACCGTCGCGGCAGGCGGCGTCGTGAAGGCGATCAAGGTCAGCGGCATCGCGAAGGCGGACAATCCGCAGCCGCGCCGTTTCTACGACGAAATGATCGCATTCGCGCAGGAATGCGGCGCGAAGGGCATGGCGTACATCATCTGGAGCGCCGGCGAGACCAAGAGCCCGATCGTGAAGTTCCTCACCGGAAACGAACTGCCCTCCCTCGCCGAAAAGGCGGGCATCCAGGACGGCGACGTGCTGTTCTTCCTCGCCGACAAGCGCGCCCTCGTAAACTCCGTGGGCGGCAAGGTGATCGGCGAACTCGGACGCCGCCTCGGCCTCATCGACCCGAACGTCTTCAAGTTCTGCTGGATCGTCGATTTCCCGATGTTCGAGACCGACGAGGAGACCGGCGCGCTGATCTTCTGCCACAACCCCTTCTCCATGCC
>JBGUKB010000076.1:0-6584 GCA_045114235.1 Victivallales bacterium
GGAACGCTGCGGCATGCGGCTTGAGGAGGACGGCGCCGCAGCGCTCAACATCATGAAACACTGGAAGATGCGCCATCCGAGCGAGGAGATCCCGCCGCGCGTGTTCAACCAGGCGCTCGTGCCGCACGGCGCGAAGATCCTCCAGAACGACTGCGGCACGGCCCCCGGCCTGATCGTCCGCACGCCGGAGACCGACGAATTCCCCGGCCGCACGATCATCATGTTGCCGGGGCCGCCGAACGAGCTCTGCCCCATGATGGACGCGTCCGTCGTGCCGTTCCTGAAAAAGACGCTCAAGCATTTCACGTTCACGCGCGAATTCCATGTCGCCGGGCTCGGCGAGAACATTGTCGAGGAGCGCATGCTCCCCGTCATCGCCCGGTTCCACTCCATGCTCTCCGTGGCCTACTGCGCCACGGCGCAGTTCGTCCGGCTCTTCCTGACCACGGAATCTCCCGAGGTCATGGAGTCCGCCATCCAGTCCGTGCAGGAGCTGTTCGCCGCCGAACTGCTCTCCGACGACGCGGATTCGCTCTCGCACGAGATCCTGCATCTGCTCGGCGAACGCGACGAGACGCTGGCGCTGGCGGAATCCTGCACCGGCGGCCTCGCGGCGAAACTTCTGACCGACATCCCCGGATCCTCGCACGTCTTCGCGGGCGGCGTCGTGACCTACAGCGACACCTCGAAAATGTCCCTCCTCGGCGTCCCCGCCGACATCCTCCGCAAGCACGGCGCAGTCAGCAAAGAGACCGCCCGCGCCATGGCCGACGGACTCGCGAACGCGATCCCTTCGGATGCCGCGATCGCACTCACCGGCATCGCCGGCCCAGGCGGTGCGACGGTCGGGAAACCGGTCGGTCTGGTCTATGCCGCGATCCGTTACCGCGACAAAACGGAGGTCTTCGAGCTTCGTCTGCGCCGTACGCGCGAGCAGATCCGCGAACGCGCCGTGGCAGGAGCATTTTTCCGGCTCCGCGCCATGATCCTCGCGCCCGAAAACGAGGCGTGAGTCCGTTATTGTCCGCCTTTCGACGGGCCTCCCTCCCCCTCGCCCGCTCCGGTCCGCGAGCTTCCGTCATGCACGAAATACTCTACATTTTAATCTATTTTTTCCAAAAACAATTCGGTTTGCGCTTGACAATATGGAAATACAGGGCTATATTACTGGAAAATCCATTATTTTCAACTCAAACAACCTCTCATCAGGTGAATCATGGCTGAAGTCATTCTTAAAAATGTCTGCAAGATCTACGAAGGCGGCGTGAAGGCCGTCAACAGCGTTTCCATCGACATCCACGACAAGGAATTCATGGTCCTCGTCGGCCCCTCCGGATGCGGCAAATCCACGACCCTCCGTATGATCGCAGGCCTCGAAGAGATCTCCGACGGCGAGATCAAGATCGGCGAACGCGTCGTCAACGACGTCCCGCCGAAAGACCGCGACATCGCCATGGTGTTCCAGAACTACGCCCTCTATCCCCACATGACGGTCTACGAAAACCTCGCGTTCGGGCTCAAGCTCCGCAAGTTCTCGAAGGACGAGATCGACAAGCGCGTGAAGGAAGCCGCCGAAATCCTCGGCATCGGCGATTACCTCGAACGCAAGCCGAAAGCGCTCTCCGGCGGCCAGCGCCAGCGCGTCGCGGTCGGTCGCGCCATCGTCCGCAAGCCCGCCGTGTTCCTCTTCGACGAACCGCTCTCCAACCTCGACGCCAAAATGCGCGTCCAGATGCGCGCCGAGATCAACAAGCTCCACACCCGCCTCGGCACCACCATGATCTACGTCACGCACGACCAGATCGAGGCCATGACCATGGGCGACCGCATCTGCGTCATGAAGGACGGCGTCATCCAGCAGATCGACACCCCGCTGAACATCTACGACAAGCCCGCAAACACCTTCGTCGCCGGCTTCATCGGCACCCCGCCCATGAACATCTTCAAGGGCACGCTCGTCTCCGAGAATGACAAGTTCGTCTTCAAGGCCGGCCCGATTTCCGTCGCCCTCCCCGCCGACTGGACGCCCGCCATCGAGTCCTACGTCGGAAAAGACATCCTCTTCGGCATCCGTCCGGAAGACATCGGCTCCGAACGCGCCACGAACGATGCCAACGCACCGAGCATCACCGCCAAGGTCGAAGTCCGCGAACCCATGGGCGCCGAGATCTACCTCCACCTCGACACCGGCGTCGACGCCCCGTGCATCGCTCGCGTCGAACCTCACCTCGACGCCAAGGTCGGCGAGACCATCACGCTCAAACTCGCCATTGTCGCGGCGCACATGTTCGATCCCGAGACCACGAACCGCATCGTCTGATCCGGCTTCGGTTCTTTCGCAATCATTCAGGGCAAGGCTTCCTTCCGGGAGCCCTGCCCTTTTTTTCCACAGATTCCACAGAAGTTAAGAAGGTAATAACATGGACGACGCTATACTGAAAAAACTGAAGCCGTGCCTGTGGATCCTTGCCGTGCTTCTGCTGGGATACGACGTCTTTTTCTGCACCCGTTCCGTCGTGGATCTGGCGCAGCGCGACCTCCACTGGGGTTGGTGGAGCTGGACGCCCTGCTTCTACAATGTTTATCTGCTGATCGAAGTCATTCTGTCGAAAAACAAAATCGCCCTGATTGCGTCGGGCGCGCTCCTCGCCCTCGAATTCGCGGTTGACGTTTGTAATCTTTTAGTGTCTTCGGAGATGAGTGGCGGGTGGTACGACGTGATGGGATGGGGTTATATGCTTCTTTACCTGGCCGGAATGATCGCCCTGCTGGTCTGTGAGGACAGCGTTTTTCTGAAAAGGCTGAATCTCGTCGCGATCGGGATAACGGTCGTCGCCGTTTTCAGCATCCACCTCTGACGCGTGGTATAGATATCCTCGACGGCCTGACGGTCAGAATCCACCGCCGTTGCGGAAGAAGCCCTTTTCCTTCATCTTCCGGCGGAGGTCCTCCAGCACGGACTCGAACGCCGCGCGCTGTTCATCCTCGTTCATGCGCGGGATCAGGTCGTCCTGCGACTGGAGACGGCTGGCGAGCTCGTCCGGGAGGTCCTGCAGGAACCGCGACGGCTTGTGCATCTCGTATTCGCCGTACTTGAAGCGCTTCCGGGCGAGCGTGAGGACGAGCTGTTCGCGGGCGCGGGTGATCGCCACATAGCACAGGCGGCGTTCCTCCTCGACTCCGCGCGATGATTCCTCCATGGCACGTTCGTGGGGGAACAATCCCTCCTCCATGCCGATCACGAAGACGATGGGGAATTCCAGCCCCTTGGCGGCGTGGACGGTGGAGAAGACCGGCGCATTGCGGTTGTCCTCGTCGTCGTCCGTCGTGCGGTCGTTGTCGTCCATGAGGGAAAATTTTTCGAGCCAGTCGCCGAGCGTCATCGGGTCGCTGCCGGGCGGTGCGTTGTGCTCGAAGAAGGAAATGGAGTTGATGAATTCGTACACGTTTTCCTGGCGGGACTCGGCTTCCTTGGCGTCGCGGTATATCTTCAGGAACCCGTTCAGGTACCCGACGTCCTCCAGGTAGTTCGTGACCTTTTCCGCGAGGCCGCCGGGCGTGGAGAACGCCTCGCGCGCCTTGCGGACCGCGGCCGCCAGATTCGACGCCGAGTTCGCGGCGGCCTTCGTGACTGACTCGGTGAACGCGGATTCGGTGAGGAGTTCCTGCATCGGCGCGTTCGCCGCCTTCCGCAGGTCGCGCAGACGCATGACCGCCTTGTCGCCGATCCCGCGCGGAGGCACGCCGATCACGCGCAGCAGGCTCTGGTCGTCGCGCTTGTTCAGCACGAGCTTCAGGTACGCCACGGCGTCCTTGACCTCCTTCCGCTGGAAGAATTCCTGCCCGCCGATGATGCGCGGCCGGATGCCGTGCGAACGGAAGGTCTGCTCCAGCACGCGCGACAGGTAGTTCGATCGGTACAGCACCGCGAAATCCCGGTAGCAGTAGTCCGGATTGGCGGAGATGATGTGCTCCATCATGTTGTAGACGAAATCCGCCTCGGCGTCGCCGTCCTCCAGCTGCGCCAGCCTGATCTCCTCGCCGTCGCCCTTGGTCGACCAAAGGCTCTTGTCGAAACGTGCGCCGTTATGGGAGATGACGCTGTTCGCGGCGCGCAGGATATTGTTGGTGGACCGGTAGTTCTGTTCGAGCTTGATCTCCCGCGCGCCGGGGAAATAGGTCGGGAAGTTCAGGATATTGCCGACGTCCGCGCCGCGCCATGCGTAGATGCTCTGGTCGTCGTCGCCGACCACGCAGATGTTCTGGCGGAACTGCGTGAGATACTGGAGCAGTTTGAGCTGGGCGGCGTTGGTGTCCTGATACTCGTCGACCAGCAGATAGCGGTACCGGTCCTGATAGCGCGCCAGACACTCCGGCTGCTCCTTGAATATCTTCAGGACCAGCAGCAGGAGATCGTCGAAATCCAGCGCGTTCTGAAGCTCGAGGATCTGCTGGTAGCGCTCGTAGATCGCCAGGAACGCGTCGTTGCCGCCCGACGGCACGTCGGACGGGAACTGCATCTGGTTCTTGCAGCGGCCGATGAACGCCGCGACTTCCTTCGCCGGGATCTCGTCCTTGCCGAATCCGAGCTCGGCGGACGCCTGTTTGATGATGCCCGCCTGGTCGCTTTCATCGAGGATGCTGTAATTCGAGTTGTAGTTGCCCGCGAACGCGATGTCGCGCCGCAGGATGCGCGCGCAGAACGCGTGGAACGTGCCGAGGGTGACCTTGTCGGCTGCCGCGCCGGGGACCATCGCCGCCACGCGTTCGCGCATCTCCGCCGCGGCTTTGTTCGTGAAGGTCATGCCCGCGATCTGTTCCGGCGGGATCCCCTCCTCGATCATGTGCGCGATGCGGGACGTGATGACGCGCGTCTTGCCCGTGCCCGCGCCGGCAAGAACGAGGAGCGGTCCTTCGATCTGAAGAACCGCTTCCTTCTGTTCCGGGTTCAGTCCGGACATGCAGTCGCGCATGGCGGGCATGAAAAGGCTTTCCTTGCGCCGACGCTTACGCGTCCTGGGCCGCCAGCTGGAACGTGAGGCCGTCCCAGACTGCGGACGCCGCAGTCACGGCGTTGTCAAATTCGGCAAACCGGCCGCCGCCGATCACGTAGGAGCAGATCGCCGGGGCGTCGGCGGCGTCGAACTTGTCGTCCACGTTGTCGCCGCACGGATGGTCGAGCGTGTAGGTGGAGACAAAACGGAGTTCGCCGGGAACGCAGGGATATTCGCGGACGAGGACGGCGTCGCAGCGGACGATCCCGAGCACGAGCTTGCCCGCCTTGGCGTCGACCGCCGCCGCCACGCGGGGCGTGTTCAGCTGGTCTTTTTCATAGTCCATCGCGAGCAGGCAGGACGCGAACGCGTCGCGCAGAGGCACGCCCATGGCGATCTTCTCGATGATCGGGTCGGTCTGGGAGCCGTTCGTGGCGAGGGCGACCGCGCCGGAGAGGCGGATGCAGTTGTAGGCGATGTAGGGGTTCTTCGCCAGGTCGCTTTCGAAGCCCGCGCGCGGCAGGATGGCGATCTTGCCGGTGATGAGCTTGGCGCTGCGGTTCGGGAAGGAACGGGAGGAGACGCGGTAGGCCGCGCAGGGTTTGCCGTCGCGGGTCATGCCGGCGCAGACGATTCGTCCGAGATACATGGCTGTGGTCCTTTCAGACTTGAAAAAGGTTATCGAAACGTTTGGAAAATGCGTGAGGGAAAACAGGTCAGTTCTGGCGCGGCTTGAGCTGCGGGAAGAGGACAACGTCGCGGATGGATTCCGTGCCGGTCAGGAGCATCACGAGGCGGTCCACGCCGATGCCCATGCCGCCTGCCGGAGGCATGCCGTATTCGAGCGCGGTGAGGAAGTCCTCGTCGACGGCCTGCGCGGGATCCTTGCCGGACAGCGTGACCTGTTCCATGAAGCGCTTGCGCTGGTCGATCGGGTCATTGAGCTCGGAATAGCCGGGGGAGATCTCCTGTCCGTTGATCTCAAGCTCGTACACGTCCACGCTTTCGGGATCGTCGGCGCACTTCTTGGCGAGCGGGACGAGTTCGGCGGGGAGTCGCGTCACGAAGGTCGGCTGGATGAGCGTGTGCTCGATCAGCTTTTCATAGATTTCGTGCGTGATCTCGAGGTCGGTCCAGTCGGGCATGACCTGCGCGCCGAGTTCCTTCGCAAGTTTGTACTTCTCCTCGCGCGGAAGCTCGAACCAGTCCTGGCGGCCCGTGCGTTCACGGACGAGGTCGCGGTACGGGGCGCGCCGCCACGGGCGTTCCAGGTTGATGACCTTGTCGCCGGGGAGCTTGATCTGGAGCGTGCCGAACACCTTCTGCGCGATGGTCGTGACCATGCTCTCGATGAGCTCCATCATGGTCTCGCAGTTGCCGAACGCCTGATAGATTTCGATCATGGTGAATTCGGGATTATGGCGGCGGTCGATGCCCTCGTTGCGGAAGTTGCGGTTCAGTTCATACACCTTCTCGAATCCGCTGACCAGCAGGCGCTTCAGATAGAGTTCCGGCGCGATGCGCATGAACATGTCGCAGTCCAGCGCGTTGTAGTGCGTCTTGAACGGCGTGGCGGCGGCGCCGCCGGGG
>JBGUKB010000077.1:0-20270 GCA_045114235.1 Victivallales bacterium
CGCCGAAGTCGACGCCTGCGGCACCGCCGTCGTCATCACCCCGATCTCCTCCGTCACCATCCACGGCAAGGTCATCGAATACGGCCACGAATGCGGCCCGATCTCCCAGCGGCTCTACGACCGCCTCACCGGCATCCAGAGAGGCGAACTGGAAGACACGCACGGCTGGCTCTATACCATCTGAAACAAGTTCACCCCGGAACACAGGGAGGCGAACATGAAACGATCCTTCCCCAAGCCCGCCCTGACGCCCGGAGCCGCGGCAGTTGCGATCGCCGCGGTCTTCGGCACCGTCTTCGCGCAAATGAATCATTCCGTGTCCGCCTCCGCGCCCGCCGCAGTCGAGGAGGCTTCGCCTCAGGCACAGCCGGGCCAGGCGGGAACGTCCGCCTCGAACGAACAGGAACGGAACAGCATCCGCGACGGTTCGCTCTCCATCACCGCCACGCCGAAAACGAATCCCGACACCGTCAAGGTGGAAAAGCTCCCCGAGATCGAGGTGGATTCCTCCAACGTCCGCTCGGTGCCGAAGTCCTCGGTCCAGCCCATCCGCGAATCCAGACGCGAGCTCACGCTCACCTCGACACTCCCGGACGGTTCCCTCGCGGAAAAACTCACGGACGCAGACGCGGAAACGGCCACGGTCTGGCGGCCGGCGTTCGCCTCGCAGGGATTCCGCGGCGCGCGTCTCGACGCCTTCGCGGTCTCGCCGGACGGCTCCGTGCTCGCGATCGCCGAACGCACCGGCACGGCAAACGGACCGAACGGATCGCGCATCGTCCTGGTCAACACCTCGAACTGGCAAGTCATCCGTGTCTTCACGGTCGGACGCCTGCTGAAGAAGCTCGCGTTCGTCCCCGAAACCACAACGCTGGCCGCCATCGCGTTTCCGCAAATGTCCGTCAAACAGGATTTCGGACTTGCCACGCTCGACCTCGCGGCGGGCAAGGAACAGGGCTTCCTTCCGATTTCGTTCCCGTTCAACGCGAAGGTCGAGCCGGAGGACATCGCGTTGCTCGCCATGCAGGAACGGATCGTCTGCTCCGGCTTCTTCGGCTCGACCGTTTTCTGCATCCACCTTCCCGCCGCAAACGATTCCGGGTTCCCGTTCCATACGTTCGAAACCGTCTCGCCCGCCTCGGCACTGGCGGTCACGCCGGACGGCAAGTCCCTCGCCGCCGCCTCGCTGAAGGCGATCGAGTATTTCGACCTTACTCCCTCCGCCAGATACAGACGCAAATCCATCACCACGCTTGACCTCGGCTGGAAACCCGTCGATATCCATTTCCTCAACGGAGCGCAGACCGATTTTCTTCTCTGCCCGGCTTATCGCGACGATTCCCCGCCCCTCTTCGTGCGCTCCTCCGTGAAGGATCCGCTCGACGGACGCAGCGCGGGATTCGCGGTTCCCGTGGAACAGGGCAGCCGGATCGGCATCGCGTTCAAGGTCAAGGGCCGCATCGACATCGTCGACCCCGCCACTCTGGAGGCCGCCGACAGCGTGATCATGGAACAGCTCCGCCCCGCCACGACCGGCGACACGGCGTTCGTCTTCTACCATGACCCCATCCACGCGTTCTGCGTGATCGACTCCAACGGTAACTGCTTCGCCGTCGGCAAGCAGCAAGGCGAAAAACGCTGGCAGAAACGCATCATCTGGAACGGCGGAGCCTCGAAACGATGAGCCGCAAAAAACGCCCGATTCGCGCCTCTTTTCTCCTCGTTTTCGCCAGTCTGGCGCTCCTCGCGCAGTCCTGTGCCCTGTTCGAAGACGCCCAGCCGGAACCCGACAACGTCTCCCCGACGCGATCCCAGCTCATCGCCGCCACGGGCGGCTTCATCTGCCTCTACCGCGAAGGCGCGAATCCGGTCGATCTGCTCTATGTGAAGGGGACCGCCAACGAAGCCGGATTCCAGGTCGTCTTCAAGATCGCCGAATCATCCGTGATCCCGGAGGCCATCCGCAAAGGCTGGGGCGACGTCGCGGTCGGTTACACCGAGGCCGAGGCGAAAAAGCTCGGGTTGCGCATCGTCCCCCTGCCCCGCGCAGAAAACGAACTCCGCGAGGACGCCGGCACGAACGTGCTCCTGCTCCGTTCCGCCGACGAATTCCTGGGCAATCTGCTGAACCCGGACAAGCAGGACATGCCGTCGTCCGATACCGACGTCATCCCACACCCGTAAACAAACCGGAAAGGAACACAGGTCATGGAAGAATATTCGAAAGTCTTGGAGGTTTTCGTCGTGATATCCAGTATCTGCGGCTTCCTCTGCAGCATCGCCCTGCTGATCCTCCTGTTCCGAATCCCGAACGTATCCGCAACGGACGGCGGCGACGAACCCGACAATGACGGCGAATCGCCTCAAGACGAGCAGAATCTGGACGCGAACTGGACTGTAACGCGTTTGCTCATTCTGGCGGCGCTTCACGCGATTATAATCCCATGGGGCCTCATACTGATAAAACCGCTCGGTCAGATGATATATATTTCTTATCCGGTTTTCGAGATAATCTGGTTTTCTCTTTTTCGGAAAATCCTTTATGCAAAGAAGTTTCGCGTGACGCCTTTTTTCAGGCCTGCCGAGATCATTTGCATCATCGATCTCATCCTGATCGCGCTTGTCGCCATCCTTATGATCCCGGTCTCTCTCATTATCTTTTTCCTTCTCAGACATTTTTAGGCGCAGCCGGAAAGGGTAACGGAACATGAACTCATACCAGCTGTGGATCAGGTTGACATACTGGTTCCGCGAGGACCCGTCGATCTATCTCCCAATGCTGATGGACATCTTCGCCGTCATCATCCTGCTGTTTTTCATCAAGCGCTTCCGGGAAATGCGGACACCTTTGTTATGGATGTATGTCATTGTGCTGCTTCATGCGCTCATACTGCCCTTCGCCCTTTCGAGCGGTCAAGCCGGACTGCTGATCCTGTTTCCCTTCATCATGACTAGCGGCCCGGGAATCTTCATCTGCTTTTTCTTCTGCCATAAGGCCGCATCCCGGATCGAAGACGACGGGGATCGCGAATTACTGCACGTCGGCGTGTTTCTTTTCGCGCTTTACATTCTGCTTCACATCATAGCCGTGATCGCCTGATCCGCTCGGCAGGACACGGGCATCCGCCGCATCATTTTCGCCCGATTTTCCGCTTTTTTCGCGCCTCCCCGGTTTCATTTTGCGGTTTTTGTGATATAGTATAATAGCACATTTTCAAAAGAAGCGCCCCAAAGAGGATTGTTCATGAAGCTTACCGACAATGTACCGCTGATCTTTTTCGACCTGGAAACGACCGGCGTCAACCTGTTCGTCGACCGGATCGTGGAGCTCTCCGTGATCAAGATCATGCCGGACGGCACGCGCGAGACCAAATCCCGCCTGATCAACCCGGAAATGCCCATCCCGCCCGAGGCGACCGCGGTCCACCATATCTCCGACGAAGACGTGAAGGACGCGCCGACGTTCCGCCAGCTCGCCCGGAACCTCGCGATCTACTTCGAGGGGTGCGACCTCGGCGGCTACAACGTCGGCAAGTTCGATATCCCGATGCTCACGCGCGAATTCGCCCGCTGCGGCATCCAGTTCTCCACCGCGGGCCGCCGCATCTTCGACTCCTACACGATCTTCTGTCAAATGGAGCCGCGCAACCTCACGGCCGCCTACAAGTTCTTCTGCGGGAAGAAGCTCGAAGGCGCGCACGGAGCCGCCGCCGACGCCCAGGCTTCGCTCGAAGTCCTGGAGGCGCAGCTCGACCGCTACTCCGCCATGTCCCCCGACCAGTTCCCGGAAACGGTCACTGCTTTCCCGCAGACGCTCGACGAACTCCACGCGTTCTGCAATCCGGTCAACCCCGCCAACGTCGACAAGAGCGGCAGATTCAAATGGCGCAACGGCGAGGCGGTCGTATCGTTCGGCCGGCACAACGGCGAAACGCTCCGCGAAGTCGCCGCGAACGCGCCCGATTTCCTCCAGTGGATCATCCGGTCCGACTTCGACGACGACGTGAAGAAGATCGCGCAGAACGCCCTCCGCGGCAAGTTCCCCGTCCATCCCTGACAAGCAATTTCCCCTCAGAGAGGTTTCCGCACCATGAACCAGCCCGACGACAAAAACGACATGAAATACCTGGTCGAACTGCTTGACGACGAAAACGAGCAGTCCGCGAGCATGGCCATGGCCGAACTGCTCACGAAAGGCAGCACCGCGCTGGAGCCCGTCCTCCGCGACATGCAGAAGTCCGACAATCCGCGCCTCCGCAAACGCACCCGCCAGCTTCAGCACGCCCTCATGGCGCGTTCCCGCCGCCGCATCTTCATGCAGCCGCCCGAACGCCCCATCTCCCTGCTCACCGGGCTGATCCGACTGCATCTGTGCTGGTTCGACAACGACAAGCAGTCGTTCGTGGAGAAGCAGTGGCGCGAGCTCGAGGCGGAATACCGCAAGGCGCACCCCGCCGACCTCTTCGGCATGGCGGAGTTCATGCGGAAGATGTTCCCCGACCGTCCCGAAAACCGCGATTTCCACCCCGATTCCTTCTGCATCGGCGCGGTCCTGGAGGACAAGATCGGCTCCGACCTCATCTTCGCCTGCATCGCCGCCATCCTCTCCTCCTCCACGCAGAACCGGTTCAGCGTGGTCCGCGTCGGCATCGACACCGCAGTCGCCGACAGCGACGGCCGCCTCATCTTCCCCGTCGACAACTGGCAGCTCTACGGCGGCGTGGCCGAGGGCGAGGAGCCCCCGGTCGTCTGGGACACCCAGACCATCCTGCGCTACGTCTCCTCCGTGCTGTTCGTCTCCGCCGTCGCGTCCGACGGCTTCCGCTACCTCTATACGCTCGGCGCGCCGCTCGCCGCCGCCATCGGGGAGAAGGACCTGTCGTTCCTCCCCTACCCCTACGGCAACGGCTCCGGCGAGGACGATTTGAACGGCGGAAAGAGATCATGAGCACGCAGGCCACGACGCCACGGGCGGACCTCCACACGCACACCGCCCTCTGCAAACACGCATCCGGCACGCCGGAGGAATACCTCGCCGCCGCACGGAAAGCCGGGCTGGCGTACTGGGGCGTCTCCGACCATTTCCCCGCCCCCGTAGGCTACGACGCGGCGTTCCGCATGGCGTCGGACGACCTGCCGCGCTACTTCGGCATCCTCGACTCCCTCCGCGAAGCCGCGGACGGCTCCTCTCTGACGGTCCTCGCCGCCGCCGAGTTCGACTATGTGCCGGGGCGCATGAACGAGGTGTTCGCCGCGCTCGACCCGCTCCGCCCGAAGTTCGATTACCTGATCGGATCGGTGCACTACGTCGGCGAGTTCGCGTTCGACGACCCGGACAAGCTCGACGAATGGCCGCTCTTCGGCGTGGATGCCGTCTGGGACGGCTATCTGACCGATCTGAAGGCGTTCGTCGAGCTCGGCGGATTCAACGTCATGGCGCACTCCGACCTGCCGAAGAAATTCGGGTTCCGGCCGTCCAACTACGAAAACGTCCTGCGCCGCATGACGGAGATTTACGAATGCGCCGCCGCGAAGGGCATCCGCCTGGAGCTGAACACCGCCGGGCTCCGCGTGGCGGCGGACGAGATCTACCCCTCCCCCGAACTCCTCCGCGCCGCCTTCCGCGCCGGGATGAAGATCACGCTCGGCTCCGACGCGCACAAGCCGGAACACGTCGCGTACGCGTTCGACCGCGCCGCCGCCCTCGCCCGCTCCATCGGCTGGACCACGCACACGGCGTTCGTCCGCGGCGAGGCCGTCGAGCTCCCGCTGTAATCCGTTCCTAAACTCCCGCTCTTCTTTCACATGACGCACATGTAATGAGGAAGGTAAACCGGACAAGAATAAACCGGGGCGGAATCGAATCGTCCGTCCCGGTCATTTTATGCGGCATGAGCCGCTTTTTTTTGTGCTTCCGCCTTACGTGCGCGGCTTCGTTTCGCTTGTCAGGTCGGGCTTCGCGATGGTGATGCGCGTGCCGGGCTCGGTCGAATGCGTGAGCCACACGTTGCCGCCGATCACGGAGCCCTTTCCGATCACAACCGCGCCGAGGATGGTCGCGCCGGCGTAGATCGTGACGTTGTCCTCGATCGTCGGGTGGCGTTTCGCGCCCTTGATGATCATGCCGCAAGCGTCCTTCGGGAACGACAGCGCGCCGAGCGTGACGCCCTGGTACAGCTTCACGTTGTCGCCGATCTCGGCGGTCTCGCCGATCACGACGCCGGTACCGTGGTCGATGAAGAACGCGCGGCCGATCTTCGCGCCGGGGTGGATGTCGATCCCCGTGATGCGATGGGCGTATTCGCTCATCATGCGCGGGATCATGGGTACCTTGCGTGTGAAGAGCGCGTGGGCGATGCGGTGGATGGTGATCGCGCGCAGCCCGGGGTAGCTCATGATGACTTCCTGCTTGTTGCGGGCGGCGGGGTCGCCCTCGTAGGCGGCCTGCACGTCGGTCTTCATGACGTCGCGGATGCCGGGCAGTTCATCGAGGACCTCGCTTGCCACTGTCGCGGCGCGTCCCTTGCAGTCGCAGTTCTCGTCGGCGGTCGCGCAGGTGTAGCGGAACACGCGGCAGAGCAGATCGGTCAGGTTGCGGTGGGAGCGGATGAGCAGGTCGCCGACGGAGAACCGGATGGTGTCGGCGGATTCGGCCTCGCGTTCGGCGAATCCGGGGAAGATGAGCTCGATCAGGTCATGCAGGAGCTCCAGGATCTCGGCCTCGCGGGGCAGGTTCAGCCCCTCGGAGTGGTTCACCCCGATCCCGTCGGCGTAAGACGCGCAGAGGCGCTCGACCAGATCGTCGATCGGGGCGAGTTCGGGCGACTGCGGCTGTTTTTTCGGGCAGGTTTTCATGAGGTCGTTCCTTTCTGTATTTGGCGTAACGCCGGGCGTATCATCCCGGCACGGTCATTCGATGTTCTGGATCTGTTCGCGGACTTTTTCCAGCCCGGTCTTCATCTGCACCACGAGCGGGGAGATTTCGGCGGTCCCCGCCTTGTTCCCGAGCGTATTGATTTCCCGGAACATCTCCTGCATCAGGAAATCGAGGGAGCGTCCGGGGGTGTCTCCGGCGGCGAGCGAACGGAAATGGCTGAAATGGGCGTCGAGGCGCGTCAGCTCCTCGGTCACGTCCAGGCGGTCGGCGAAGATCACGAATTCGCGGAGCATGCGTTCGTCGTCGGCCTCGGCGTTGAATCCGGCGTCCTTCAGGCGTTCGCGCATGCGCGCGGCCTGCTGTTCGGGCAGACCGGGCGTGAGCGTGCGTATCTTCGCCACGATGGCCTCGAATTCGCCGATGCGTGCGAGGATGTCGCGTTCGAGCGCGGCGCCCTCGGTCCGGCGCATTTCGATGTGGCGCGCCAGCGCTTCGTCGAACACGCCGAGCATGAACGTCTCGAACTCGGGATTCGAGCCGAGCGCGGAAACCGGGACCACGACGCCGGGCACCGCGAGGAGCTGGTTGATGTTCAGGGAGGCGTCCAATCCGTTCTTCTCGGCGGCGGCGCGCGCCTCCCGGATCACGGTGTTCAGGAACGCGTGGTCAATGCGCGAGGCAGCCGGGGCGTCGTCGAGATAATTCAGCTCCGCGCGGACCATGATGGAGCCGCGCGCGAGGCGTTTGGCGAGACGGGCGCGCAGGACGCCCTCGTGGATCGCGAGCTCCTTCGGCAGCGAGAATTTCGCGTCGAACTGCTTGCGGTTCACGGACGATATTTCGAAGCGGAGCGCCACGCCGTGGTCGACGCCTTCGGCGCGGCCGAATCCTGTCATGCTGTTCATCATGCGCGGGCGGTCCTTATCAATGGAAGACGAACGATCCGCCTTCCGGCGATCTGTCGTAGCCGGGCCGGTCGAACGGGTTGCGGGCCGGGTCGCCCTGGGCGGGGAAGACAAGCGTCCTCGCGGGAACGGTCTTCGGGATGGCGTCGATCTCCTCGCGGGTCAGGCGCGCGCCGTCGAGTTTGGCGACGTCCATGAGCTCGGCCGTGCGGAGCTTCCATCCGTTGAACGTGCCGCTCTGGGAGAATCCGGTCACCACGATGCACTGCATCGGATCGTCGGCGGGCCACATGAGGGAGAGCTGGGTGTACGGCGAGGCTTCGCCCCTGCCGTTCTTCTCCATCATATATTCTTCCCAGGAACTCAGGTCTTCCAGGTCCGGCTCCTCGGGATCGACCGGCAGGCGCGTGTAGACCGTCTCCGGCTTGTCGAAGCGAACGCGGTTGAGCTCGGAGGTGGTAAGATACTGCATGTTGTTGCGGACGAACGCCGACGCCGTGCTGGTCGCACTTTTCAGGCCGGTGTCGCCAGGATCGTAATGCTTCACGAGCACGCGGTACGGCTCCCAGAACATCATGGAGCGTTCGCCCTCGCCCGCGACTACGACGCGCGCGCCGAGGTCCGGCGGATTCCACACCACGCAGCTGTGCATCAGGTCGTGCTCGGGCGCGACGGGGAAACGCCGCACGTCGTCGATCTCGATGTGTCCGCTGTTTCCTGCGTCCAGCGGGATCACGTAGCGGGGATAGATGATGTTTTCATATATCTCCGGCTGGGTGTACCGGATGAAATTCCGCTGGTTGTCCGTCAGGCCCTTCAGATTGTCCAACGCATAGGCGCGAGCGCGCTCCACGGCGTTCTTCGTGTAGTCTGTCCGGCACGCCGTCAGGATTGCCATTGCGGCAAAAAGTGTAATTATGCTCGGAAAAAAGCGTTTCATGAATGTTTCGTTCCCGTGTCGTTGCGTCTGCCGGACCGTCGGGATCCGGCGCCGGAAACCCGCCTGTTTCTCCATATCGAAAAACACGGCTCATTTCCTGAATAAAATAATATAACCTCTTTTTCTTATCCTGCAAGGAAAAAACGGAAAAAGAACGGAAATCTTTGCAATTTTCGCGCCCGAAACGGAAACGGCGGCCCGGGCACACCCGAAACCGCCGCAAAATCCGGTTTTCGACCTTCCGTCAGCGTCCGAGCGGCGAGAAGGAGAAGCCCATGTTGAAGTGGAAGCGCAGCTTCCTGGACACGCCTTCCTGGTTGCAGACGATCGGGTACGCCAGGTCCAGGCGGATCGGCATGTCGATGCCCGGCACCATGATGCGGAGGCCGTAGCCGACGCCGACGTTCGGCTGGGTGATCGGCCCGAAATGCGCGCTGGTGGCGTCGCCGACGTCGCAGAAGACCGCGCCGCGCAGGAACTTGTAGATCGGGTGGGACAGCTCCGCGGTGAAGAGGTACATGAACTCGCCGCCGTAGTTGTCGTTGTTGTTGTCCACGGGACCGATGCTGCGGTACGGGAAGCCGCGCACGGAGTCGCCGCCGCCCAGGAAATACCGGTCGTACAGCGGCACCATATCGCCGTTGAACGTCCCCATGGTGCCGATCTTCGCGCCGGTGGTGAGGACGAACCAGTCGTGCAGGAACGGGAAGTAGTTGACGGCGCGCAGTTCGAATTTGTAGTAGTCGTTGGAGGCGCCGAGGCCGCGCGTGGTCAGGTAGGTGTACGCGCCGATGTCGTAGCCGGAGGTCGGATTCGTGGCGCTGTTGCGCGTGTCGCGGTTCAATGCCAGGAAGACGCGTCCGACCCGGTCGCCGCCCTTGGCATCCTGGAAGATCGGCCCCATCTTCTTGTTCATGTCGAGGACGCGGACATATTCGAAGGTGTAGCCGCCAGTCACGGACGTAAATTCGTCGAAGATGCGTTTCGTGAGGGATACGGTGAATCCGAGGCGCTGTTCGTTCCAGTCTTCATACAGCACCTCGCGCCAGTAGCCGGAGAGGTCGAACCGCAGCGGGATGCCGAAGAGATACGGCTCCGTGAAGTCGGTCTGCACATCGAAGTGCTCGATGCCGACGAGGGCGCCGATCCTGAGGCGCTGGCCGCCGCCCGTGAACCAGTTCATCGGGTCGGTGATGTCCATGTTCGAGTGCCACAGCTGGATCGACCCGGCGAGTCCGTCGGAATCGCTCCATCCGAAGCCCAGGTTGCCGCCGAGGAACTGCTTTTCCTCAACGTTGATATAGACGTCCTTCTTGCCCGGTTCCGGCGAATCCATGGACAGGATTTCAACGCCGTCGCCCTCACCGTTCGCGGACTGGAAATACCCCATGCCCATCAGGCGGCTCTTGCCGATGTCGAGCAGCTCCTTGTCGAGCAGGTCGTCTGTCTCGAACGGCAGTTCGCGGCGGATCACGTAGTCCTTGGTCCAGCGGTTGCCGGAGATGTAGACCTCGCCGATCGTATACTGCGTGCCTTCCTGGATCTCGTACTCCACGTCCACGGAATGCGTGCTGTAGTCCGGGTAGCGCACCGCGCGCGCCTGGAAATCCGCAAATCCGAGCGGGGAATACTTCGACTCCAGCGCCTTCAGGTCGCGGTCCTCGCGGGAGCTGCTGTAGACGCTCTCCTCGCGGGCGGAAAGCAGGGGCAGGAGCTCCTCCTCCGGGAATTCATGCGCGCCGACGATGCGGACGCTGTTGATGAAGTAGGGGTCGCCCTCCTCCACCACGAATTTCACGTCGACCAACTCGGGATCGTCCTCGTGCTCGGTCACGAGCACGTCGGTGACCTTGAAGTCGAGGTGGCCCTTCTGCCAGTAGAGTTCGCGCAGGCGCAGCTTGTCGCGCGTGATGAAGTCCTTGTCGTAAAGCCCGAAGTTCGGCGGCAGGCCGAAAAAGGTCCACGGCATGAACGAGAGCCATTTGGCGCTGCCCATGAAATACCGCGTCTCGAGCAGGTCCTTCACCTCGGACGGCTTGTAGACGGTCATCCCCTCGAACTCGACGTTGTCGATCCGCACGCGCAGATGCTCGGCGATGTTGAAGATCACTTTCACGCTGTTGTCGCCGTCCGCCGCAAGCGCGGTGTCGACCTGGGCGTCCGTGTAGCCTTTCTCCTCGTAGAACTTCATGATCTCGCGTCTGGATTCGATCAGCAGGGCGTCGTTCAGCGGCATGTCCGTGTTGATCTTCACGAGTTTCTTCAGCTCGCTGTCGCCGAACTTGCGGTTGCCTTTGAACGAGATCTCGGACACGTTCTTCTTCGGGGAAATCTTAAATATGACTTCCTTGTTCCCGTTGGACAGGTCATTCACCTCGGAAGCGACGTCGGCGAACATGCCCAGGGAGAAAAGGCGGCGCACGTCCTCGTTGATCGTGCGTTCGTTGTACGGCATACCGGCCTTCGTCTGCGTGTTCATCTCGAAGATGTCTTCGGAGAGGGGATATACCCCCTGCTGCAGGAAGACGACCCGGTCGACGCTCTGACCGAACGCGGACGCGGCGATCAGCATCGCCAGCACTGTCACAAGCCGTTTGTATTTCATGTTTCGTTCTCCGGGGGATGCGGGGGTTCAGGATTCCGGTTTCTGTTTCATGTTCGCCGGGATGTCCTGGTCGCCGTATTTATGTGTGATCGAACGGAATTCCATGAGGCTCGGGAAGAAATTCACCTTCACCTCGCCGGTCTTTCCGTTTCGGTTTTTTTCGACTAAAAGGAGCGATTCCACCCCGTTGCGGGCGGCTTCGCGGTTGTTTTCCTTGGCTTCGTCGCGGTCGCGGTGCAGGAAGATCACCACGTCCGCGTCCTGCTCGATGGAGCCGGATTCGCGCAGGTTGCTCAGACGGGGACGCGCCGTCTTGTTGTTCGGCGTCTTCTCGACCTCGCGGTTCAGCTGGGACAGCACGAGGATCGGGATGTCCAGGTCCTTGGCGAGTTTCTTGATGCCGCCGGAAATGGCGGACACCTCCACCTGGCGGCCGTCGCGGGACGACACGTCGCCGGCGCGCATCAGCTGCAGGTAGTCGATGATGATCAGGTCCAGGCCGGCGTCGGATTCCTTCAGCTTGCGGGCTTTCGCGCGCAGCTCGAAGATGGAGAGGCCGCCGGTCGGGTCGATGTAAAGCTTTGCGCCGCTCAGGGCTTTCGCGCCGAGGGAAAGCCTGTTGGTCTCCTCGATGTTGAACGTCCCGTCCGAGATGGACGACAGAGAGACTTTCGATTCCGTACAGAGGAGGCGCTGCGCCACCTGCTCCGCGCTCATTTCGAGCGAGAAGAACGCGACGCTCTTGAGGTCCTTTCTCTCCGGCTCCATGTCCGCGCGCGGATCGGGGACGTTTCTCATCGCGATGTTGCGCGCGATGTTCAGCGCCAGCGCGGTCTTGCCGATGGACGGACGGGCGGCGAGCACGACCATTTCCTGTTTTTTCAGTCCGCCGCCGAGCAGGTTGTCCAGGCCGGGGAATCCGGTCGGGATGCCCGGTTCGATCTTTTTGCTCATGAGGGCGACGAAATGGTCGAACGCGTCTTCGACGAGTTCGCTGATGCTCTTGATCTCGGACCGGACGAAATCGTTGCGGACGGCAAAGAAGGTCTGTTCGATCCCGTCCAGGAGTTCGTGGATCTCTTTTCCGCCGGGTTCCCGGCAGAGCTGAAGCGCGGACGTGCAGGCTCCGATCATTTCGCGGAGCATCGCCCACTGGCGCAGGATGCCGCACCAGTTTTCCACGTTCGCGACGCTTCCGATGGACGACTGGATGTCCAGAAGCGCTTCGACGCCGCCGACCATTTCGAGCTTGCCGGAACGGCGCAGGTTGTCCTCGATCGACAGCAGGTCGGGCGAGTCGTTGGGCGACTTGCTCTTGACCTCGAGAATGCTCTGGTAGATCGCGGCGTGCTTCGGATCGCGGAACATGATCTTCGCGTTCCGCGCGAATCCGGTCAGGTCGCCGTCGGCGGCGTTCTTTCCCTGCATGGAGGGACGGATCCGCACGCCGAGCATCGAGGTAACGGTATTGACGCAGTCCGGATCGGACAGGATGCAGGCGAGGACGGAGCGCTCCACCTCGTAGTCCGCGTAATCGGCGGTCTGCGGGACGGCGCTCGAAGAAAGGGAAGCGGCCGAAACGGCGTTCCGGGAAGAAGAATTCTCCCCGGAACCCGCCGCCCCGGCGCTTTGCGCATGATCGAAACGATCAGGCATGGATCATTGCTCCCGGCGCATCAGGCGGCGCCGACGACCTTGATCGTCGCCACGGCGGTGACGTTCTGGTGGAGCTTGATGTCGACCTTGAATTCGCCGATCGTGCGAATGGGGGCGTCAAGGCGGATCTTGTTGATGTTGACCTTCACGTCCATCGAGCCGAGCTTCTCGTAGATGGTGCGTTCGGAGACGGAGCCGAAGAGGTGGCCGTCTTCGGAGGCCTGCATCGGGATCGTGATGTCGAGGGAAGCGATCTTGGCGGAGAGGGCCTGCGCGGCCTCGAAATCGGCTTTGCGCTTCGCTTCGATCTTTTCCTTTCGGGCTTCGAGCTGACGGAGCACGCCGGTGGAGGCGATGGTCGCGAATCCGCGCGGGATCAGGTAGTTGCGGGCATAACCGGCCGCGACGTGAACTTCTTCACCCGCCAGGCCGAGGTCTTCGACGTCCTGCAGGAGGATCAGTTTGACATGTGCCATGATTTGATTTCCTTTGCTGATGGGTTCCGGCTCAGAGAGCCACGCTGATGATGCGGGCGCGCTTCAGGGCGGTGCTGAGCATCTTCTGATGGTTCAGGCAGGTGCCGGTGATGCGGCGGGGGAGGATGCGGCCTTTTTCGGTCTGGAAACGGCGGAGCTGTTCCCCGTCCTTGAAGTCGATGTAGTTCACATGATTCTCGCAGAATCTGCAGATCTTAGCTTTGTTGGTGCGGCGCTTCACGCGACGTCTTTTCTGTTGCATTGCCATATTGGGTCTCGTTTGTTGGATGGTTGGATTGGATTAAGATCAGAAGGGGATGTCGTCCACGTTTTCGAGCGGGTCCGGGCCGGAGTCCGCCATGCCGCCCTGGCCGGGCTGCATGTTCGGAGCCGGATTGTACGGCGGTTCCTCGAACTGCTGGCGGCGGTACGGCTGGCCCTGCGGAGCGCGGTTCTGGTAACCGCCGCCCTGCTGGTAGCCGCCCTGGCGCGGCGCGCGCTGCTGCGGCTGGTAGCCGTCGTCTTCCGGCGGCATTTCGCCGGGCATGCCGCCCTGGTCGTCGCGGCGTCCGGAGAGGAACTGCACGCGTTCGGCCGTCACGCGGACGCGGGAGCGCTTCTTCTGGGTGTCCTTTTCGGTCCACTGATCGTAGACCAGGCGCCCTTCGATGAAGACCGTGCTGCCCTTCTGGAGAAAACGGGAGCAAGTCTCGGCCTGTTTGCCCCAAACAACGATCTCCAGGAAACATGTTTCGTCTTTCTCCTGGCCGCTCGCCTGCATGAAGCGGCGGTTGATCGCAATTCCGAACTCGCAAACGGCGGAATTGCCGCCCGTCAGATACCGGAGCTCCGGATCCCGGGTCAGATTCCCGATCAAAAGCACTTTGTTCAGAGAAGCCATGTGACTCGCCTCCTTTCTTCAATCTGGTTGGTTATTCGGCGTCGGCCGCAGGAGCCGCGGGAGCCGTCGTCAGCGGTTCCGGGATCGCCAGCTTGGAGCGGACGTGTTCCGGACGGTCGTAGACGATGGAGAGGAACCGCAGGACGCGTTCGTCCAGGCGGAACTCGTCGCGGAGCGTCGCTTCCTTGGCCTGTTCGACTTCGAACACGAAATCGAAATAGTAGCCGGCTTTGCGTTTCTTGATCTCGCGTGCAAAGGTCTTGCGGCCCATCGCGACGTTCTCGATCATCTTTCCGCCCCAGCCGTTGATCAGCTGTTCGAACTGACCGGCAAAGGCCTTGCCCTCATCGTCGACTTTACGCGGGTCGAGGATGAATACTGCTTCGTACTTTTTCAAGAGTGCACCTCCAGGTGTTTCTTATTTGTTGTTTACAGAAGTTTCTGTTGTTGTTTTGTTCGGTTGGCCGTCTTCGTCCGCGCTGAAGTCGCGCGGATTGAACTGGTTCATTGCCATTGCGATGCCACGCCTCAGGATCAGGACCGCGGCTTCCGCCGCTCCGTCCAGCACCCGGTCGAATATCGCGCGTTCTTCCTCGCTGAACTCCGAAAGGACGTAGTCGATCACGTCCCCGCGGCTTTCCGCGTGTCCGACGCCGATCCGCATCCGGTGGAATCCTTCCGAGCCGATCTCCTCGATCAGCGACTTGATCCCGTTGTGCCCGGCGCTTCCGCCGCCTTTGCGGATCCGGATCCGCCCGAGGGGGATGTCCATGTCGTCATGGACCACCAGCACCTCGTCCGGCGCGATCCCTTCGCTCCGCATCAGCGGGGCCACCGCCTCGCCGCTCAGGTTCATGTACGTCAATGGCGTCTGAACGATCAGCGGCGCTCCGGCGTAGGTCCCCTTCCAGTAGTAGGACTGGAACCCGTGGATCCTCTGGAACGAGCGCGGAAGTTTGGTCAGGAGGCGTTCGGCAAACATGAATCCGGCGTTGTGGCGCGTGCCTTCGTATTTGCTGTCCGGATTTCCCAGACCGGCGATGAGCCGGATCCGATGTGTCCCGTCCGCCATGAAATGCTGTCCTTTCCGTGTTCTTCCGTCCGGAGGCTTCGCATCGCAAACAAAGCAGGAGGATTACTCCGCTTTCTTGCGTTCGTCGCGGGCCGCGGCGCGTTCTTCGGTCTTCTTTTCCGCGATGACTTCGGGTTCGGCGGCTTCCTCGCCTTCGGCGGGAGCGGCTTCCTCCTCGGCTGCGGCAGCGGCGTTCTCATCGACCTCGGTGAAGACGACGAGCTCGGCATGGGTCACGGCGGTGACGCCTTCGGGCATCGCGATGTCGCCGACGTGGATGATGTCGCCGAGGTTCATGCCGGAGACGTCCACGATGATCTCTTCGGGGAGGTCCTGCGGGAGGCTTTCCACTTCGATTTCGTGGAGGTTCTGCTCAAGCAGGCCGCCTGCGGAGGCGCCGGCGGGCAGAGCGTGGCCGGGACGGACCGCGACGTGCGCCTTGATCTTCTGGTCCATGCGGATCGCCTGGAAATCCAGATGGCGGGTGCGGTTGCGGATCGGGTCGTGCTGGACTTCCTTCAGCAGGACGAGCGTTTCCTTGCCGTCTTCGACGAGGGAGAGGATGTTCAGCTCGTTGCGGGAGAGCAGCTGCCATTCCGTGGCGTTCACGGAGATGCACTTGGGCTCGATGCCCTTGCCGTAGACGATCGCGGGGATCAGTCCGGTCTTTCTCAGGCGGCGTGCGTCGTTGGTGGTACCGGACGTACGCGCCTGCACGTTCAACACATGTTTGACTTTTGCCATTTTTGGTCCTTTCGTGTAATGTGTCGGTTATGTGTGGGTTGTTCGTTTCGTTTCAGGGGGCTTTTCCGCTCAGCGTTGGAAAAGCGAAGTAAGGGAATCGCCGTCGTGGATGCGGCGGATCGCTTCGGAGAGGAGCGGGGCGATGTCCAGCGTGTGGACGCTGTCGCCCGTGAGTTCGGTCGGAACGGAGTTCGTCGTGATCAGCTCTTCGATGCAGCTGGCTTTCAGCTTCTCGAACGCTTCCTCGCGCGCCAGGAAGTGCGACACGGCGGCGACCACGTGGGCGGCGCCTTCGCGCTTCAGGAGTTCGGCGGCGGCGCAGAGCGTGCCCGCCGTGCTGGTCATGTCGTCGACCAGGACGCAGGTGCGGCCCTTCACGTCGCCGACCAGGTGCGAGGACGCCACGTGGTTCGCGTCGAGGCGGCGCTTCGCCACCACGGCGAATCCGCAGCCCAGGCGGTCGGCGAACGACTGCGCCATCTTCACGCTGCCGGAGTCGGGGGAGACGATCACGGATTCCGGGTCGGTCTTCTCGCGCAGGTACGGGATCAGCACGGAGGCCGCGTACAGGTGGTCGACCGGGATGTCGAAGAATCCCTGGATCTGCTGGGAATGGAGGTCCATGGCGAGGATGCGGTTCGCGCCCGCGGTCGTCAGCAGGTTCGCGACGAGCTTCGCCGTGATCGGCACGCGCGGCTTGTCCTTGCGGTCCTGGCGGGCGTATCCGAAGAACGGGATCACCGCGGTGATTCTGGCGGCGGACGCGCGGCGGGCGGCGTCCAGCATGATCAGAAGCTCCATCAGGTTTTCGTTCGTCGGATTGGACGTGGATTGGATGATGAATGCGTCCGCATTCCTCAGGGTATCCTTGTACTGGACAAAAATTTCGCCGTCCGGGAATCTCTGCACGGTCACGTGGCCGAGCTGCTGTCCCAGGCACTGCGCGATCGATTCGGCGAGTTTCGGATGTGATGTCCCGCTGTAGAGTCGGATGTCTCTCGCGTTTCCTTCCATGGTGTCCTGTTCTTTCCGTTCGTGGTTGAGGGGTTGGTTGTCGAACAAATCCCTGTCCATACCACCGGAAATCGGCTGAACGCGAGTCCTTTTTTCCGCAGCCGGAAACGATGCGTCCCCGTCGCTGCGCCATGCCGGGATCAGATAACGAGGCGGCGAAAACGCCGGAAATCCCTGCGCATGAAAGAAAACCCCGCGGTCATGCGGGTCTTGCGACCCACCGAATCCGGACTGCCGGATTAAGGTTTCTGTTTCAACGTGTCTAATTAATATAGACCATAATTCCGGAAAATCAAGTTGATTTCCGTTATTTTTCACTCTTTTCGGGAGGGCAGGCCCTCCACTTCGGTAGTGCCGTGCTGCGCGACGGCACGGGGATAGGACAAATAGGACCGATAAGACCGATAAGGCGGATATGCTCTATTCGTCCTATCAGCCTCATTCGTCCTATGTGTCCTATTTGTCCTATCCGACCTGTTCCGGGACGATCGTACACATTTCCGGTCGATGTGGGAAAAAGGGGTTTTTTCCGTTTTCTTTCCCGTTTTCACTGGATTTTAGGGAAAAAGCTGTTACATTATCGGTGAATGGAATCACCGATCACTGTTTTCAGCTCAAAACAAACGAAAGGAACCCCCATGAAACACAAGGCTCTCATCGGCATCACCGCCGCGGCCGCCATCCTCTCGGCCGGCGCCGGGCTGGACGCGCAGATCTCCGACCCGCCGAAGACCATGACCGGCACGCTCGATCCCGCAAAGATCAAGTTCGATATCAGCCCGACCATGTACGGCGTCTTTTTCGAGGACATCAACTTCGCGGCGGACGGCGGACTCTACGCCGAGCTCATCAAGAACCGTTCCTTCGAGTTCCCGAACGGGCTTTCCGGCTGGGAAACGGACGGCAAGGTCGAGGTCGTGAAGGGCCGCGAGGGCGACGTCCCGTTCCCGCGCAATCCGCATTTCGCTCGCCTCACCGCCGAATCCCACCGCGACCAGTGGACCGCGCTCGACAACGGCGGATTCCGCGGCCTCGCGTTCGAGAAGGACAAGACCTATCATCTCTCCGTGATGGCGCGCCTCGCCCCCGGCACGACCGAGCCAGTCAAGTTCGACGCCGCGTTCGTCCGCGAGGACGGCACGATGGAAGCCCGGACGCCGTTCACGGTGAACAGCCGCGAGTGGAAGGAATACAAGGTCGACGTGAAGGCGGCCAGCACGCAGACGCGCGGCAAGTTCCGTCTGCTCCTGAACGGCCACAGGGGCGCGGTCGACATGGACCACATCTCGCTCTTCCCGGAGGACACCTGGAAGGAGCGCGCGAACGGCCTCCGCAACGACCTCGCGCAGGCGATCGCCGACCTGAAGCCGAAAATCTTCCGTTTCCCCGGCGGCTGCATCATCGAGGGCACCACGCTTGACCAGCGCTACCAGTGGAAAAACTCCGTCGGCCCGGTCGGCAACCGCCCGCTGAACGGCAACCGCTGGAACAACACGTTCGTCGACCACCTGACCCCGGACTACTTCCAGAGCTACGGTCTCGGCTTCTTCGAGTTCTTTCAGTTCTGCGAGGACATCGGCGCGGAACCGCTGCCCGTGTTGAACATCGGCCTCGCGTGCCAGTTCCAGAACGACGCAAACGACCTCACCGCGCAGGTCGCGCTCGACCAGCTCGGCCCGTACATCCAGGACTGCCTCGACCTCATCGAATTCGCAAACGGCCCCGTCACGTCCGCGTGGGGCAAGGTCCGCGCGGACATGGGGCACCCCGAGCCCTTCAACCTGAAATACATGGGCATCGGCAACGAACAGTGGGGCAAGCTCTACACCGACCGCCTGCCGATCTTCCTGAAGGAAATCCGCGCGAAGCACCCCGACATCAAGATCATCGGGAGTTCCGGCCCGAACCCGGACGGCGCGGATTTCGACTACCTCTGGCCAAAGATGCGCGAGTTCAAGGCGGACCTCGTCGACGAGCACTACTACCGCGATCCCGCGTGGTTCCTCAGCCACATCGACCGCTATGACAAGTACGACCGCACCGGCCCAAAGGTCTTCGCGGGCGAATACGCCTGCCATGACAACCCGACCAACTCCCTCCGCGCCGCGCTCTGCGAAGCCGCGTTCCTGACCGGCGTCGAGCGCAACGCCGACGTCGTCCGCATGACCTCCTACGCGCCGCTGCTCGCCAACTACAACGCGTGGCAGTGGGCGCACGACATGATCTGGTTCGACAACACCGCGGTCGTGAAGACGCCGAGCTACTTCGTGCAGAAACTCTACAGCACCAACGCCGGTACGCACATGCTCGACCTCTCCGGCCTCGGCGCGCTCCCCGCCGACTGCTACTGCGGCGCGGTCCTCGACGAGACCGCCGACGGCAACAGCGTGATCGTGAAGTTCGTCAACCTCGGCAAGACCATGGTCCCGATCTCCATCAACATCCCGGGCGCGGCCGACGGCGCGGAAGTCTCCGTAGTCGGCATCAAGGGCGCGGACCTCGCGGACAAGAACGATCTTGAGAATCCCGAGCTCGTCAAAATCGAGGAATCCACGCTGAAGATCAACGGCACCGGCATCTTCGAAGCCAAGCAGGCCCCGTTCAGCTTCATGGTCTACCGCATCCCGGTCAAATGACCTCCGGCGGAAATCGCTTTCCGCCAGTTCAACAGGACAGAAACTCAAAAGCCTCCGTCCGCATCTCTGCGGCGGAGGCTTCTTTTTCGGACAAGGGCGCGGTCAGTCGGATTCGATCTCGATCACGCTCAACGTGGCGGTATCGGTCTGCATCTGCGGAGCGGTCGCGGAATGCCCCGCGGCATGCTTCACGGCCTCGGCCTTGTTGGTCATGATGTGCTGCTTCTGCGGCGCGCCGGACGCCTGCCCGCCTGACGCCGTGCCGTTCGACGCATTGAACGTCGGCTTTTTGTTTCCGAGGCAGCATTTCAGCGCGTGCGCTGTGCCGCAGTTCGCCTGGCAGACCGGACAGGTGTGGCAGACCGGGCACGGCATCAGCAGGATGTATCCTTCGCTGCACTCCACCGTCTCAAGCGCCGGAGCCTGCATGACCTGCTGCGCATC
>JBGUKB010000078.1:0-71741 GCA_045114235.1 Victivallales bacterium
GCAAACGCCCGCTCGTCGATACGGGTTCCTACTGGCTGCGCCTCGGTTTCTTCGCGGAAGGACAGGATTTCCCCGAATTCCTCCGCGGATCGGACACTCTCCCGGACTACATCGTCGTTCCCGCGGACGCCCTCGCGGAAACCGGATTCGACGACGCAGGTATCGAAAAAGCGTTACGGTATCTGGCCGTGCCGGGAGCTTACCGGGAAGTCCACGCCGATGCCGTCGACGGGATCCGGTACTTCATTTTCAGGAACGCCGCCCTGTGATCCATTGATTCACGCGCCGGGCGGTTCTCGTCTTTCTCTCCTTTCTCTCTTTTCTCCTCCAGTCTTTCTTGATCTGCCCTCAGGACCGCCGCATCCGAGGCAAGATTTCTATGTTTCTCCCCTGCCCCGTGAACCGGGCATGTCGCATCCCGGATGTTGCCATGGTCGTTTCGAAAGATGCAACGCGTCTCCGGGACAGCAACCGTTTCCGGCCATCCGGCAGATTATCACCAAATAATACCTGTATCCCCTCTTCTCCCCCCTTCGTCCCCTTCCGGACACGTTGTCCGTTGATTCGGGGGCGGCTGTGCGTCCCCCGACGGGCTTGCCGCCGGAATCGACTCCCCGCTCCGCCTCCCACGCTCCTGCCCGCGGATCGGCGGAATCAGGCATGCTGCCGCCCCTGCGGAAGTCGACGTTCGGATCGATCCATGAATCGGCAGCCTCCCCCCGGTCTTAAGTGCAAAGTCCCCCAAAACGCCCAAGACAAAAAGTCCGCGCCCCGTTTTCATGGAGCGCGGACAGTTTTTAAACAGGAAAAAGCCCCTGCACCCGTTTCCAGGTGCAGGGGCCGTTGGTTCTGTAGAACCGTTCGGTTCAGCTGACAGAACTGAATGTTACCGCATGACTTATGCGATGACGGTCCAGCTCATGTCGACGCCGTAGCCGAGGACGTTCCACTGGCTCATGTCGCCGTTGGTGTAGTAGCCAAGCATACCGGTGGAGTACTGGCGGACCAGCAGATCATCCGTCTGGTCGCCGTTGTAGTCACCGGCGCCGACCACGAACCAGTCAGCAGCATCGAGCTGGCCGACGAGCGACCAGTTGGTGGTAGAGCCATCGCCCCACATCGCGACCAGGCCGGTCTCAGCGTGGAAGGCGACGATGTCGTCCTTGCCGTCGCCGGAGAAGTCGCCGATTGCGCGGACTTCCCAGCCGAGGTCGGAGTTGGTGAGGTGCGTGGCGGCGCCGTCGATGCCGACGGTGTAGAACACCTGACCGCCCGCGTAGGACATCACGACGGAATCCTTGCCGGAACCGGTGAAGTCGCCGCAGCCGATCATTTCCCAGTTGGCGTCATAACCAGCGCCGAGGCTGACCCAGTTGTCGGTTCCATCGGTCCAGACGCCGAGGGCGCCGAGTTCGGTGGAGTGCCACAGGATGGAGTTCTTGCCTTCGTTGCCGGTCATGTTGCCGACCTTGTTCTTCCACACATAGCCCTCATTGTTGGTGAGGTAGCTGATGTTGACCCAGTTGTCGTCCGTGTCCATCGCATCGAGGTAGTAGCCGATGAACGCGCCCTTGATGCCGCTGACTTCGACGTTGCCGACGAGGACGGAGTCCGCCTTGCCGTTGGCGTTCATGTCGTAGGCGCCGAGGACTTCCCAGGTGTCGACCGGGTGCGTCGCGTTCGTGCTCTGCCACGTGCTCGTGCCGTCCAGCCAGAAGCCGATCTGGCCCTGGCCGCCGGTGTACTGGAACATCACGTCGGAGATGCCGTTCGCATTGACGTCGCTCTTCGCGATGTAGGTCGGAGTCGGCGGGACCGGCTTCTCGGCGATCGTGAGAGCGAGATCGCTGTTGTCGGTGATGGCGAGCGCGTAGGTGAAGTCGCCGATCACGGTGGCTTCAGCGCCGACCTTCAGCGTGTAGTTGCCGAACAGGACATCGCTGTTGAAGGTCGCAGCGTCGGAGGCGAGCAGGTAGGTGCCCGCGGCGGCGGTGGCGACGGACAGCGTGTAGGACGTGGTGCCGAAGACCTTGGAGAAGCCGTTGAACTGGGCGGCTTCAGCCGTGGCGTTGGCAGTGTCGAACGCAACCGTACCGTTGATCGTGATGGCCGTGTCGAACGTGGCCTTGCCGACGACGGTGGCGGGAGCTTCGACCGTGATGGTCTTGCTGTAGCCGTCAGCGAAGGAGACTTCGCCGCCGACGACGAAGACCTTGCCGTCGTCCGTGGTGCCGGCGATGGCGCCCGCGAGGGTCGCGAACGCATCGTAGCCGATCGTGGCGGTCTTGGTGCCGACCGTGACGGTGTCGCCGGCCTGCTTGTTGGACCATTCGCTGTTCGCATAGGTCACTTCCGGGGTTTCCGGAGTCGGCGGGACATAAGCGGCGACGGTGAGGATCAGGTCGCCGTTGGTGTCCACGAGGGAGACCGTGTAGGAGAAGTCGCCGATGATGGCAGCTTCGCCGAGCTTCAGCGTGGTGTTGCCGAACGCGATGTCGGAGGCGAATCCGGTCGCGTCGGAAGCAAGCGTCCAGGTGCCCGCGACCGCGGCAGCGGTCAGCGTGTACTTCGTGTCGCCGGTGACGTACTGGAAGCCGCCGAACTGAGCGCCGTTCGCGGCATACTGCGTGTCGAACGCGACGGTACCGTTGATGGTAACGTTGGTCGTGAACACGGCATTGCCGGCGATCGTGGCTTCAGCGTTGACGGTGAGGGTCTTCGCGATGTCCTTGGTGAAGGACGCCGTGCCGCCGAGGACCTTGACTTCGCCGTAGTCGACGACGGTGTCGTAGGCCTCATCGCCGGTCAGGAACGCGTTGTAGCCGAACGTTGCGCCGGTGGCGACGACGTCGCCGGCCTTGGCGCCGGTCCATTCGCTGTTCGCGTAGGTGACGGTGATCGGGGCGACAAAGACTTCCTTGGTCAGGCTGAGGACGTTGTTGTCGTCAAGAGCCAGCGTGTAGTCGATGCCGTCGATCTGGACCTTCTGACCGAACACGAGATCGCCGATCTTGCCCGCGGAGGTCTGCAGGACAGCATTGCTGCTGAAGCTGGCGGCCTCGGTCGCGAGAGCGTAGGTGCCGTCGGCCTGGTCAGCCGCGATCGTGATCGTGATGGTCGGAGCGCCAGTGAGGATCGAGTAGTTCGTCACGGAAGCGCTTGCGCCGGCACTCTGAGCGGAGATGTCGAAGTCGAGGATGGAGCCTTCCGCGAAGGAGACTGCAGCACCCGTGAGCATTCCGAGACCGCCGGTGACCTTGGCGCCGGATTCGACCGTGAGCACGCCCTTGCCGCGGACGTTCGCGTTGACCGCGACCGCGCCGCTCTGGAGCGTGAGGGAACCGACCGCAGTACCGGTACCGATCGCCAGGCCGTTGCCTTCGCTGCCCTCGACGGTGGAGTCGGCGGTAGCGGTGACAGTGCGGACGATCGGGTTGGAGAACTGGACGTCGCTGGCGAGGATCGTGATGGAGCCGTTGGCGGAAACCGCAGCGGCGGCCGCATCGGCCGTTGCAAACGCATCGGAACCGATGATGGCGGTGCCGCCAGGAACCTCAACGACGGATCCGGCTTCTTCGCCTTCCCAGAGGGCGTTCACGAACACGTCGAGCTTCTTCATGTTCAGGTGGACTTCGTTGCCGACCACGTTGATCGTGTAGGCGGAGTCGTCTGTGATGAAGGAGCCGTCGCCGAAGATCGCGGTGGCGGTCAGGACCAGGATATCGGTCGTGGTGCCGTCGACGAACGGAGCGGCGGAGATCATGAACTTGCCGTCATTGACGAGGCTGCCGTTGATCGTGATCACATCGGATCCGTTGTAGTTCAGCTGGGCCGTCGCATCGATCGAGATGCTGTTGGACTTGAGGGCGGAGGTGGTGACCTTGCCGCCGGTCACGTACAGGACAGCGTCGTCGGCCGTGAGGGCCGGGATGGCCTCGGTGGCACTGCCGAACGCGTTTTCGCCGTAGAACAGGGCTTCTCCATCATAGGAGGCGCCGACCTTGACGGTTTCGGCGGTGTAGTCGCTGTTCACGTAGATGTCCTTGACCGCGCCCTTCAGCACGACGGCGTTGAGAACAGGCGTTTCGCCGGCGGTCTCATAACCGAAGACGAGAGAATAGGGCGAGCCTTCCTCAAGTCCGATTACGGAGATGCCTGCTTCCGTGATGTTCTCGAAACCGCCGGTGACGGTCACAGTCTCTTCGCCCGAATCCGGATCGACGGTCTTGGTGACGGTCGTCGCCATGTCGATGAAGACCTTGCTCGCGCCGGTGTAGCCGGTCACGTCGATGTTGATCTTCGCTTCGGTGGTGGCCATGCGGAGCGTGGTACCGGTGAAGTAAGCATCGGACGCAAGGTTCATTTCGCGGAACCAGTACGTGTAGTTGACGTTGACGTCGCCGGAGACGTTCAGAACCTTCTTGCCGGTGAAGGAAGTCAGTTCTGCATCTCTGGTGGAGTTGTAGTCGAGACGTCCGGCGAGCAGGTAACCCTTGAAGTCGACATCTTCGAGGTTGAAGATGAAGTCGGAGTTGCTGTTCGGAGCGTGCGTGTCCCAACCGGTGCCCCAGTTGTTGTCGAGGGCCAAGCGCATGGTGTTGCGGCCATCGCCGAAGGTGCTGTCCTTGATATTGACGGTGATGGTGCCCTGAGAGCTCTGGTCGCCGTCCTGGATTCTCCACCACTTGTCGGCGGGAGTCTCAACATTGTTGAGGTTGATGACCACGTCGGCGCCGAGGAACGTCACGGTTTCGCCCGCGATCTCGACCACATCGGTCTTGCCGACCGGGGAGTCGCCGATGAACACGATGTCATCGTAGATGGTCGAATCCGTGAAGTTGAACGTCACGAGGGACGGAGCAAGCTCAGTGCCTTCGATGTAGGTCAGGTTGTAGCCGATCAGCGTCTGGTTGCCGCTGGCGCTGCCCATCGTCGAGCCGGTCACGTTGAACGTGGCGCTGCCGATGATGCGGTTCGGGTGGTTCCACGGACCGTCGCCCTGATCGTAGGTGCCGGTCACGGTGCCGAGGAAGTAGCTCGTGGCGCCGGTGATGAACGTGCTGTTCTCGATGTTGACCTCGACGTCGCCGAAGTAGATCATGTCATCGTTGGTGTAGCCGTTGATCAGGACGGGCACGGTGCTGTCGGTGAGGTACAGGTTGGCGATCTTGCCCTGGGTGCTGACATCGTAGCCGGGACGGCCGTTGACGTACAGGCCCATGCCGTTCGACATCTTGTTGACGGCCTCGGTCAGGGAGTAGAACGCATTGACGCCCCAGAGCAGGGTTTCGCCGGTGATGCTGTTGGTCTGGCCTTCGACGATGCCCTCGCCCGCGGTACCGAACGCGATATCGACGTAGAAGTTATCGACGCGCATCGCGTGGATGCTGTTGTCGATGTGGCTGTAGTAGGCATGGAACGCGCCGGAGCCTTCGCCGGTGAGGACGATGTCGTCATCGGTGAAGTTGGCGATGCCGGTGCCGGTGCTGAGCACGACGGCGTCGGACGCAGCCTGGACATAGCCGGTCATGTCGATGGTGATCGTGGTGCCTGCGGCCTGTTCGATGCCGCCCGCGACGGTCAGGGTTCCGGCCTTGGCGGTCAGAGCGCTGAATCCGGAGATGGACGCGACGGAGAAGTCAGTGTTGACCGTGAGGGTGCCGCCGTCGCCGGCGAGGGCGCCGATCGCGGTACCGGAGGTGTTCGCACTGACGATCACGTCGTTGCCCTTCGTGAGCGTGACGGCTTCGGCGGAGGTGCCGCCCTCGATGTAGAGGGTGCTGCCCTTGCCGACTGCCGCCGCGGCGCTCGCGACGGAACTGAACGCGTTCTTGTTCCAGACGAGAGCCATGTCGCCGATGAACTTGTCGTGGACGTCCGCTTCGGTCCAGTCGGCGTTCGCGTAGGCGTTGCCGACGAGATCGGAGGTGACGAGCAGGGTCTTGCCGTCATCGAGGAACTCGTAGCCGAAGCCAGCGCCGATGACCGAGACGGCGGGTTTCACATCGCCGAAGCCGCCTTCCACGACGAGGACCTTCTTGGTGAACTCCGCGAAGTTGGAAGCGTCGATCGTGATGGCCGCACCGTTGAAGCTGGTCAGGTTCACGAGGCTGTTGGCGTCGAGCACGACGTTGTCGAAGCCGGTGACGTTCTTGACCGTGGCGTTGCCATCGAAGTACAGGGTGCTGATGCCGGTGACGTCTTCCTCGCCGCCGTTGACGGTGCCGCCGATGGACACGCCGTCGGCGATGGTGACCGCGGCGTCGCCGGTAACCTTGGAGAAGGTGCCGCCGGCAACGATGACGTTCGTCACAGTCGCGCCCTTGTTGATCGTGATGTCGACGGATGCGACATCCGGAGCCGGATTGAACTGTTCAACCCATTCCGGCGCTTCGTCGGTGCCGACATTGACCATGGTCACGCTGGCGTTGGTGCCGCCGACCACGTTCGAGATCTCGCCGCCGTTGACGACGGTGGTGTAGCCGAACGTGTAGAGCGAACCGGAAGCGCTCATGACCTGGATCTTGGCATTGACACGACCGTCGTCGACGGCCGCATAGGCCTTCTTCATCGTGTCAACGGCGTTGTCGCCGAACACGAGGTAGTTGTTCGTGCCGTCTTCTTCAACGACCGAGACGCCGGTGGTGGCTTCGCCGTAGTCGTTGCCGTAGAAGACGTCGAGGCCAGGTCTGTAGACGAAGACGCTCGTGGAGCCGACGACGGCCTTGAAGCCTTCGATCTCTTCGCCAGCCGCATCGACGTACTTGGCGGCGATTTCCACACCCTCGGCAGGAGCGTTGATCGTGGTGCCGACCACTGCGAACGTGGCGACATCGCTGTCCTTCGTGCCGCGGAGGATGAAGCCTTCGCCTTCGGACATCGAGATCGTGCTGCCGGTCAGCAGTGCGCCTTCGGCGATCTCAATGCTGTTGAACTCTCTGACTCTGCGGATCTGGCTGGTGCCGCCGGTCACGTGGAGTCTGCGGACGCCGCTGATGTTGTTCAGGCCGCCGTCGGTCTGGCCGCGGCCGCCGTTCAGGTTGCCGTCCGCCATGGTGACGCCGCTGATGTAGACATCGGCTTCGCCGCTCCAGGAACCGGTCGTATCGGAACCGAAGAGGCCGATCGCCATGGTGTCGCCGGTGAAGGTGGAGTCGGTGACCGTCAGGGTGAGATAGGTGTTGTTCGCTTCCTGCGGTTCCCAGACCTGGATCCACTTGGCTGCCGGAGCATTGACGTTCGACAGGGTGACGTTGACTTCCTTCAGCTGGACGTCTTCCTGGCCTTCAGCCTTGCCGTTGAAGACGCGGTCGAAGAGCATCAGGTCGCCACGGAGGTCGTAGTCGGCGACCGTGACGTTCACGGTGCCGCCGGACAGGTTGGCATAACGCGCGATACGGAAATCGTTGGTGTCATGCGTGCCCTTGGAGATCGTGATGTTCCAGGCCGTGTCGTCATAGGACTCGGTCTGCGCATTCCAGTTGCCGACGACCATTTCCTGGTGAGCACTGTCATTGCCCTGGCCTGCGATGGCCGCGAACCAGGTGAGCGTGCTGGCAGTGATCACGGCGGTGAAGTCGCCGTCGCGGAACTTCTCGGTGCTGTCATCGTTGTAGCCGGCAACGAAGCCGCCGGTGGTGATGCCGGTGACGTTCACGTTGATCGGCGCAGCCGTGAAGAAGTAGTAGAAGGCGCCCGCGGTGCCGCCGTCCGCGAAGAGCGTGCCGCCGGTGACCGCATAGCGGGCGGCGTTGACGTTCCATTCGGACATGTTGTAACCGTAGACGATCGTAGCGGTCTTGCCGTCGATGGAGACGACTTCGCCGTTCCGGTCGGCAGTGGCGTTGGCATCGAGGAACGCGAATTCACCGCGTTCGACCGCGACGAGAGCCTTCTTGGTCTCATCGTAGTACGGCATCAGGCGGTCGGCGTTGTTCTGGGCACCGACTTGCGTACGGCTGAAGGTCTGGCCGGAAACAGGCTGGATGAAGTTGGCAATGCCGTTGGCAGGCGCCAGGAGGTTGCCTGCGCCGCCCTTGTAGCCATCCATGTTCACGACGAGTTCGCCGCCCTTCTCGATGTAGGAGATGCCGGTGCTGACGTTCACGTTGTTGCCGGCGCGGAAGCGGAAGTACTGGATGCCGTCCATCGTGGCGATGGAGGTAGCCTTGGAACCAGCCACGTCATTCGCGATCACGCGATAGCCGACCGTGGAACCGGCGACGCCCGCGAGGGAGCCGATGGTAACCGCGGAGGTGCTGGCGGTGATGCGGACGGTGGAGCGGTGATCGGCATCGGCGCCGTCGCCGATGACGAAGCCGCCGAACGAGCCGCCGTCGATCTGCAGGTTGACCTGGCCGATGCTGGTGAGGTCATACGTGCCGGAGAAGTTGCCGTCGAGCACATACAGCGTGTAATCGCTGGTGGTGTGGGCGATGGCTTCTTCCATGGTCTTGAACGCGTTCACGCCGTAGACGAGGAGGTCTCCGTTGTAGGAGAGGCCGTAGACGTCTTCGGTGAAGCTGCTGCAGAGGTAGACGTTGCCCGGGTCGGTGGAGACGAGCCATAGCTCATCCTTCCCGTTGTAGTAGTACTTGTCATCGCCGTCAGCGGTGATGGTGATCGTCTTCATGTCGAGGTCCGCGAGGCCTTCGGCCTTCAGCACGAGCTTGCTCGGGCCGGTGTATTCGGCGGAAGCCAGGTGGATAGACTTGAGGTCGAGCGCGCCGTTGACGGTGAGGGTGTCGTTGCAGTCGATTTCGAGCGCGGTGACCGAGAGGTCGCCGGAGATGGTGGCGTTGGCCGTGACGGTCAGTTTGTCGAAATCGGTGACGTTGCCGCGGACGTTGACGGCTCCGGAGATCGTCAGGCCGCTGGTGCCGCCGGTGACGCTGTCCTTGGAACCGACGATGTCGCCGCCGGTGAAACCGGTGACGGCCGGTTCGACGCTCTCATCCGTGTACTGGAAGCCGAACGTGCCGCCCGCGAGTTCGAGGTTCGCGTTGCCGGAAACGGTCTTGCCTTCCTCGGCGATGGTGATGCCGGCGAAGAGGCCGTCGGAAACGACGAGGTTCACGAACGCGGTGGAATCCTGGTCGGCGATGGTGCCGTACAGCGGATCGAGCTCTTCAGAGGAACCGAAGGTGCCGCCGGTGATGTACAGCGCGTTGCCGGCCTTCAGAGCCGCCTTGGCAGCTTCGAAGCCGACGAGCTCGTCGTAACCTTCTTCTTCGCCGTAGGCGTTGCCCTTGACCACGACTTCTTCGCCGTCGAGGACCGTCAAGGCCATCGCTTCGCCGGTCGGGGCGATCTGGCCGACGACCACGTCGTTGCTGGTGTAGCCGGGGTTGTAGTACAGGTCTGCGACGGAGTCGTTGTCCCAGATGACCAGGCCCTTCTTGCCGGCCAGGAGCTGGTACTTCGCGGCATCCTGCTCGAGGTTGAGCTCGATGCCCGCGGCGTCGTTCGCGAAGCCGTTGGACAGGCTGACCAGGACCTTGGAGGCGCCGGTGTAGCCCTTGGCGTCGACCTTGACGATACCGCTGTCGCGGAACGTGATCGTGCCGCCGGAGAGGAACGTATCCACGTTCATATCCAGTTCCTGGAACCAGTTCGCCCACTGGATGAAGTTGGACGACCCCTTGATGATCAGGGTGGCGTAGTTGCCGCCGCCGACCGAGTTGTTGGTGAGGCCGGACGCGGACAGGAGCGCGTTGACGTGGGAGTTCTCGACCGTGAAGAAGATCGGCGAAGCGTCGCTGTGACGGTCGTTGTTGCCGTCGCCGAACGCCGCGATACGGGCGTTGTTGCCGCCCGTGCCGGGCATAATCGTCGAGTTCTTGATGGTCAGGCTGATGGAATCGAACTGACCCCAGTTGGTGACCTGGGCCAGGCCGATCCACTTCGCGCCGCCGCCGAACGTGACGTTGTCGAAGGTGACGTCAAGGACGGGGTGGACTTCGGGATCACCGATGCCGGTGCCGGAATCGCGCGTACCCGCACGGGCGTCGCCGAAGATCGGCTTGAGGTCGCCGCGGATGTCCCAGTTCTTGAAGGTCAGCGAGAGGGTGCTCTGGAGCGTGGCCCACTGGCCGAAGAACCGCAGGTTGCTGTCGTTGCGGCCATTTTCCAACGTGATCGTGATCGGGGCATGATAGCTCAGGGACGTGTTGACGCGTTCCCAGGTATTGCCTCGGCCGAGGATATCGTTGAAGTTCGAGTTGTCGGCATTGTTGTTCTGGCCGTTCTCATCCGGGGAGATCGGAAGGAGGCTGCCGTCAATCGTAATGGTGACCGGAGTGTAGATGTGCGTATCATTCGGGGCACGGTTGCGGTTGATCGGATGGAGTCTGCTGACAGTTCCGCCGACGACGTACAGATTGAGTGCGCTCGTATTGGACGGATTGACCAGGCCTTCGTTGTAGTTGGTGACATACAGCGTGCCGCCAGTAATGACCTTGCCCATGGCGGTATTCAGGTCGCTGAAGGCGTTGGAGCCCCACTGCAGGACGTCGCCGTTGAACATCGTCGTGCCGGTGATCTCTTCCGTGAAGGTCGGATCGAAGTAGATGCGCGTGAGGTCCATCAGGAACACTTCCTTGCCGGAAGCATAGACGGTGACGCCCGGATCGCAGGCGTACTGGGTCACGCCGGAGATGCCGGCGGTGGTGCTGATGACCTTGCGCAGGTTGGTGCCTTCTTCGGTCGCGACAGCGGCGCCGGTCAGGTAGATCGTGCCGCCGGAGAGGTCGATGTAGCCGGAATCCAGGAAGCTGGCGGTGCTGACGGTGAGGAGCTTGACGCCCTCGATGCCGCCGACCTTGGAGCTGCCTTCGAGCAGAAGCACGGTGTCGTCCGCGCCGGCGATCACGCCGTCGACCGTGACGTTGTCGCCGAGGGTGATGGCCGCCTTGGTGACGGAGTAGACGCCTTCGCCCGCGGTGAGGGCGATGCCGCCGACGCTGCCCGCGTCGATCGTGATGCTCATTCCACTGGCATCGGTCTTGTCGACGCCGTAGATGTAGCCTTCGACCTTGCCGCCTTCCATGGCGAAGTTGGCGCCGTTCAGGTGGATCTCGTCGGCGAGCGTGCCGCCGGTGACCGTCACGGTGTAGTCGTCAACGGGGTTGCCGAGGTTGGCGACCGCATCGGCCGCGGTGTTGAACGCGTTGAAGCCGAACTCGAGGTAGGTGCCGTCGGCGAGGTAGGTGCCGGTGGTGGCTTCCGAGTAGTCGGCGTTCAGGAACGTGTTGGTCGGGATCGTGCTCTTCAGGACGATTTCCTTGCCGTCCGCGGTCTTGAAGACGCTGTATTCGCCGCCTTCGTTGCCGAGGATCTGGATCTTGCCGACGTCGCCGGTGATGCCGTCGGTCGTGGAGATCACGACGTGCGAGCTGCCGAGGTAGTTGGTCGCGTCGATCGTGATGACCGCGTCGGAGAAGTTCAGGCTGTCGGCCGTGATCACGTTGTCCGCGAACATGGAGATGCCGGAGCCGGAAACATCGCCGAAGTCGACGACCGCGCCCTTGGCGACCTGGACGTCTGCGAAGTTGGCGACATCGCCGAGAATGGCGTTGCCCTTGACGTTCATCGTGGACTTGCCGGAACCATCGGCGGAACCGATGACGGCGCCCGCCGCGACGGTGAGGGTCGAAGCCTTCCTGTCGCCCATGGTGACGGTGCCGAACTCGACGCCGCTCTTCACGTCAACGTTGTTGCCGTTGAAGTTCTGGGCTTCGTAGGTGCCGCCGGTGACGACGATGGTGCCGCCCCATTCGGAGGCGTAGATCAGAGGCTTCTCGAAGCTGGCGTGCGCGTTGCCGCCGAAGAACAGCTCCTTGCCGCCGACGGTCTGGCCGCTGATGTCGTCGGTGTAGGTGTCATTGACGTACATGTCGTCGGTCTTGTCGAACACGCCGATACGGCTGACGACCCAGCGGTCGCTGTTGTTAGCGGTAACATGGCGGAAGCCGCTGACGATGATTTCGCACTGGCCGGTCAGGTCGTTGTCGCCGATGACCGAGATGCTGCTCATGGCCTCGTCGGTGTAGATTTCGCCGGCGGTGATCACGGTGTGCGTGCCGCCTTCGTAACCGGACATGTTGACGTAGATGTTGATCGGGGTGCCGGCGTTGTCGAGGACGTCCGTCGACAGGTTTTCGCCGCGGTAGGCCGTCGTGAACTGCAGGTTGTTGCTGAGTTCAAGTCTGGCGTCCGCGTCGATGATCAGGGTATCCCATTCCATGACCCAGCTGGCACGCGTGACGGCGCTCTTCTCCGTCGCGACGATGTGCAGCGTGGTCGGGGCGTTGAACACCTGGAGGGCGTTCGCGCCGTGCGTCAGGGAGTCGCCGGGACGAAGGGTGTTCGTCACGGAGGAACCGCCCATGGTGACGGTGACGCTGCCGGCCGTGAAGGTGGACTGGTAGATGTTGGCGCCGCTGTTGGCGACCCAGTCGGCCGTGTGGATCACATAGAAGTGCTCACCGACCGTGGAGTCGTACACTTCGACGTTGATGTTGGCATTGATCTTGGTCGGCGTGGAGCCGCTCATGTTGATGCCGTAGAAACGTCCGAGGTAGGAATCTTCCACCGTCAGGTTGATGTCGATCGGGTCTTCTTCCTTGGTGCCGAAGTCGCCGTAGCCGATGTAGACCGAGGTGAACGTGCTGCCGACGATGGAGGCGTTGATGTCGCCGTCGATCACGCTGGTGTAGGTGTTGCCGGTGATGTAGAGGGCGCCGCCGTTGGTGTTGGTCGCGTTGAACGTGAAGTTGCCGTTCATCGTGTACGCCTTGTTCAGGCCGTAGATGGAGGTGGTGACGTTCGTGCCGACCAGCACGGTGGTGTGGTCGTTGTCGCTCACGAAACGGTCGCCTTCCGTGCCGTAGAGGCCGGAGGAGCCGCCGTTGAACTCGAGGGCGGTGTCGATGACGGCGCTGCCGCGCTGTCCGTCGTTGGTGGTGAAGCCGACCAGGACGAGCATGCCGTTGTCGGCCTGGGCCGCCGCGATCGCTTCATCCTTCGTCGCGAAGACGTTCACGCCCGCGAAGAGGGCGTCGCCCGTCGCAGCGTCAACGGTATCGCCGTCGACGAATGCGGACTGGTCTTTGCGGAAGTAGACGCGGTCGGCGGTAACGAGATATAGGTCGCCCGCGTGCACGGCTTCGCCGGTGAGGACCTTCGCGGCATAGGATTTCTTGCCGGTCGGGGTGATGATCGTGACCGTGGAGGCGTCGAGCGTGACCTTGGTGGGATCGACGTCGAGGACCAGCGTGGAGCCGGAGCCTTCTTCCGCGTCGATGACGATCTTGGTTTCGGCGGGCATGGTGCCGGTGAGGGTCAGGACCGCGTCGGCGTCGATCGTGAGCGTGGAGGCGGAGGCGATCGTGTCGATCGTGCTGTCGTCGTCGATGTAGATGGTCTTCGCGGTGACAGAGCCGACCACGGAGTCTTCGATCTCGACGTCGAATCCGGCTGCGACAACGTCCATGCCGGTATTGTCGCCGGTGATGACGATCTTGGCGCCGGCCTTGGCGGCCGCGACTGCATCCGCGACGGACGCGAACGCGTTCTTGCCGAAGACGAGCGTATCGCCGTCGACGACGATCTTCTTGTCCGCGGAGAAGGAAGTGTTCACATAGAGCTCGTCGAGGGAGTAGATCGTGACGGAGGTCTCGGTCTTCACGTATTCGTAGAGGCCGGCCTTCGCGCCTTCGAGCTTGATGGTCCAGTCGTTCACGCCGCCTTCGGCGCGGACGATCTCGTTGGCGCCGGTCAGGCCGCCGACGTTGACCGTGATGGTCTTCGTGCCGGAGGTCGTGAGGTTGCCGGAGACGACGAGGTTGGAGGTGTCGGACATGTAGATGCTGCCGCTGAGGGTCAGGGCGTTCTCGAGCTCGGGTTTGGCCTTGTTCGTGAACGCGACTTCCGAGTCGGCGTTGATCGTGATGTTGCCGTCGATCACGGCGCCGCCGGTGACGTACAGCTGGGAGGTCGTCAGGTCCTTGACGCCGGTGAGGGAACCGGCGCTGATGAAGCCGGTGTTGACCAGATTGGCATTGTTCAGGATCAGGCCGCCGTTCTGCGTGAAGACGCCGTCTCTGGACGTGGCGCGGAAGAACAGGTCGCCTTCGTTCTTGAAGGTGCCGCCAACGGAAATGTCACCGAGGGCAGTGATTCTGCCGTCGTTGAAGAAGTTGCCGCCGATGATCGCAGCGCTGGTCATGACGAAGTCGTAGTTGTTCAGGTTGCCGACCAGGAGCAGCGTGACGTTGTTGGGCTCGGCGAGATTGCGGTACGTGCCGAGCACGCCGTAGTTGTCGAGGTTGGCGGCGCTGATGACGCCGGCGTTGATGCCGCGGCGGTTCAGGATGTCGCCGTTGATGATAAGAGTGTTCTCCAGGGAGACTTCACTCTTGTCCGTGCCGTTCGAAACGTTCAGCGTACCGCCGGTGACGTTCAGGGCAGTGAAGTTCTCGACGGAGCCGACCTTCGCGTTGCCTTCGACGTTCAGGATGCGGGCGGTGCCCTTCGTGCCGCCGTCGAGAGCGCCGGTCACGGACGCGCCGTAGATCAGGCCGTAGAACGTGCCGTTGCTGCGCTGTGCGACCGTGCCGCCCTTGAGGGTGACGTCGACCGCGCCGGTGATGTTCGCGCCGTTGCCGATGGAGACGTCGGAGAACAGGCCGCCGGCGAGGGTCATGTCGACCGTGCCGATGGTGTTGTTGCTGGCGCCGACGACGAGCTTGCCCGCGCCGCCGGTGATGCTGGCTTCGATCGCGCCGACCTTGTTGGCGACGCCGGTGATGACCGCTTCTTCGCCTTCGCCTTCGACGGTGGCGTCGGCGATGATCAGGTTCGAAGCGACGACTGCATCGCTGTAGACGAGTTTGTCACGATCGGCCGCGGCGGAGGAGAGACCAGCCACGTAGTTGCCGACGGTGGAGCCGGCGAGCTTGATGGAGGTGCCCTGTCCTTCGGCGTACACGTTTCCGATCATGTTGCCGCCGGTCAGGTCGTTCGTGGCCTTGCTCGCGCCGCCGTAGACGTTGCCGATGGTGGAGCTCTTGATCGTGACGGTGCCCGCGAAGCCTTCCTGGTCGGCAAGCTTCACGTCGCCGATCACGCTGTTGCCGATGGAAATATCGGCAGCGCCGACGGCCGCGCCGGTCAGGTCGATGGTGCCGATGCCGGCGACGTCTTCGTCCCCGGAATAGTCAATCGAGAGCTTCGCAGCGCCGGTGACATTGCCGACCTTGATCGCATTAATATTATTTGTATAAGTGGCGGAGAAGTTCGCGGAAGCGACATCGGCAGCGGTATCGCCGAGGACGATGTCTTTTCCGTTGAGGTCGATGTTGTGGACATCGCTGCCGGAGAACGAAGTCACGTAGTCCTTCGTCACGACGTCCGCATCGAACGTGGTCGGCTCGACGGACGTGTCGTCGCCGTAGACCATGATCGTGGTCGTGGCCTTGTCGGTGACATGGGCCTGCGCCGAGGCAACGGAGACGTAGCCCTTCGGGCCGAGTTCGGTGGGCTGGTCGTCAGCGTAGTTGCTGTTCACCAGCAGGACGGTGCTCGTGGCGTTGTGGAGGACCAGCTTGTCGCCGGAGAGCTCGTAGTAACCCGGGAAAATACCCTTGGTATATTCGTGATCGCCGACCACGATGGCCAGGTCATCGGAAATGCCGGTGTCGGAAAGACCGGAAACGAGCACGGTGTCGGGCTCGGAGAGGTCGCCGATCACATAGATCGTGGAAATATTGGCGAGAGAAGCGACATTGACGGTGGAACCGAGCGCGATGCTCAGTTTGCCGCCGTCGGCCACGGTGATGCTGTTGGCGCGGACTTTGGCGCCGGCATTGACCGTGACGTTTTTGAAGCGGTCGATGGTGCCGGTGACGGTCTGGATGTCGGACGCGCCGAGGATCAGGTCGAACGTATCCACTTCCGGAGCGTCGCCGTTGCCGTTGCCGCGGATGTTGGCCGCGACCGATCCGGCGACTGTGAGCTTGTAGGAGCCGGTCCAGTCGCCCGGGTTGTTGAAGTAGCCGATGTTGATGTCGCCGCCGACGCTGGATCCGGAGATGACGACGTTGTAGTTGGCCGCGACGGTCTTGTTGCCCTGGCCGCTGTCGGTCTGGACGCCGCGGAAGGAACCGCTCACGGTCACGTTGGAAACGGTGCCGATCACGTTCGCGAGACTATCGGGATTGTTCTCGTTGTTGAGCTTGCCACTGTGAATGTGGAAGTCGCCGTTGGTCACGGCCGTATTCGTCACGGAGAACTTGATGTCGCCCCGGATCGTGCCGTACTGCTGGTAGGTCGTGCCGCCGCCGATCGTCAGGGAGTTGATCGTGGAACCTTCGACGTTGACGTCGACAAGCCCCTCGATGACGATGTCGTTGCGGAGAGACGCGGGAGCCAGCGTATTGCGGACCAGCGAGTTCACCAGCGTGATCTTGATGCCGTTGCTGTACGTGCCCGCGGATTTCTTGGTGCCATACAGGTAGTTGCAGGACGCGCCGGACAGATAGAGGCCGTAGGTCCCGTCGCTGTAGAAGCTGTCGTTGTCGACGTTGTAGTTCGAGAGGTACATGGTGGCGCCTTCGGCAGCGTAAATGGTCTGGCCGCCGAGCGTGATCCACTTCTTGGAAGTACCGGGATTGACGGCGTTCGCACCGTCCGTCACGTCGCCACCACTGGCGCCGTAAGTTAGCTTTTCCCCAGTGATCGAACTGGTACCGCCCAGCGCGTCGATCGCTTCCTGGGATGTATACGCCGGATCGACGTACACATTGCCTTGTGCTCTTGCCATAGCTTTTTCTCCTTGGTTGTTAAGCTAGGTTTACAAGTTTGTTGCGAGATTGATACTTTTTGTGTTTGGTTTGCCTTTCTCTTTCTGGGTTGTGTTTGGGGTTTCCTTTCGGGTTGTTGGTTGAGTTTGAATGCGGGATGAGAAAAAAATCGTTCTGGTTAAGCTCGAACTCGCGGATTCCGGTTCCGCCTGAACGGAGCCGGGGTCCGCCGGGGAGGTCTCCCTGCACACGGCGTCCCGTTTCCAGCGAAGCGCCCGGACGAGGCGGCGTTCCGGCACAACGCGGGCGCACGCGAAAAAGCGCGGAGCATCAGCCCCGGCGCGGCTCGCCGTTTCCGCCTGTTTCCAGTTCGTCGTCATCGTTTTGCCTCCTGCGGTTTCCCGCGGTCGTTCCGTTCGCTTCTCCGGCTCCGGGGTTCGGTTCCCGGAGCCGCTTCTCCGAACCGCCTGTGCGGCTCTTCGATCGAGTTCAAGTCAGTGAAAATCGTATCCGTTTGCCTGAATCCGGTTCAGGCGCCGCCTGCGCGGCATCCATCGTTCCGTCCGGCGTCTTTTCCGTCCGTCTCCGCCCTGCCTCACCCGGCTTCCGCCGAGTTCAGTTCAAGTTCGGATGGCCGGCCTTCCGCCGTCCGGGGTTCCCGGCTTACCACCCGGTCCCGGCCTCCTGTTCCGCTCGTCTGCTGTTCGTTTCGTTCATGGTTCGTATCTCGTTTCGGTTTGTTCGTTCGTTTCTGTTCAACTCTGCCCTGTGCCGTCCTGTGCCGTTCGTCCTGTCCGTTTCCGTCCGTTCTTCCGTTCGTTGTTTCCGTCTTGTATCCTGTTCGATTTTTTGAGCTTGTTTCTTGTGTTTTGCCCGCTCACAGGCGTTTTATTTATATATTTCTCGCGTATATTATACACGATATACAGCGAAATTCAAATGTACTTTTTGTCGAAAAACATGTCTTTTTTAGAAATAATCGCTTTATGCTTAAAAAATCCGAAAAGGCGGCGCAATTACGGGAAGACCTTTCCGCATGATTCGAAAACGCCGTGAGACGTGCTTTCGGGACACGGCGCATACCACCGGTCCTGCAAGGTGGCAAAGCGACATCCGAGACAACATCCCGGATGGGCATAAAAACGCCCGCAAAAGAACCCCCCGAAAACGGCGAAGAACAGGATAAGACTTATAGGTCATATAAGACTTATAGTTTTATTTTGTTTCGCGATTTTCATTCTGTGTTTTGCAAAGAAGATAATAGCAGTTTTTTTACAAAAAGAACAACAGTTTAATATCGGCACAAAGAATGCACAAACAAGACGAACGAAAATTAACAAATCATACAACCGGAAACCATCTGTTTTTCATGCAAAAGACACTACATGAAACGAAACAAAACTTTTCTACATTGTTTTGCTTTTAGTCATACTCTTTTTTTCGTGATTCCGTTTTATGATGACCGGATCATGGATCGGACGACACGAAACATGCTTTCCCCGGCTGATTTACCGATCGTCACGCGCCTTCGCGGCTGGCATCGCGCGAACAAATACTACATAAAAAAAAGCATAAAATACATTTCTTTTTTATAAGCGAGGTGATATATTATTTGGATTGCAGCACGCGGCCCTGTTCATTTCGAGCACGATTCGAACGGCCGCGGCACAGACTTGAACAAGCTTCCCATAACACTATCAACCCCGAACAGGAGACAACATCATGAAGTTCTTCCGTATGATGAAGGGCCTTATGCCGATCCTCGCGGCGGCCGCCACGACCGCCTGCGCACAAACGACCGCGGAATCGCAGTTCGACCAGAACGTCGTCAAAATCCCCGCCGACAAGCAGAAATTCCACATCTTCCTGCTGACCGGCCAGTCCAACATGGAAGGCGCGGGCTATCCCGTCCTGCCGGAATACCTGACCGGCACGACGCAGGTGCTCGAGCTGAACGACCAGATGGAGTGGGTGAAGAACGTCGCTCCGTACGGACGCGGCTACGGCCCGGGCGAATCCTTCGCGCTGCACTATGCGAAACTGCATCCGGACGTGACGGTCGGCCTGATCCACGCGGCCCGCGGCGGACGCAGCATGCGTGAACTGAGCAAGGGCGGCCGCGACAACACCGACCGCGCGCCGAACTACGACAACCTCATCAAGAAGATCAAATTCGCGCAGGAACAGGGCGAGGTCAAGGCGATGCTCTGGCACCAGGGCGAATCCGACACCGGCAACCGCAACTACATCAACGAGCTCAACAAGCTCGTGACCGACGTCCGCACGGACATCGGGATCGCCGACCTGCCGCTCTTCGTGGGCGAGCTCGGCCGTTACGTGAACTGGACCGACGGCTTCAACCGGATGATCCAGGACGTCGAGTCCAAGATCGAAAACTGCAAGCTCATCAGCTCTCAGGGCCTGATGCACCGCGGTGACGAGCTCCACATCTCCGGCTACTCCGTCAATACCTTCGGCTGCCGTTACCTCGACGCCTACCTGAAGATGCGCGAGCCCGAGACCGCGAAGAAATTCGCGCCGCTCCTCGCCGAAATCGAAAAGAAAATGGCGGAATACGACGCCCGCTGGGTCACCGTCGAAAACGGCGACATGACGATGGGCGAAGACCGTCCGCTCGGCTGGGAAGCCCGCCGCTGGGACCCCATCCGCATCAATCCCCACCGCGACACCGAAGTTTACGCCTCCGCACCCGCCTCGCTGCGCATTGAAAACCTTGATCCGGCGACCGCCCTTCCCTCGGTCCAGGAAATTTCGACGGCTCCCGGCGCGGACGGCATCGGCACCTGGATCCGCGACGTGGCAGGCACGCACGTGAAGGTCTCCTGCAAGGTGAAGAACGAAGGCTACAGCAAGGTCACGATCCGCATCCGCGGCGAAAACTCCGGATTCCAGCGCTGCCTCGACCTCCAGCTCTTCGACGCCACCGACGCCAAGGAATGGACCAGCTACTCCGGCGAATTCGACATCCCGGCGCAGGCCATCCGCGACCGCATCGGCATCCTGGTCGAAGGCAAAGGCAAGGCATGGCTCGACGACGTCGTGATCGAAAAGGTCAAGAACGGGCAGACCATCCCCGACACCAAGATCGACGTCGAGTATGAGAAGAAGATGAACGAAAGCTTCTCCAAGCTTTAAGGAGGACAAGTCCTCCACTGCAGTAGTGCGCGGCTCTGCTCGCGCACACTGTAAGCAGTGACGAAACAGTGCCGGGCTCCGCTCCGGCACACTGCAAGCAGTGACGAAGCAGTGCCCGGCTCCGCTCGGGCACAGAATGACACCAAATACAATATAGGCTGCGGACGCCGCAACAAGCTCCGCGGCTTTTTCTTTTCCTTAAGTCCTTATATGATCCCCGGCAACGATCCCACGAAAAAGAAGAAACGGTCGCGCGTCCGCAGGCTCCTGCCGATCGCGGGCGGCGTCCTCGTGCTGTGCGCCATTCTCTGCGGCATCGTCCTGTTCGCCGCCGATCGTCGCATCGAACGCTGCGCCGCCGGACGCGTCTACGATGACGTCGAAGCCGTCCCCGTCCGCGAATACGGCCTGCTGCCCGGCACGTCGCGGCTGGTGCACGGGAAATACCTCAACACGTATTTCTTCAACCGGATCCACGCCGCGGTCGAACTCTACCGCGCGGGCAAGATCCGCAAGATCATCGTGTCGGGCGACAACGGCCGCGCGGACTACAACGAGACGGGCGACATGGCGCGTGAGCTGGTCGCGGAGGGTGTGGCTCCGGAGGACGTGCTGTCCGACTACGCCGGATTCCGCACGCTGGATTCGGTCGTGCGCGCCCGGAATCTCTTCGGCGCGTCCGAGATCACGGTCATTTCCCAGAGATTCCACTGCGAACGCGCGATCTACCTGGCGTCGCGGCACGGCATCGACGCGGTCGGGTTCGAGGCGGACGAAGTCGCGCCGCGGTCGGTCATGATCCGGCTAACCGTCCGGGAGGCGTTCGCGCGCGTGCTGGCGGTCCTCGACGCGGAGGTCCTGAAGACGAAGCCGCATTTCGAATACTGATCCGGCGCATTTTCGCAAAAAGATTCGTTTCGAGCTTGAAAACAGGAAAAAAGGGTGGTATAGTTAGCGGGAAATGGAAATACCTCCGGAATCAGTCATCAATCGGAAAGAACGTGCCAATATGAAACCCGAACAGAACGAACCGACGGCGGAACCCGCCGCGAAAGGATACAGCTTCAACACATTCAGCGGGGTCTTCCTGCCGTCCATCCTGACCATCCTCGGCGTGGTGATGTTCATGCGACTGGGGACGATCGTGGGCAACCTCGGCATCGCGGGCGCGTTCGGCATCCTGCTGGTGGCGGAGAGCATCGCGGTCGCGACCGGGCTTTCCATCTCGGCGATCTCCACGAACACGCCGGTGAAGAGCGGCGGCCCGTACTTCCTGATCTCGCGGTCGCTGGGGCCGGGCTTCGGCGCGTCCATCGGGCTGACCTACTACGTGTCGCAGTCGCTGTCCGTTCCGTTCTACGTGATCGGCTTCTCGGAGGCGTTCGTGACGGTGTTCCCGTCGTTCGCGCCACAGCTGCTTTGGGTCGGACTGATCCCGCTGGCGGTCCTTTTTACAATCGCAATGATCGGCGCGAACTGGGCGATCCGCACGCAATACCTCATCATGGCGATCCTGGCGCTGTCCATCGTGGCGATCCTCGGCGGCGCGGCGGCGAGCGGGCCGACGCTCGAAGGCTTCCGCACCAATTTCCACGCGGTCAAGGGGATCAAGCTGGACATCCTGATCCTGGCGACGAATTTCGCCGTGTTCTTCCCCGCCGTGACCGGATTCCTCGCCGGCGTCAACATGTCCGGCGACCTGCAGGACGCACGCAAATCCATCCCGCGCGGCACGATCCTGGCGATCGGCGTCGGGTTCGTGATCTACGCCGTGGAGATCATCCTCTTCGGCGCAGCGTGGAACCGGACGGACCTTATCGAAAACACCTACGGCACGCTCGTGAAAAACGCCGTATTCCACACCGGATTCCTCGTCTTCGCGGGCATGGCGGCCGCCACGCTGTCCAGCGCGCTCGGCACGCTGATCGGCGCGCCGCGCATCCTGCAGGCGTTCGCCGCGGACAAGATCTTCACGCCGCTGAACTTCTTCGCCTGGGGACGCGGCAGGAACAACGAGCCGATCCCGGCGATGTGCCTGACGCTCCTGATCTCGGCGGGCATCCTGTTCTGGGGCAGCCGCCAGGGCAGCGGCGGCACCGCGCTGAACGCCGTCGCCGAGCTCGTGACCATGTTCACGCTCTGCACTTACGGCATCATCAACATCGCCGCCGCGGTCGAGCATTTCGCCGCGAACCCGTCCTTCCGCCCGAAATTCCGCCTGTTCCACTGGGCGGTCGGCTGCTACGGGGCGGCGGCGTGCTTCGCCGTGGCGCTCTTCATCAACGCCGGACTGCTGATCGTGGCGTTCATCATCGTAGGCGTCCTCTTCCTGATCGCACGCCGCAAATCGCTCGCCAGCACGTTCGGCGACGCCCGCCGCGGCTACTACTTCGAACGCATCCGCCGGTGCCTCATCCATCTGGCGTCCATGCCGTCCGACGCGAAGAACTGGCGCCCCCAGATCCTCATCCTCGCCGGGCCGAACAAGAAGCACCTCGCGCTCATCCGGTACGGATCGCTGCTGAACAACGAACGCGGCATCATGTCCGTGGCGCGCTTCCTGAACCCCGGCCCCGATCCGGCGGCCGCGGAGAAGCAGCGCAAGCAGGAGGAAGCGAAACTCCGCGAGATCGCGGAGGAATCCGGCACGCAGTTCTTCCCGGTCGCAGTCACGACCTCCGAGGAGACCGATTTCGACGAGGCGCTGAACGTCTTTCTTCAGTCGCACTCGCTCGGCCCCCTCGCGCCAAACATCGTGCTCTCCGGCTGGCCCGTCAACAAAGACCGCGTCGAGGCGTTTTTTCAGCACCTGCAGACCATCCGTCTGCTCCGCATGAACACGCTCGTCCTCATCAATCCCGAACGCGCCGCCGAGGAGCCGGGCGACGGCCCCATCGACATCTGGTGGCGCGGACGCCAGAACGGCTCCCTGATGCTCATTCTCGCGCATCTGCTGACCTGCAACCGCGGATGGCACAAGACGAATATCCGCCTGCTGCGCCTGTCCGACCCGGAACACCGTCCCGAGGCGGAACAGGAACTCGCGCAGCTCGCCTACGATTCGCGCATCGAGGCGCAGCACCTCGTGCTGTCGCAGGAGGCCGATTTCGAAACGGCGTTCCGCGCGTACTCCTCGAAAGCGTCCCTCGTTTTCCTCGGGTTCATCCCGCCCCAGCCGGAGGACTGCCGGTCGTTCTACGAACGCATCAGCGCCCAGCTCGAAGGCATGCCGACGACCTTCCTCGCGGCGTCCGCGGGCGACACCGACCTGGATTCGTGAAACAGTCCGCCTGAAAGAAAGAAGCCCGTCCCGCGGCAAACGGACGCGCCGGGGACAGGCAAACGAACCGGGGAAAACGCCCGGGACCGAGCTTATTTTTTCGCCGCGGAGATCTTGAGCAGGAGCTTGGCGATATTCTCCGTGCGGAGCGGCTTCAGCAGGATGCCGGTGAACGGCGCGGGATCCGTGCTCTTGCACATTTCCACATCGGCAGTCAGGGCGTAAACCGGGAGATCGTACCACATCGGATTGCGGCGTATCTCCGCGGCGAGCTCCGGCCCGCTCATGTTCGGCATCCAGACGTCGGTGAGCACGGCGTCGTACCGGGTGTCGTTCATCATCGTCAGGGCGTCCCTGCCGGACGTGGCGGAGCCGATGTTCCTGACGCCGAGTTTTCTGCAAAGCGCCTCCAGCACCTTCAGGTTCAGCTCGTTGTCGTCGACCAGCAGCAGGGACAAATTGACGTCCGCGGGCAGTGCGTGCGTCCCGCCCTGCTGTTCGAGCTCGGCGGGAGCTTCAAGCTGGTACTCGATGTGCGGGATCTCGACCGTGAACGAGCTGCCGACGCCGAGTTCGCTGTCGATCCTGACTTTGCCGCCCATTTTCGCCGCCATGAGGTTGCAGATGGAGAGGCCGAGCCCGGTGCCGCCGACCTGGTTCTTCGTACGGATGCGCACGAACGGCTGCATGAGTTCGGAGAAATGGCTCCTGTCGATGCCGATACCGGTGTCCTGCACGGTGAACGCGAGCAGTCCGGTCTTCCCGCCGGCGTCCGGCGTGAACCGGAGATGCAGGGTGACGCCGCCCTTTTCGGTGAACTTGACGGCGTTTCCGATGAGGTTGAAGAGGATTTGGCTGACGCGCTGGGCGTCGACCTTCACCCACGGGATCTCGTCGGGCGCGTCGAGCTTCAGGTACAGGGACTTGTTGCGCGCGGCGTCGCCGACAATGGTGAGGACGGATTCGGCGAGGCGTCGGAAATCGCACATGGCGGGGTAGAGTTTGAGCTTGCCCGCGTCGAGGGAGGCGAAGTCCAGCACGTCGTTGATGAGCTGCATCAGGGTGTTGCCGCTGAAAATGATGTTGCCGAGGTATTCCGTCGCCTTTTCCGGCGGGAGCCCGCCCTGTTGGAGCAGTTCGGAGAACCCGATGATGGAGTTCAGCGGCGTGCGGATGTCGTGGCTGACGCAGCTGAAGAAGAAGCTCTTCGCCTTTTCGGCGGAAACGGCCTTGTCGCGTTCCTTTTTCAAGTTCTCCGTGAGCTCGTATTTCAGGAGCATCATGTTCGCCGTGTGCTGGAAGTTGCCCAGCATCTCGTAGTCGGTCTGCGAGAACGAACGCCACGGATCCTTGAAATAGATCGAAACCGCGCCCCACACGCGGTCGCCGTGCATGAGCTTGAAGGAACTGCGCGTCCCCATCCCGGTGGCGCGGATAGTCTGCGCGAGGTTGGGATCCTCGAGCGGAATGTTCTGCAAATCGTTGTCGACCGTAACGTCACATCCTTCCAGCCTGGCGATCCATTCTTCGTCGAAGCTGGTGAGTTCGCGGACCTTCATGATGGACGGGGTGAACGGCTGGCCGGAGTCCTCGAAGCCCCATGTGGCGAGGAGCTCCACTCCGTCCGGCTTGAAGTGGATGAAATTGCCGCCGTTCGCCGAGAAGTAGCCGGCGATGACGCGGATGACCTCCTGGAAAGCACGGCTGTCCTCTTCTGTCTCGGAGAGGATGGCCTCCATGCAGGCCGAAGTTGCTTCCTGACGGCGCATGCGGCGGTCGGATTCGGTGATGTCCACGGCAAACATGAAGATATAGGAAAGTTTGTTCGAATCGTCCGTCACGCCGTGGGCGTCGATCTGCCAGAGCTTGCCGTTGATCTTCCGCTGGATGGAGGACGTGCGCAGGCCGTTCATGATCGCCTGAAGAAGCTGCGGCTTCACTTCGCGTTCGAGCGTGGCGATCGACTCCTGATAGGGCTTGTTGCAGCGGAGCAGACGGCCGAAGCCGTCGAACATCGCCACAGGGATGATGGTATTGTCGATGAGCAGTTGGTTTTCCTGTTCACGGCGCTGGATTTCGCGCTGGGCGATGCCGCGTTCCACGGCCATGGAAAGCAGCGAAGCGGCAGCCTGCACCAGCTGGAGGTCGGCGGGACTGAAATGCGTCCTGTAGTTGACGTAATGGACGGCCAGCCCGCCCCAGAAACGACCGTTGATGGTCACGCGGGCGATGATGGCGGATTTGGAGTGGCACCCGACGTCCGGCGAATCCGCGTAAAGCGCTTCGGCGTCCTCGAACGCGAGCACGGGCTCCTTGCGTCTTTCGCGGCACTGCTTCAGGATCGGGCAGTCCGGATCGTGCTTGCCGAGGCGGTCGACGCCGGGGCGCGTCCATTCGTTCGTGAGGCGGAGGCCGTCCGAAGACTTCTGCGGGAGCAGGAGAACGCGGTCGCAGTGCAGGACGTCGAGCATTTGCCCGGCCAGATAGTCGCAGAATTCGCGGATGTCGGGATGGTCGGTGAAGTAGGCAAGGATGTTCATCTTGAACTTCTCGATCCCGTGCAGCTTGCGTTCCTCTGTCACGTCGTGCGCGATGCCGACCAGCATCTTCCCGCCCTGGTCCGTGCGGAACGGCAGCAGCCATTTCTCGAAGACGTGCCAGCCGACCCCCGGCACGACCTCGTCGACGTCGGTGTGGATCAGGTCCTTCGAGTTCATCGCGTCGGCGTGTTCTGAGGTCAGCTTGTCCGCGACCACCTTCGGGAAGATGTCGTAGTCCGTCTTGCCAATGACCTCGTCGCGTGTGCGTCCGATCATGCGGCAGAACTTGCGGTTGCACAGGGAGTAGCGGAAATCGTTGCCGGCGTCCTTCACGAAGAAGGACATGGGCAGCGTGTCGATGATCTGCTCCAGCAGGCGGATGGAGTCCGCCAGGTTCTGCTGTTCGCGTATGCGGTAGAGGATGGCGGCGAACGTGTCCACCATCATGAGGCGGGGTTCGTTGTTGTAGGCCGGGAACGGCATGCGTCTCGTGAACTGAATGAGCATCGTGCCGATGTAGCGCTTCTGGTTGAAGATCTCGAACGCGAGGTGGCAGCACGGATATCCGGGGCATTTTTCGGGGATCTCGGCCAGTTCCGGCACATGGGCGATCTCCGGGATCGCGCAGGCGTGCCTTTCCTTCAGGATCGGCCGCATGTAGCCTACCATCTTTTCCCTCAGTTCGGGCGTGAGCTTCGGCAGTTTGTCCGCCATGTCCGGACGCACGAACTCCGTCTGCTTATCCAGCTCGAGGTTCAGCCACACCATCCGGCAGCTGTCGAACTCGCGGAAGATGATCTCGGTGATGATCGACAGGACCTTGTTCATGTCGGTCTCATTCTGCGTCTTCTTCAGGATCTCGGCGTTCGCCGCCTCGTATTTGTGGAAGAATGCTTCCGCCGTGATGTCCTCGACCGTGCCGAGGATCAGGCGACGCCCGGACGGGTCGACGTACAGGTTCTCCACGAGGTGCACGAACTGCGGGAACCCCTTGTCGTCCAGCAGCGCCAGACGGAAATTCTGCGTATGCTCCGGGGCCTGCACGGTCTTTTCGGAGAAGCCGCGCCATTGTTCGGCGACCGGAGCGGGAAGGAAGTCGGCGGCCTTCTTGCCGCGCACCCCCATCTGATCGACGCGGAATATCTGCGCGAAGCTGCGGTTCGCACGCATGAAACGGAAATCGTCGTCGACCTCCTGCACGTATACGCCGAGCGGGATGTTGTTCGCAATGGTCCGGAAAAGACTCCCCTCGTTTCCGGCCGCGTTCCAGCCGGAGTTGTCGGCCTGCGCGGACTGGACGGAGAAGAAGAGGACGCCCGCCTCCGTGCCGTCGGAAAGGACCGCGGGTTGCATGACGGATTCGTACCACGCGCCGGAGGATTCGGCGCAGATGTGGAATATGAGATCGAATCCGGGCAGGGAAACGCGGCATGCGCCGTCGCCGGATTTCACGGCGTCAGCCGGGATCAGTTCGTCAAGAGACTGTCCGGCAAGCCCGCCGGAACCCCGCTCGAACGCCTTTTCCGCAGCAGGATTCCCGTACAGGATCGCACCGTCGCGCCCGACGACGATCACGCCGTCCGACAGGTGGCAGTATACAGCATCAAAAGCCCCGGAAGCGAGGCGGATTTGTCCATTGTTCGTTTGTTTCCCGGCCATGGTTTTCGCGCGCCTTATACAAAGTATTTAAAACACAAAATAATCTTTTACTTTATCACGGATTCTCTAAAAAGTCAAGCGCTGAAAAATGTTCCCCTTGGCATAAGAAACAGGCATTTTCAGCGTGCCGCAGTTCAATTATTTTTTCCTTATTTTTCTACGCGCATCCGGTTGATTTTTCTTTCATCGGCTGTATGTTATACGAAGACGGCAGACCGCCGCACTCTGCGGAAAATACGTCTGATATGCCCTGCAATCTCCACCTCATACCGGCACGCGCCGGGAAAGGATCCGTCCCCGTGAACATGAAATCATTCACCATCGGAATCGCTCTCGCGGCGGCCGCCGCGCTGGCCGCCTGCACGCAGAACAAATGGTCCGCGCCCCCGGGAGGGTATTACAATTATGTCTACATAACCCCTCATTGGGGGACACAAGCTTACGATGTAAACCTCAATCCGCTCGCCACACGGTCGGACCTCCAGAAGGCCGCCGTCGACATCCTCCGCCCCCTGCTCCCGTACTACTCGGACGGGAAGGCGCGGCTGCATCAGGGCTACACCGGCGCGAGCTACCCGGACAGCACCGCGGAGATGGAGGCGTTCTCACGCCCGGTATGGGCGCTCGGTCCGCTCTGGGCGGGCGGCGGAGGCAGGGATCCCGAGCTCTGGAACACCTTCATGCGCGGGCTGATCTCGGGCACCGATCCGGCGAATCCCGAGTATTGGGGCAACGTCGGCGACTACGACCAGAAGATCGTCGAAATGGCGTCGATCGGGCTGGCGCTGGCGATCGCGCCGGAACAAGTCTGGGAACCGCTGACGAAGGAACAGCAGGACAACGTGTACAACTGGCTGAACAACGCGAACCTCCGCAAAGCATGGCCGTGCAACTGGGAGATGTTCCGCGTGGTCGTGAACCTCGGATTCCGCCGCGTCGGGCGTCCGTACGACAAACAATCGGTCGAATCCGCGCTGAACGCCATGGAACCGTGGTATCTCGGCAACGGCTGGTACACCGACGGCGAAAACGCACACGCCGACCACTACAACTCCTGGGGCATGCACTTCTACTGCCTGCTGTACGCCGCGCTGATGAAGGACGAGGACCCCGTCCGCGCCGAGCTCTATAAGGAGCGCGCACGCATTTTCGCGCAGGACTACATGTATTATTTCGGCGGCGACGGCTCCGCGATCCCGTACGGACGCAGCCTCGCCTACCGGTTCGCCGAAGCGGCGTTCTGGGCGGCATACGCCTACGCGGACGTCGGCGGGATCGAGCCGGGCGTGGTGAAGGGGCTCTTCCTGCGCAACATGCGGAAATGGCTCAGCCGTCCGATCTTCGACGCGGGCGGCGTCCTGACGGTCGGCTACGCGTACCCGAACATGAGCATGGCGGAGAGCTACAACGGGTTCGGCTCGGTCTACTGGGGCATGAAGTCGTTCCTCGTGCTCGCCCTGCCCGAGGACCATCCGTTCTGGGCCGCCGAGGAACTTCCGATGCCGGAGCTGCCCGCCTCGCGCCGCATGGATGGTCCCCACTTCATCGCCCAGCGCGACGGCGCGCACGCCGTGTTCTTCGCCGCCGGGCAGAAGCCGCGCATGCAGCACACGCACGGACAGGCGAAATACGAGAAATTCGCCTATTCCAATCTGTACGGATTCGGCGTCCCGAAGGGTCCCTACGGACTCGCGCAGATCGTCCCGGACTCCATGCTCGCGATCACCGACGTCGGCAGCGACCGCTACGCCGTCAAACGTGACACGAAGGACTACGAGGTCACCGACGACTGGATCCGCACCGACTGGTCCCCGCTCATGGGCGTCACGATCCGCACCTGGATCATCCCCGCCCTGCCCTGGCATGTCCGCATCCACGAGATCACCACCGACCGCACGCTCCAGACCTTCGACGGCGGATTCGCGTTCCCCGCCGACGGCGTCTCCGTGAAGACCGAACGCAAGTCCGTTTTCGTCTCGCAGTCCGGCGGCATGTCCTGCGGAGCCGTCGACCTCTCCGGCGGCCGCACAGCAATCAACCAGGGCACGGAGCCGAACACGAACCTGATCCTGCCGCGCGCGACGATCCCCGGTCTTCAGGGCAACATCCCGAAAGGCACCTCCACGCTCGTTTCGGCGTTCTTCTGCGGAAGCGGCGAACGCGGCGCAACACCCTCCGTGACGACAACCGATGACATCTATACGGTACATATTGGCGGCAAGACCGTCGTGATTCAGCGCAAATAAAATCACGATTTTTATTTAAGGTTTTTACGTTTTTCCGCTTGATTCTTCCCGTTTTCTGTGTATATTAGGCTTTTGACGGAACAAACATCCCGAGTTAAGCTCAACACCAACCCCCAAGGAACTACAAAATGAACCGTAAAACGACCGGAAGCATGCTCCTCGCCCTGATCGCCATGACCATCGGCGCGACCGCCTGCCAGTCCGCCCCCGTACCGGAAGCCGATCCCGAGGCCTCCGTCAAGGGCACCATGACCGTGAACATGAATGACAAGCTCAAGATCTCCGACACCATGTTCGGTATCTTCTTCGAGGACATCAACTACGGCGCGGACGGCGGCCTGTACGCCGAGCTCGTGGCGAACCGCGACTTCGAATGTACCCCGGCCGACGCGCGCGGCTGGAACTCGAAGAAATTCTGGGTCGCGGACGGCTCCATCAAGTTCGATGTCGCAGTCGACAATCCGATCCACGCGAACAATCCGCATTACGGCGTGATCTCCGTCGACGCGGTCGGCGCGCGCCTCCTCAACGAAGGCTTCGGCGGATTCCGCTACGAAAAGGGCGCGAAGTACGACTTCTCCATGTTCGCGCGCCAGCAGGGCGACAAACCCGTCAAGATCGAGGTCGGCCTCCTCTCCGACACCGGCGCGGTCCTCGCCTCCAAGACGGTCGACGTGAAGTCCAAGAAATGGGACAAGGTCTCCGTCACCCTCACCGCCTCCGCCGGCAACTCCACCGCCGACGCCTGCGGCAAGTTCTATCTGAAGCCCCTTACCGCCGGCGCGCCCGTCGCCGTCGACATGGTCTCCCTCTTCCCGCAGGACACCTTCAAGGGCCGCAAGAACGGCCTCCGCAAGGACCTCGCCCAGACGCTCGCCGACCTGAAGCCGCAGTTCGTCCGCTTCCCCGGCGGCTGCGTGGCGCACGGCAACAGCTGGCAGGACGACTGCTACTACTGGAAGGACTCCGTGGGCGAGCTCGAAGAACGCAAGCCGATCAAGAACCGCTGGGGCTACCACCAGACCCGCGGCCTCGGCTACTACGAATACTTCCTCTTCTGCGAAGACATCGGCGCGTACGCGCTCCCGATCATCACCGTCGGCGTCGACTGCCAGTTCACCGGCGGCCAGCAGGCTGTCCCGATGGACCAGATGGGCCGCATCGTCCAGGACGCCCTCGACCTCGTCGAGTTCGCCAACGGCTCCACCGACACCAAGTGGGGCGCGCTCCGCGCGAAGATGGGCCATCCGAAGCCGTTCGGACTGAAGTATATCGGCCTCGGCAACGAGGAACAGATCACCGACGCCTTCGAACAGCGCTTCAAAATGGTCAACGACGCCCTCGTCGCCAAGTATCCCGACATCGTCGTGGTCGGCACCGTCGGCCCCAGCGCCGAAGGACGCGACTACGACCGCGGCTGGAGATTCGCCCGTCAGGAAAAGATTCCGATCGTCGACGAGCATTTCTACAGGGATCCGAACTGGTTCGTGAACAGCGCCCAGCACCGTTACGACAGCTACGACCGCAACGGCCCGAAAGTCTACGCCGGCGAATACGCCGCCCACGCGCAGGGCAATCCGCGTCCGAACACCATCGAGACCGCCCTCGACGAGGCGATCTTCCTGACCGGCGTCGAACGCAACGGCGACGTCGTCCTCATGTCCTCCTACGCGCCGCTCCTCGGCAAGCACGGCAACATGCAGTGGACCCCGAACATGATCTACTTCTCAAACACCAAGGTCGACAAGACCACGACCTACGAAGTCCAGAAGCTCTTCGGCACGAACGCCGGCACGAACTACCTCAAGAACTCCCTTGACTTCGGCAGCGCGCTCGACCGCCGCCAGACCCTCCGGGTCGCCGCATCCGCCGTCCAGACCAAGGACGGAGACACCGTCCTGAAGTACGTCAACACCCTCGACCAGGCCGTCTCCATCACCGTCACGCTCGACAACAGCAAGGGCATCCCCGCCTCCGCGAAGCGCACCGTCCTCACCGGACCCGCCTTCACCGGAAAGGAATACACCCTTACCAACAACTATGTCAAGCTCGGCGAGAAGTTCATCGTGAACCTCCCCGCCCACTCCATGACCGTCATCCGCTTCTGAGCGGACGGCGGTCCGCCTGAGCGGACCAATTGACGAAGCCTGTCCCGGCGCGACTGTCCGGGGCAGGCTTTCTTTCCCGAAAGAAATACAAATCTGAATATAGACAAAAAGCAAGGCGCAGGCTCCATGGCATCCGGCAAAGACTATCTGACATTTGTCCTGGACCAGCTTTCCGGGCTGAACGGGATCACGTATCGCGGGATGATGGGCGAATACATCCTGTATTTCCGCGGCAGGATCGCCGGGGGCATCTACGACGATCGCCTGCTCGTCAAGCCGGTCCCCGCCGCGCTGGAACTCATGCCCGACGCGCCCCGCGAGCTGCCCTACCCCGGAGCAAAGGAAATGCTGCTGGTCGAGGACGTCGACAACGGGGATTTTCTCCGGGAGCTGTTCCGCGCCATGTACGACCAGCTCCGACCTCCGAAAGATACATCGAATCGAAAAAGAAAGATGCGAAAAACGGAATCGGATTGAGGATAAAAGAATACCACGCATCAAAAAAAGAAAAGATTTTTTATTCGGAATATACAATATTTCGTACCATCGAAACGTTATTGAAATAGAACGAGGCGGTCCGGACACACCGGAACCATGATCCCGGACGCTTTCACAAGTTGAAACAAGACGGTCAGAACGACAGAAAGGAACCCCCGGCTATGAAAAACTGCACAGCATTCTTTCTCGCGGCATTGATGATTCCGGCAACGGCACTTTACGCACAGGGACGCGGCGGACGTCCCGCAGGAGGCGGAGGCCGACCCGGAGGACAACCCGGCGGCGGACGCCCCGGATCCGTCGTCGCACCCGGCCAGCCCGGCGGACGCCCTGCAGGCGCGGTCCCCGGCGAACGTCGTCTCGGCGGCGCTGTCGTCATCCCGGGCGGACGTCCCGCGGGGGGACCGGTCAATCCTCCCCAGCCGCCCCCTCCCCCGACAGGCGGCCCGGTGGTCGTCAGTCCCGAATTCTTCGATCCGCTGCTGCCCGGCTACGGCTATTACGGATACGGATACAGAAGCGGCCGCGTGATCGTGGTCCCGCGCACGACCGTCATTGTCACGGAACCGGACGTGGTCCAGCAGGAAGTCGTGGTCGTGCCCGCCGAGACCGCAACGGAAGCCAAGCCCGCGGTCGAAGTGAAAACCGAGGAAAAGCCCGCGCTTCAGGCCGCTCCGGTGAAAGCGGGCGATTTCCAGTTGGTGCTGATCGAGGACGACTCGGAGGACGCCACGCCCGCCGTCTGCTACAAGGCCGGCGAGGAAATGAAGTTCACGTTCTCCGTGAACAAGCTCGCACAGAATCCCGTCGAAGGCAAGCTCTTCCTGAAGTGGAAGCGTTCCGGCGACGACGGCAAGGTCGAACAGGGCCGCAACGAGATTTCGGCGGACCAGGCGCTTACGCTCGCCACGACCATCGACAAGCCCGGATTCGTCCGCATCGAGGCTTCGCTCGAGGACGAGGCGGGACATGACCTGAAGAGCAAGTTCGACGGCGGCGCTGGCGCGGAGATCGAGAAGCTCAAGCAGGCCGTGCCGGAACCCGAGGACTTCGACGAATTCTGGACGAAGCAGAAGCAGGAGCTCGCCGCCGTGGCAGCCACGCCCGAACTCAAGAAGATCAAGGCGAAGCAGGACGGATTCGATGCCTACGAGGTCAAGGTGCCGTGCACCGGGCCGCGTCCCGTGACCGGCTACCTCATCATCCCGGCCGGCGCGGAGCCGAAATCCCTACCCGCGAAGGTGCATTTCCAGGCGTACGGCGTGCGCGACCAGGCGGTCCCGGACGGCGTGCCGGGCACGGTCTACTTCGACGTCAACGCGCACGGGATCGAGCTGAGCCAGCCGAAATCCTACTACGACGGCATCCGCGCCCGGCTCGGCCACTACGCCTACGACAACGCCGAAAACAAGACCCCGGACACCTCCTATTTCCGCTACATGGCGGCACGCGCGATCCGCGCGTTCGACTTCGTCAAGACGGTGGCGGCGTGGAACGGCAAGGACCTCGGCGTGATCGGCTACAGCCAAGGCGGGCTTCAGGCGGCATGGGCCGCCGGACTCGTCCCGGAGATCACCCACGCCGAGATCGGCATGCCGTGGTGCTCCGACATCGGCTGCGCCAAGGCGGGCCGTCAGCGCGGCACCTGCCCGGACTACCAGCCCGGCCTCGACTACTACGACCCCGTGAACCACATCAAGCGCGCCCCCGAAACCTGCCTGGTCGACATCGTGCGCGCCGGGCTCGGCGATTACGTCGCGCAGCCCTCCGGCGTCGCCGTGCTCTTCAACAACGCCCCCGGCAAAAAGCGCGTGATCTACTACCAGAACTGCGCCCACGCCGAGCCGAACGCCCTCTCCACGCCGATCGTCATGCGCACGGAGGACTGGCCGGAAGACGCCAAGTAAGCGCGAATCATCCGGCTTCCCTTTCAAGTTGAAGCCGAGGGGCCGGCGGATGCGAAGGATTGTCCGCCGGTCCGCCTGTCTGAACCGATTTTACCACAAGCGAAACGATATGGACTCCCGCACCTACATCGCGATCGACCTGAAATCGTTCTACGCCTCGGTGGAGTGCGTCGACCGGAAGCTCAACCCGCTCACGACGAACCTCGTGGTGGCGGACGAGAGCCGCACGGAAAAGACGATCTGCCTCGCCGTCTCGCCGTCGCTGAAGGCGTACGGGATTCCCGGCCGCGCACGGCTGTTCGAGGTCGTCCAGCGCGTCCGGGAGGTCAACGGCGAACGCCTTGACCGTTCGCCCGGGCATCGGTTCAAGGGCAAGTCCAGCAGCGCGCCCGACCTCGCGAAGAATCCGGCTCTTGAGCTCGGCTACATCGTCGCCGTCCCGCGCATGGGGCGTTACATGGAGGTCAGTTCGCACATCTACGGCGTCTATCTGCGGCACGTCGCCCCGGAGGACATCCACGTATACTCCATCGACGAAGTGTTCATCGACGCGACCGCGTACCTGAAGATGTACCGCCTCACGGCGCGCGAGTTCGCCATGAAGCTCGTCCGCGAGGTGCTCGCGGAGACCGGGATCACCGCCACAGCCGGGATCGGGACCAACCTCTACCTGAGCAAGATCGCCATGGACATCGTCGCCAAGCACATCCCGGCGGACCGGGATGGCGTACGCATCGCCGAACTGGACGAGCAGGCCTACCGCGAAACGCTCTGGACGCACCGTCCGCTCACCGATTTCTGGCGCGTCGGGCGCGGCTACGCCCGGCGGCTGGAGTCGCGCGGGATGCACACGATGGGCGACGTGGCGCGGATGTCGGTGAAAAATGAGGACGTGCTCTACCGCCTCTTCGGGATCAACGCCGAGCTCCTGATCGACCACGCGTGGGGCTGGGAACCCGTCACCATCGCCGAGATCAAGGCGTACCGCCCGGAGAACAACAGCCTCAGTTCCGGCCAGGTGCTGAAGGAGCCGTACGACTTCGAGAAGGCGAAGGTCGTGGCGAAGGAGATGACCGACATGCTCGCGCTCAGCCTCGTCGAGAAGCACCTCGTGACCGACCAGCTGATCCTGACCGTGGGGTACGACGTCGCGAACCTCGCCACGCCTGAGCTCCGCCGCAGGTACAAGGGCGAAATCCACATCAACCATTACGGGCGCGAGGTTCCGAAGGAGGCGCACGGCTCCGTCAATTTCGGCAGGCACACGTCCTCGTCGCAACTCATGATCGAGGCGGCGGCCGCGATCTTCGACCGGACGGTCGCCCCGAACCTGCTTGTGCGCCGCATCACCGTCGCCGCAAACCATATCCTGAGCGAACACGAAGCGAATCAACAGCCGTCCGAACCGGAACAGCCCGACCTCTTCACGGACGAAGCCGCGCTCGCAAAACGGCGGACCGAGGAGGAGGCGGGACGCAGCCGCGAGAAACGCCTCCAGCACGCCATCCTGGACATCAAGCACAAGCTCGGCAAGAACGCCATCCTGAAGGGCATGGATCTGCTGGACGGCGCGACCGCGAAAGAACGCAACCAGCAGGTCGGCGGGCACAGGGAATGAGGCAGGACATGGAAAAGCAACCCCATCCGTACGAAGACATCCTCCATCTGCCGCACCACGTTTCGAAGGAGCGGCCGCACATGCCCCTGCACGACCGCGCCGCGCAGTTCTCGCCGTTCGCCGCGCTCGTCGGCTACGAGGACGTCATCGACGAGACCGCCCGGCTGACAAGCCGGAAACGCGAGCTGGACGAGGCGGAAAAGGCCGAGCTTGACCGCCGCATCGCCATCCTGATCGCGCACCTCAAAGAGAAACCCGCCGTCACGGTCGAGCATTTCGTCCCGGACACGCTCAAATCCGGCGGCGCGTACGAGTTCAAATCCGGCGCGCTCGTCAGGATCTCGCCCGTGCGGAAGACCCTGACTCTCGCCGACGGCACCGCGATCCGCTTCGACGACGTCGCCGGGATCGAATCCGAGCTCTTCCAAGGAGAATTCTAGCCCCCTGCCCCGTACATGGAACCGATTATGGATTACGTTCACCACTACCAATCGCCGCTCGGCTGGATCACGCTCGCTTCGGACGGAGCCGCGCTCGCCGGGCTATGGTTCGACGAACAACGTTTTTTCGCCGATTCGTTATCCCCGGATCACGCAGAAAAAACGCTCCCCGTCTTCGAACAGGCGAACCGCTGGCTCGACCTATATTTCAGCGGTCGCGATCCCGGATTCACGCCGCCGCTCGCGCTCCGCACGACGGAATTCCGGCAGGCGGTCTGCAAGATCATGCTGACCATCCCATACGGACGCACCATGACCTACGGCAGGATCGCGGAGATCGTCGCACGTCAACGGGGCGTCCCGCGGATGTCGGCGCAGGCGGTCGGCGGCGCGGTCGGACACAATCCCGTTTCCCTGCTCGTCCCGTGCCACCGCGTCATCGGCGCAGGGAGCGCGCTCGTCGGATACGGCGGCGGACTCGACCGGAAAGCCGCGCTGCTCGAACTGGAACACGCCGACCTGTCGGGCGATTTCATTCCCTGAAAAAAACGCAGGCGAAAAAGGGAGCTCGGGCACCCCTCCGTCCTCTCCCCCCGGCGAACATCAGGCGTTCGCCTTGTTCTTTTTCGCCTTTTCGGCGTCCCGTGCCTGTTTCCGGCGGATCCTTGCGGCAAGTTCCTCTTCCACGGCACGGCACAGCGTGTCCAGCTCAAACCGTTTGACCTTCGTAGCCTCAAGATAGACCTGCAGATGCGCGCGGCGTTCCTCCGCCGTGAACGGGTAGAACCGCAGGAATTCGCCGAGGTCCTGCACGATGCGCCGTTTCAGTCCCCGGCCCCACGCGCGGCGGCACCGGGCGACGTCGATCCAGCGGATTTCCAGCTGATTCCCCTCCGCGTCCGGCTCCGGCAGCCTGCGCCAGAGCTCGTTCATCGGCGTGAATCCGCCGTGGAAGAACCCGGCGTCGTGCAGGCGCGCGAGGAGGACGAAATTGCCGCGCGTGAATTCGTCGCGCAACGCCGTCTCGTGCGACAGCGACTCGAAGAAATGCCGTCCGTCCAGGAACCCGTCGGCGAACTCCGTGACGAGGAATGCGCTGCGGATGCGGAAAAAACCGCGGTCCTCGCCGACTGCGACCAGTTTCACCAGCGGCAGCCCCACGTGCGCCAGCCGTTTGAACTTGTACGCCTCCTTGACCGCCTGCGTCCACGAAAACCCGTACGGCAGCCACCGGATATTCCTGCCGCACTTGTACGCCAGATCCAGCCCGGACGCCGTCTTCAGGCGCAGGACATATTTGTTTTTCGTCCGCCAGAGCACCTCCGAACCGGAACCGGGATCCGCGCCGGGCGGCCCGGCACGCAGGACATCGCGCAACCCGGCGGCGTCCCTGCGGATCCAGCACCACGGGCGCAACGGGGTCCATTCGAACCCGGTAAATCTGTCGGAGACCGTTTCTTTTCGCATAAAGCTGTTAGGTTCCTATTATAATTCGCAAATTTTACACATGAGTAATGTACTCCATTTTCCCGTTTTTTCAAGTCCGGAACGACCTGATTTTTCTCCGCGGTTCACTCTGCCGGATTCAGGAGTATCCTCCTGACAGCGTTTGCTTGTATTTTCCTGTTTTCGTGCTACATTATTTCCGGTGTTCTTTGAAAAGGAGTTTTCCCGAGCTTGTAGAGTTCAAACGGTACACTTGATTAACGATTCCTTTCTTAACGAGGCTTGCGAGGCTGGGGCTTGTAGAGTTCAAACGGTACACTTGATTAGATGCTTGTCGGTGGCGTGGAGTTTCAGAGCTGGGGCTTGTAGAGTTCAAACGGTACACTTGATTGATCGATGCCGGCGCTCCGGAGAGATGACGGCTGGGGCTTGTAGAGTTCAAACGGTACACTTGATTCCAATGCGCCGGGATAATCGGCATAAACCCGCTGGGGCTTGTAGAGTTCAAACGGTACACTTGATTTCTCCGCGGTTGTCCCTGCGAAAAACGAGGCTGGGGCTTGTAGAGTTCAAACGGTACACTTGATTCATGGGCGAACTTTGCCACGTTTTCGAGAGGCTGGGGCTTGTAGAGTTCAAACGGTACACTTGATTCGACGTCTCCTGCTACAGAAAAAGCGACGGGCTGGGGCTTGTAGAGTTCAAACGGTACACTTGATTTCCGCGCTGCAGGGTATCCACCGCTACCGGCTGGGGCTTGTAGAGTTCAAACGGTACACTTGATTCATCCCGGATCGTTTTCCATCTACCCATAGGCTGGGGCTTGTAGAGTTCAAACGGTACACTTGATTTGCCGTTGTCCGCGCTGCGCAGGACGGCGGGCTGGGGCTTGTAGAGTTCAAACGGTACACTTGATTCAGGCGGCAGCGCACCGCAGGATCTCTCCGGCTGGGGCTTGTAGAGTTCAAACGGTACACTTGATTTGATCGGGAATCTTCCCGTGATGTGCGGCTGCTGGGGCTTGTAGAGTTCAAACGGTACACTTGATTGCCTCGTCTGGCACACCGTCGCGCAGCATGGCTGGGGCTTGTAGAGTTCAAACGGTACACTTGATTAAAGCGTGTTCGGACGGTGCGCCTCCATTTGCTGGGGCTTGTAGAGTTCAAACGGTACACTTGATTTTCCACGCGCGTCGAGGTAGATAATGTATTCGCTGGGACTTGTAGAGTCTAAACAGAATGACAAACGATGCGGTCAGTCGTTGGCACGCTGCAATTCTCCGAAGATGTTCATGCGGCACTTCTGCAGATTTCCCTTAAAAGCGCTTGAAACGTAAAGACGGAACCAGAGTTTTGCCGCTTTCAACTCGTCCTTTTTCCTTGCCTCATTCAGGGGAACAATATAAAACTCCGGCAGGGATATTCCCCTCACGATGCAGAGATATTCCTTTCCGTCCTTGTTCCACTTCACGATGTCGCCCTTTTTGAGGGAGAATTTGAACTTGAGGCCGGGACGCTCCTTTTCGAAGACAGGCTGACCGTGTTTCACCAGCTGGACGGCGTCGAGCAGCGTGACGATCTCGCCGACCCATTTGACCTCCTCGCCCTTCTCATTCAGCACGGCGAAAATCGGCAGGACATAGTTGGAGCCGGTCTTGACGTTGCGGACGCCGTCTCCGGACCCGATCGTAATGGTTTTAAGGTTCTGTTTCACGCGCACCTTTTTGATCACGTTGACGGGGTTTCCTTCGGAATCGCGGAAAACAGGGAGATTCGCATCGTCGCAGAACATCTTGAGGTCGCTTTTGGACACATCCTCCGGCTTGGACCTGCCGAGTTTCTCCAGCACGAGCGCGCGGACGCGGGGATCGACGATCTTCGCGACGTCGCCCGGCTCGATGCTGGCGAGGCTCACGCGGACATGGCGCTCCGTGCCGCCGAAATCCTTCCCATAGAATGTATCCTCATGCAGCGAGCCGCGGAGCTTGTTGACGACATGGTGGGAAACGGCGGCGGATTCGAGGCGCTGTTTCGCCTCGGAGTAGAGGGTCGAATCGATGATCGGAGTATTGGTTTCATGGAGTTTGCGGCGCTGTTCGGGCGACATGGACGCGATCTTCTGCACCATGCCCGGCGTGGTCAGGGCGATGGTCACGGCGTCGATGGCGTGGTGGCGGTGGTCTGTGCGGACTTTCTCGCCCTCGCCGAGCAGATCGTTCCCGCCCCAGGCGCGCCGGATCAGGGCGGTGGCGCCGCCGCTGGTCGCGAAGATGCGCCGTTTGCCGTCCTTATCGACCATGCCGCCGTAGAGCAGGCCGAGATACTGCATGGCGATGCGGCTGGCATAGCGCGTGTCATTCAGGTTGCGCTCCATGAAATCCTGTTCGTCGATCTTATCCCGTTTGAAAAGGTCGAGCTTGTAGGCGGCATACGGCCCTTTGAACTGCGCGACGCGGGCGAGGATCTGTTTGTACTGCTCGCCGGAGTATGCCTCGAACGGCGTGCGGTTGTTCTTCGCGCTGTTCGCGGAGGCGTCGCAGAGCGTCTTATTTCGGAACGAATCGTCGTAGGAACGCGAGTACGGGATGATGTGCTCGATGTGGATGTCCTTTCCATACAGAAGTTCACGAATATCTCGAATCTTCCGCCCTGTGTAGGGACAGACGAAATTGCATTCTTCGGCGAGCATCACCTTCAGGATGTCGTTGCGCGACGGCTTTTCGATCCCGGCCTCCGCGAGGATGCGCTCGGCGATCTTCTGCCGCTCCTTTTCCCTCTGATTGTTCTGTCGGGTGATGGTCTCTTTCTGTTTGTTGGACGTCTTCAGGTCGCGCGCGAGCTCGATGCGGATGGCGTTCGGCTTGCCGTGGCGGGCGATGATCGCGTTCACGACCGTGCGCAGTTCCGTGATCACGCGGTGGACGAGCGGATTCCTGATTTCAATGCTGCAATCTTTGCTGTCGAAAACGGGGAGAAAATCGTGCGCCGCGCCGACCTGTTTCGGATAAAGGAGCTTTTTGATTGTCGGAAGGGGTTCTCCCGTTTCAAGACTGGGCAGCATCTCCCGGAGCGCGTGAAGCGAATACGCGCAGTAGGAATCCGGAAGCATGACCTTCATGGCGGTCTCGACCTGAAGCGGAGAAAGTTTCCAGTGTTCGCGGAGGCGTTTCTCCAGGACAGTGTCTTTTTCGATGGAGTCAAGGTCGTGGAAGAAAGCGTCCTGTTCGGCTGCAGGCATGGCGGCGGCCCTGTCCGCGCCGAAGACGCGCACGAGCGCCGCGTGGCGTTCGTTGCCGTAGACGTCCTTACCCTCGTCGCCGAGCGTGAAGCTTTCCCCTTTGGCAAGTCCGATGACCTTTCCGAGATTCTTCAGCGTGATCGTGCCGCGGACAGTGAACTTATCCGAATAGCCGTTCAGGAAGGCGACGGCCTTTCCGCGTTCTTCCTCGGTGAGCGGCCGCTCGGCGTCGCCCTTCCGCACGCGGAGATTGCTCACGGTCGTGTAGATGCGGAAGAGCTGGGCCTCCTCCTTCGCCATGGAGCAGCGGCGGTATTCGGGATAAATCTCGCATTTCCCGACGAGCCCTTTGCAGGATTTGAGCTTGTGTTGAAAGAAAATCGCCTCGTAAAGCTTTTTCTCCAAATCCGGGGAGACCAATGCGCGCTGCGCCTCGCAGATCTTGCGGAACTCGTCCTCGTACATGGCGCGGTCCGTGTAGCGCTTGCGGATGCGCTCCTTGTTCGGGTCAATCGTGCAGAAATACTCGGCGATCGTCCGGGCGTGGGTCTGATCCATCTCGGATTTCAGTTTCGCGATGCCATCTTTCACCACGCCGGTTTCCTTGTCTTTCAAATCGAGCTTGCGGTTGCTCCGGTATCCGCGGCGCTGGGCGAAATGATAGATCGCGCGTCCGAACTCTTCCTTCGTGAGCGGACGGTCGAGCGCGAGCTTGCGGTAGAGATACGGGGCGATATGGGCGGCGTGTTCGCGTTCGGCCTCGGGAAGCGTCTGCACAAGTTTCCGGTCGAGCGCGACGAAGAAATCCGGCGTGAAGGGGTCGGGGAGCATCCCGTTTTCCGTCAGGATGCGCTTCAGATCCTGCTTGCGGTCGCGACGGCGGCTGTACTGGCGGCGCAACGCCTTTTTCAGGCGGCGTTCTGCGGCACGCGAGGTGCCTTTTCCGCGGGAGATCGCTTCCAGACCATCGCTGTCAAGTCCCTGTTCGAAGATGCGTGAACCCCACGCTTCCAAATTGAAAGTGTCCCCGTATTCGGAGATCAGCGCCCAGCCGATGGAGGCGACGCCCAAATCCAGTCCCAGCGTGTAGTACGGCATTTTGAACAGCCCTTTCCAAGATTCTTTGTCTAAAAAACGTCTGATATTTTTACAATTATAAATAACACCTCAAGACGGAAAAATCAAGCGATTTTCCCGTCTTTCATTTGACTTTTCCTTTTGACAATGCTATAATAATACCACTCTACAAGTCCTGGTAAAGGATTGTTGGTCACTTCCTGCGGGAATACCACGAGGCGGCTTCAATAGCCGCTTTTTTTGTGGCTTCGCGCAGGAGTGAGAAACGCTTTACAGCACGGGGTAGCTGCCGAGGAGTTTGAGCTCTTCGGTGAGGGGCTTCAACCCGGCGAGCGCGGCGGACACGCGCGGGGCGTTGGACGCGCCCTCGATGTCGACGAAGAACCGGTAATGCCAGCAGCCGGAGCCGGAGGGACGGCTTTCGATCATGGTGAGCGTGACGCCCGCGTTCTTGAAGGGCTCGAGGCAGTCGTGCAGCGCGCCGAAACGCTCGCGCGCGGTAAAGCAGATGCAGCATTTCGCGTGCGGCATCATCGTGTTTTCCGCGCGGGAGAGAATCAGGAAGCGCGTGCGGTTGTCCGGGGTGTCCTGGATGGAGCGGTCAAGCACGTTCAGGTGATACTGCGCGGCGATGTTCTCCCCGCCGATCACGGCGGCGTTCGGGCTGAGGGCGGCGAACTCGGCGGCGCGCGCGTTGGAGCCCACGCCGACGGTCTCCACGTCCGGGAAATTGCGTTCGAGGTACTTCCGGCACTGGCCGAGCGACTGCACGTGGCTGTAGATCACGCCGATCTTCTCCTTCGGCACGGACGCCATGAGGCAGTGGTGGATGTTCATGGACGTCTCGGCGTAGATCTTCAGCGTGGTCTCCGCGAGCACGTCCAGCGTGCCGATCACGACGCCCTCGGTGGTGTTCTCCACCGGCACGCAGCCGTATTCGCACTCGCCTGTTTCGACCGCCGCGAAGACGTTCTGGATGCCGGAGCACGGACGGTACTCGGCGGTTTCGGCGAAGACTTTGCGCGCGGCCTCGTGCGTGAAGGTCCCGGCGGGGCCGAGGTACGCCACGCGCGGCTTGGAGGTGGAGATGGAGTGCGGCGTGCCGTGGCGGAGGCGTTCCGCGGCGTTCAGGATCAGGCGTTCGGTCTCCTCGAACCCGATGCAGGCGTCCGTGACGGAGATGCGCGGGTCGGGCGTCACGCCGGGCATCAGGTTCTGCTTGCCGGGCAGCAGACAGCTTTCGAGCATCAGGCCCGCAATGCCGTCGTTTCCGGCGAGCTTCTGCGCCAGGACGTCCTCGAAGACGATGTGCTGGCGGGCGGGGTCGCGCCGCGAATTGCCGTGGCTGCAGTCGACCGTGAGCGTGCGCGGGATGCCGGCATTTTCGAGCTTGCGGAGCGCGGCGTCGATGCACGCGGCGTAGTAGTTTTCGCCGGAGATGCCCCCGCGCAGGACCAGGTGGCAGTACGGATTGCCCTCGCTGCGGATGATGCCGCTGCGGCCGTCGTGCATGATGCCGATGTAGCTGTGCGGCGCGCGGGCGGCGCAGATGGCGTCCACGGCGATCTGCAGGTTGCCGTCGGTGCTGTTCTTGAACCCGACGGGCATGTCGAGCGAGCTCGCGAGCTGGCGGTGCGTCTGGGACTCCGTGGTGCGCGCGCCGATCCCGGCCCACGAAACGAGCTCGGAAAGGTAGTTCGCGATCGCCGGGTCGAGCAGTTCCGTGGCGGTGCCGAGCCCGTACGCCGAGACGTCCAGCAGGAGCTTGCGGGCGAGCTCCAGACCGCGCGCGATGTCGCTGCCGCCGTCCAGGTCGGGGTCGTACACGAGGCCCTTCCAGCCGAGCGTGGTGCGCGGCTTCTCGAAATAGCACCGCATCACGAGCTTGATGTCGTCGGATACGCGTTCCGAGAGCTTCGCCAGCTTCTCCGCGTATTCCAGCGCGGCGGGCACGTTGTGGATCGAGCACGGCCCTGCGATGACGACCAGACGCTTGTCCGTCCGGTCGAAAATCTTCCGCAGTTCCGCGCGGTTCCGGTTGATGTGCTCCACGATGTCCGCGTTCGGCGCGAGTTCGGACGCGAGCTGTTCGGGCGATTTGATCGGCTGTTCTGTCAGGTTCATGGGGGGTGTCCTTCGGGTTTGGTATTTTAATTGTTTGTGAAGTCGTCGGAAAAAAGAAAACCGCATTCGGGATTCGGGGCCCGGATGCGGCTGTGTGTGCTGGAAAAAGAAACCGGGCCGGCCGCTTCCTGCTGGGCCGAACCCGTCTGTTGTCATGACTTTCGCGTGTACACGTGCAAACGGGCTTCGTCAGGCGGTAAATCGCCAGAAGAAGCCGTAAAATCGAATGCTGCTGTTCACATTGAAAGTTTTCATAGTGCAAATACTATACACCTGTTTTCCGCAAAAGTCAACCTCTCTTCTCATCTTTTTCCGAAAAAAGGTGCGCCGGCGGTGTGCCGTTGCGAAGCGAGGCACTGCTTCAGTGGAGGACTTGTCCTCCCTGGTGGATGTGGCGGTGGTATTCCTGGAGGCAGCTGACCTCGAAACGCCCGAATTCAATCTGGTCGCGGATACCGTCGACGGCGGCTTCCGCGCCCGCGATGGTCGTGGTGATCGGGATGCCGGCGGCGATGGACTTCGACCGCATGCGTATCTCGTCGACCATGGCCTCCGCGCCGTTCTCCGAGGTGTTGATGACCCACTGGATCTCGCCCTCGCGGATGAGGTCGAGCAGATTCGGACGCCCCTTCGAAATGCGGAAGAGCGCGTTCACGCGGATCCCCTCGTTGCAGAGCAGCGTGGAGGTGCCGAGCGTGGCGTACAGACGGAATCCGAGCTCGACGAGCTTGCGTGCGATGTCCACGATGCGCGGCTTGTCCTGGTCTTTCACGGACAGGAAGACGCTGCCCTGTTTCGGCAGGCGCGACCCGGCGGCGAGCTGGCTTTTCAGGTACGCGATGCCCCAGTCGGTATCGAGACACATCACTTCGCCCGTGGACTTCATTTCCGGGGTCAGCACGATGTCGACGCCGGGGAACTTCACGAACGGGAACACGGCCTCCTTCACGGCGGTGTACGGCAGGACGACTTCGCGGGTGAATCCGAGGTCGGCGAGCTTGCGCCCGGTCATGCAGAGCGCGGCGAGCCCGGCCAGATGCACGCCGATCGCCTTGCTGACGAACGGGATTGTGCGCGAGGCGCGCGGATTGACCTCGATCATGTAGATTTTGCCGTCCTTCACCGCGAGCTGCATGTTCATCAGGCCGTTCACATGGAGCGCGGCGGCGAACTCGCGGGCATAGACGCGGATTTGCTCCAGAATTTCCTTTGACAGGCTCATCGGCGGCGTCACGCTGGCGGAGTCGCCGGAATGGCATCCGGCGGGCTCGACATGCTCCAGGATCGCGCCGATCACGGTCGTTTCGCCGTCGGAAATGCAGTCCACGTCCAGCTCGATCGCGTTCTCCAGGAACCGGTCGATCAGGATGGGCTTGCCCTCGGCGACGCGCGCGGCCTCCTCGGTGAACTTGCGGAGGTATTTTTCCTTGTAGACGATGACCATGCCGCGTCCGCCGAGCACGAAACTCGGGCGCACGAGCACGGGATAGCCGATCTTTTCGGCGATGGCGAGCGCTTCGTCCACGGTATGCGCGATGCCGCTTTCCGGCTGGAGGATGCCGATCTTCGTGGCGAGCTGCTTGAAGTAGTCGCGGTCTTCAGCGAGGTCGATGTCATCCGGGCTGGTGCCGATCACGTTCGCCCCGGCGGCCTTCAGCGCCTGCGCCAGATTCAGCGGGGTCTGCCCGCCGAACTGCACGATCACGCCGGAGCACTGTTCGCGCTCGTAGATGTGCATGATGTCCTCAAGCGTGAGCGGCTCGAAATAGAGCTTGTCGCTGGTGTCGTAGTCGGTGGAGACGGTCTCCGGGTTGGAGTTCACCATCACGACCTCGTAGCCTGCCTTGCGCAGTGCGAACGCCGCGTGGCAGCAGCAGTAGTCGAACTCGATGCCCTGCCCGATGCGGTTCGGGCCGCCGCCCAGCACCATGATGGACTTCTTGTCGCCCCTCGGACGCACGGGTTCACCCGCATCCGCATAGGAGCTGTAGTAATACGGCGTGATCGCCTCGAATTCGCCGGCGCAGGTGTCGACCGCGCCGAAGCTCGGCAGCAGGCCGATCCGTTTACGCTGCGCCGCGACCTCGGTTTCGGTAGAATGCAGCAGAAACGCGATCTGGCGGTCGCTGTAGCCGAACTCCTTCGCCTGACGGAAGAGCGCGGGATCGGTGGCGAGCTTCTTGAGCGATCCGGCGGATGCGATCTCGTCCTCGAACATGGCGAGCTCGTGCAGATGACGCAGGAAGAAGCGGTCGATCTTCGTAAGCTCGAAAATCTTTTCTATATCCCAGCCGCGCTTGAACGCCGCGCGGAGGTAGAAGATGCGGTCGGCGTTCGGCTTCGCGAGCTTCTCCTCCATCTCCTCGTCGGAGGCGGATTCGAACGCCGCGTCCCTGCCGTCCGCGCCGAACCCGGCACGGCCCGTTTCGAGCGAACGCAACGCCTTCTGGAGGCTCTGCTTGAAGTTGCGGCCAATCGCCATGACCTCGCCGACTGATTTCATCTGGGTGCCGAGCGTGGGGTCTGCAGCGGGGAATTTCTCGAACGTAAACCGCGGTATCTTGGTCACGATGTAGTCGAGCGCGGGCTCGAAACAGCTCGGGGTGGTGCCCGTGATGTCGTTGCGGAGCTCGTCCAGCGTGTAGCCGACCGCGAGCTTGGCGGCGATCTTCGCGATGGGAAATCCGGTGGCCTTCGAGGCGAGCGCGCTCGAACGCGACACGCGCGGGTTCATTTCGATGATGATGCGGCGGCCGGTGTCGGGGTTGACAGCCCACTGCACGTTCGATCCGCCGGTCTCCACGCCGATCGCGGCGAGCACGCGCAGGGAGTCGTCGCGCATCTCCTGGTATTCGCGGTCGGTGAGCGTCTGGATGGGGGCGACCGTGATGGAGTCGCCCGTGTGGACGCCCATCGGGTCGAGGTTTTCGATGGAGCAGACGATGACGCTGGAGCCTTTCTTGTCGCGCATGACCTCCATTTCGAATTCCTTCCAGCCGAGCAGGGATTCCTCGATCAGGACCTCGTGGTTCAGGCTGGCTTCGAGGCCGCGCCGCACGATTTCGGTGAATTCCGCCTCGTCGTGCGCGATGCCGCCGCCCGTGCCGCCGAGCGTGAACCCGGGGCGGATGATGAGCGGCCAGGTGCCGATGGTGCGGGCAATGGCGTCTGCCTCGCTTTCGGAATGTGCGGAACCGGACTGCGGCAGGTCGAGCCCGAGGTCCTGCATGGTCTTTTTGAAGAGCTGGCGGTCCTCGGCGCGGGCGATGGCGTCCGCGCTGGCGCCGATAAGCTCGACCTGGTAGCGCTTCAGGATGCCGTTCTTATGGAGCTCCATGGCGAGGTTCAGCGCGGTCTGGCCGCCGAGGGTCGGCAATATTGCGTCCGGGCGTTCGCGCCGGATGATCTCGTGGAGGATGTCGCACGTGAGGGGTTCGATGTAGGTGCGGTCGGCGAGCTCGGGATCGGTCATGACGGTCGCCGGGTTGGAGTTCACGAGCACGACCTCGAACCCGTCCTGCTTCAGCACCTTGCATGCCTGCACGCCGGAGTAGTCGAACTCGCAGCCCTGGCCGATGACGATGGGGCCGGACCCGATCAGCAGGATCTTCTGGATATCAGTGCGTTTCGGCATTTTGACGACCTTTCAGCGCCGCTTCCACGAGACCGTCGAAGAGCGGATGCGCGTGCATGGGGCGGGATTTGAATTCGGGGTGGAACTGGCAACCGATGAAGAACGGATGGTCCGGGATCTCGACGATCTCCACGAGGCCGCGCTGCGGATTCACGCCGCTGACGCGGAGTCCGGCGGATTCGATGGCTTCGCGGTACTTCGGATTGAACTCGAAGCGGTGGCGGTGGCGTTCCTGAATGTGCGTTTCGCCGTAGAGGCGTTCCGCGAGCGAACCGGGGACGAGGTCGCAGTCGTACGCGCCGAGGCGCATGGTGCCGCCCTTGTCGTGGATCGTGCGCTGTTCGTCCATGAGGTCGATCACCGGGTTCGGCGTGCTCTCGTCGAACTCCGAGCTGTGGGCGTCGGCAAGCCCGAGGACGTCCCGCGCGAACTCGATCACGGCGCACTGCATGCCCAGGCAGATGCCGAGGAACGGCAGATTGTACGTGCGTGCGTATTCAATCGCCTTGATCTTGCCATCCACGCCGCGCGTGCCGAATCCGCCGGGCACGAGGATGCCGTCCACGCCGTTCAGAAGCACGGCCGGATCGGCGGACATGAACTCCTCGGATTCGATCTTGCGCACCTCGACCTTGCAGGAATGTTTGATCCCTGCATGGCTGAGGGATTCGTAGATGCTCTTGTACGCGTCCTGGTGGCGGATGTACTTGCCGACGACCGCGATGGTGCATTTGGTCTGCGGATGCAGCACGCCGTCGAGCCAGGCGCGGTATTCGTCCAGTTCGATCCTGCGCGGATCGAGGTGAAGCAGTTCCAGCACGCGCGTGTCGAATTCCTGTTCCTCCAGCTCCAGCGGCACCTCGTAGATGGAGTTCTGCACGTCCAGCTCCTCGATCACGCAGTTGCGCCGCACGTTGCAGAAGAGCGACAGCTTGTTGAGGTGTTCCTCCTCCATCGGCACCTCGGACCGGCACACGAGGATGTCCGGCACGATGCCGATGCTGCGCAGCGCCGCCACGGAGTGCTGGCTGGGCTTCGTCTTGATCTCCTTCGCCGCGCGGATGAACGGCACGAGCGTGAGGTGGATGAAGATCGCGTCGCCCGCGGGGGCCTCCAGCTTGAACTGGCGGGTGGCCTCCTGGAACGGCAGGCTCTCGATGTCGCCCGTGGTGCCGCCGATCTCGGTGATGGCGATGTCCACGTCGTCGCTCTCCAGCGACCGGATCGCGGCCTTGATCTCGTCGGTGATATGGGGCACGACCTGCACGGTGCCGCCGAGGTAGCCGCCGGCGCGTTCGCGCGCGATCACGCTGCCGTAGATGCGGCCGGAGGTGTAGTTGCTGGCGTGGGAACACGTCACGCCGGCGATGCGTTCGTAGTGGCCGAGGTCGAGGTCGGTCTCCGCGCCGTCGTCGGTCACGAAGACCTCGCCGTGCTGGTACGGGCTCATGGTGCCGGGGTCGACGTTCAGGTACGGGTCGAGTTTCTGCATCGCCACGCGGTATCCGCGCTGTTTCAGGAGGAACGCGAGGGCGGCTCCGGTGATGCCTTTGCCGAGGCTGGAAACGACTCCGCCCGTGATGAAGATGTGTTTCGTTTTCATGCTTTGCTGTCCTCCATAAGTTTGCGGAATGCGTCGAAAAGCGCTGCGGCGTCGTGTGGCCCCGGAGCTGCTTCCGGGTGGTACTGCACGCTGAACGCCGGGAGCGTTTTGTGGCGGATCCCTTCGATTGTATTGTCATTCAGATTGATGTGCGTAAGTTCGAGTTCGGCGGGCAGGTCCGCCAGCGCGAAATTGTGGTTCTGGCTGGAGATCGCGACCTCGCCTGTCAGGATGTTTTTGACCGGGTGGTTGCAGCCGTGATGCCCGAATTTCAGGCGGCCGCACTTCGCGCCGCAGGCGAGTCCGAGCAGCTGGTGCCCGAGGCAGATCCCCATGATCGGAATGTTGTGACCGAGCAGCGCGCGGATGTTTTCGATGGCGTAGGTCACGGCGGACGGGTCGGCGGGGCCGTTGGAGAGGAATATGCCGTCCGGTTTCGCCGCCAGGACTTCTTCGGGCGAGGTCGTGGCGGGGACGACCGTCACGCGCATGTCGCGCGCGACGAGCATCCGCAGGATGTTGTATTTCACGCCGAAATCGTACACGACCACATGGAATTTCCCCTCTTCGCTCCAGTCGTACGGGACCGGCGTCGTCACGATGGAGGCGTAGTCCTGCCCCTCGAGGCCTTCCCACGCCTGCGCCCGTTTCACGGCTTCTTCCTCCGAAATATTTTCCTCGCTCACATGCAGATAGGCTTTCTGGCTGCCTTTCGTGCGCAGATGCAGCGTCAGCGCCCGCGTGTCGACTCCGGCGAGGCCGGGCTTGCCGTAACGCTTCATGATCGCGGACAGCTCCTCGCGGGACCGCCAGTTCGAGGCGGGATTGAGTTCCTGTATAATCAAACCGTTGAGGAAGAGGCTCCGCGACTCCATGTCCTCCTGCGTGCATCCGTAGTTGCCGACCTCGGCGGTCGTGAGCGTCACGAACTGCCCCGCATAGGACGGATCGGAGATGATCTCCTGGTATCCGGTCATGCCGGTGTTGAACACGGCTTCGCCCGTGCGGTCGTGCAGATCGCCGAACGCATAGCCGTGGAAGACCGTGCCGTCGGCGAGCGCGAGGAACGCCCTGCGTTCGCGCTGCTGTTTCCACAAATCTTGATAATCGCTCATGTCAGTATGCTCTTTCCTGATTGTTTTCCATGAAGTTCACCAGCGCGCGGTTCGCCGTGCGGATGCCGCCGGGCGTGGGGTAGTCCCCCGTGAAATACCAGTCGCCGGGGTAGTCCGGGCAGCACGAATGCAGCGCCTCGACGGTCTGGTAGACGACCTTGAGTTCCGCCTTGAGTCCGGGCGGCGTGAGAAGACGCGCGATCTCCCTGTAGAGTTCTTCCTCGTCGACCGCGTCGTATATCTCGCGCATGTGGTTTTCGTTGGGCGCCGCGCCGGACAGCACTTTCCGCGCCGCTTCGCAGGCGCGGTTCAGCACGTCTTCGCGTCCGGTGCGCCGCAGGATCGCGACCGCCGCCTGAAACGCCGCCAGATCGCCCGCGCACGCCATGTCGATGCCGTAGCAGTCGGGGTATTTGACCGGGGGCGCGGAGCTCGCCACGATAATGCGTTTCGGGCAGAGGCGGTCGAGGATCGGCAGGATCGCGTTGCGCATGGTGTTGCCGCGCACGATGGAGTCGTCCAGCACGACCAGCGTGTCCACGCCCGGCCGGATCAGCCCGTAGGTCACGTCGTAGACGTGCATGTAGAGCTCGCGGCGGCTGTCGGCGTCGGCGATGAACGTGCGGAATTTCGCGTCCTTGATCGCGATCTCGCCGAAGCGCACGTTGCGGTCCTGATGCGCCGCCATCGTGAAGAGCGTTTCGAGCATGCCGTGGTAACTGACGCGCGCGGAGTTCGGGATATAGCTGAAGAACGTCGTGTCGAAATCGTTGTCCGCCGCCTGAAGCACCGCCGGGACAAGCGACTTGCCGAGGCGTTTGCGTTCGCGGTGGATGTCCGCGTCGTTCGGGCGCGAGAAATAGATGCGTTCGAAGACGCAGCTGCGGCGTTCCGCGGGCTCCAGGCAGTCGAGGATCTCCACGCCGCCGTCCGCACGCGCGACCACCGCCTTGCCCGGCGGGACCTCCATGACTTCGGATGTGGCGCAGTCGAACGCCGCCTGGATCGCGGGGCGTTCGCTCGCCGCCGCAAACACTTCATCGTCAAAATAAAAATATCCGGGACGTATCGCATGGGGGTCCCGGATCACAAATGCATCGCCCGCGCCGTTGATGCCGCAGAGCGTGAACGCGCCGTCGAGGCCGTTCAAAGCCTGTCGGAGAATCTTCGCCCAGTCCGGCGAACCGGGGTGAAGATTGGAGTCCTGTTCCAGATAGTGCGCGATGATCTGGAGGATCAGGTAGCCGTCCGCGCGGCTCTTCGGATGGTGCCCCAGGCGCAGGAACTTTTCGAAGAGTTCGTTCGCGGACGTGAGATTGAAATTGCCCGCCAGCAGCAGGGTCCGCCGCAGGCAGTTCGAATCGTGCACGAACGGATGGCAGGCGGACACCTCGTCCCGTCCGTACGTCGCGTAGCGCAGATGCCCGAGCAGGAGCCCGCCGTCGAATCCCGGCGCGCCGGCGCACCGTCCGAGCAGGTCGGCCAGCGGATCTTCCGAGGCGGCGGAACGCTCCACGCGATACGCGGGAAGTCCGGGTTCCGGATTGAGATACAGCGACGCGATCCCGGCGCCGTCCTGTCCGCGGTTGTGCTGTTTTTCGAGCAGGAGCGCCATCTTGCTGAATCCGTAGTCGGCGCTGCCGTACTTGCTGAAATAGTATTCCTGCGGCTTGCGAAGCCGGAGCAGCGCGACCGCGCATTCGTGTTTGACCGCATCAGACATTGCGGTACTCCTTTCCGTGCGGATTTGTTTTTTTGATTCTTTTTCCGAGTATTGACAAGCATAAAACATGCCAAACGGCTTTGAGGCGGGAACCGGCAAACAATTGTTACATTTTTTGTAACCGCCGAATTACATGATTACAAAACCTGTAAAACAGAAGCGCGGTCTTTCCGTTGAATGAAATGTTGGCACGGGATTTGCTTAACCCCTGCTGATTTATACCAAAAAATCAATGAAGAAAGGCAAAAACATGGAACAGCAAATTTTCCGACAGCAACCGCAGGGACTTTACGACCCGCGACAGGAACACGACGCGTGCGGCGTCGGCATGGTCGCCGACCTGAACGGGCGTGCATCGCACGATATAGTTAAGAAAGGTATAACCATTCTGTGCCGCCTGATGCACCGCGGCGCGGCGGGAAGCGACCCGGAGACCGGTGACGGCGCGGGCCTGCTGCTCTCCATGCCGGACGTATTTTTCCGTGCGAAATCCGGCGTGAAGAAACTGCCCGAAGCAGGCAAGTACGCCGTGGCGATGATCTTCGGCGGACTCGGCGCGGAAAAGGACGTTGAAGAGGTCATCCGCGCGGAAGGCGGCGGCGTCCTCGGCTGGCGCGAAGTCCCGGTCGTGCCGGAGAAGATCGGCCGTACCGCCCGGAAGAACATGCCGGTGATCCGCCAGCTCTTCATCGACGGGAAAAACTTCGAGGACAACGCGGCGTTCGAACGCAAGCTCTTCGTGATGCGCCGCCTGATCGAAAAGCGCAAACTGGACCTTTACATCTGCAGCATGTCGTCGCGCAACATCGTGTACAAAGGCCTGCTGCTGGCGACCCAGCTGGAACAGTTCTATCCCGACCTCGACGACGAGCTGTTCCGTTCGCGCCTCGCGATCGTGCACCAGCGCTACAGCACGAACACCTTCCCGACGTGGCAGCTGGCGCATCCTTTCCGCTACCTGGCGCACAACGGCGAGATCAACACCCTGCGCGGCAACCTGAACGCCATGAAGGCGCGCGAACACCTCCTGAAAAGCCCGCTCTTCGGCGACGACCTCGCGAAGCTTCTCCCGCTGATCGAACCCGGCCAGAGCGATTCTGCCTCGCTCGACAATATGTTCGAACTGCTCGTCGCCGCGGGGCGTTCCCCGGAACACGCCATGCTGATGCTGATCCCGCAGGCGTGGGGCGCGAAATATTATATGGGACGCGACGTGCGCGGCTTCTTCGAATACCACTCCGCGCTCATGGAACCGTGGGACGGACCCGCGGCGATCGCGTTCTCCGACGGCGTGAACGCGGGCGCGATCCTGGACCGCAATGGCCTGCGTCCGGCGCGTTACACAAAATGTAAAGACGGTCTTTTCGTGCTCGCGAGCGAGACCGGCGTGCTGGACATCCCCGCCGAGGACGTGGAGCTGAAAGGCCGCCTGAAACCCGGCGAGATCATCCTGCTGGATATGGAAAATCACCGCATCGTGCCGGATTCCGAGGTCAAGAACCGTCTGGCGCGCAGCAAACCGTACCGCCGCTGGGTCGAGGAAAACCGCCTCTCCGTGCACGGGCTCTTCACCGACATCACCGCCTCGCGCCCGGTGGAGGACCTGACGGCGAAACAGCGTTTCTTCGGGTACACCCGTGAGGACATGGACGTGATCCTGAAGCCGATGGCGATCCAGGGCAAGGAGCCGGTCGGGTCGATGGGCAACGACGCCGCGCTCGCCGTGCTCTCCGAACGTCCGCAGCTGCTCTTCCAGTATTTCAAACAGCTTTTCGCGCAGGTCACGAACCCGCCGATCGACCCGATCCGCGAGGAGCTCGTGATGAGCCTGATGACCTACATCGGCAACAAGGGCAACATCCTGGACGAGACGCCCGAACACGCCCGCCTCATCAAGCTCCGCCGCCCGGTCCTGACCGACGACGAGCTCCGCCAGCTTCAGAACTTCGGCGTGCAGGGGTATCATTCGCATGTCCTGAGCTGCGGATTCCCGGCGAAGAGCGGGGAAGCCGCATTGCGCGACGCCCTGAAAAAGCTCGCCGAGGAAGCGGTCGCCGCGGCGAAGGCGGGCGAACACATCCTGATCCTGTCCGACCGCGATCTGCAGCAGGGACAGGCCGCGATCCCGAGCCTGCTCTCCTGTTCCGCCGTGAACCGCGCGCTGGTCGACGCCGGGCTCCGTCCGGAAACCGGCCTGATCGTGCAGTCCGGCGAAGTGCGCGAGGTGATGCACTTCGCGCTGCTGCTGGGCTACGGCGCGACCGCGATCAATCCGTACCTCGCGCTCGCCACGGTGTCCGCTCTGGCGAACTCCGGCGCGATCAACCTCGACCCTGTGACCGCCGCCAGCAATTACATCAAGGCGGTCGACAAGGGTCTCCTGAAGATCATGTCCAAGCTCGGCATCTCCACGCTCCGCAGCTACCGTTCCGCGCAGGCGTTCGAGGCGGTCGGCCTGAATCCCGAATTCCTGCAGGAATTCCTCCCCGGCACGGCCAGCCGCGTCGGCGGCATCGGACTCGCCGAGATCGCCCATGAAGCCGTCCTGCGCGCTTCCGCCGCGGAAGCCGCCGAATCCCCGCTGCTCCCTGGCGGCGGCCAGTACCGTTACCGCAAGGACGGCGAGGCGCACCTCTGGACGCCGGAATCGCTGAGCACGTTCCGTCAGGCGGTGCAGACCGGCGACTACAATAAGTTCAAGGAATACAGCCGCATGATCGACGACCAGGCGCACCACCTGTGCACTCTACGCGGCCTGTTCCAGTTCAAAAAGAAACGCGCGATCTCCATTAACGACGTCGAAAGCGTCGAAAGCATCCTGAAGCGCTTCGTCTCCGGCGCGATGAGCCTCGGCTCCCTCAGCCCGGAGGCGCACGAGACCATCGCGAAGGCGATGAACGCGGTCGGCGCGATGAGCAACAGCGGCGAAGGCGGCGAGAACGCCGAACGCTTCGGCACCGAGTTCAACTCCGCCATCAAGCAGGTCGCCAGCGGACGGTTCGGCGTCACGATCGAATATCTCCGCAACGCCCGCGACATCCAGATCAAGATGGCGCAGGGAGCCAAGCCCGGCGAGGGCGGCCAGCTGCCCGGCCACAAGGTCAACGAATTCGTCGCGAAGATCCGTCACGCCATGCCCGGAGTCACGCTCATCTCCCCGCCGCCTCACCACGACATCTACTCCATCGAGGACCTCGCGCAGCTCATTTACGACCTCCGCAACGCCAATCCGAAGGCGCGCATCTCCGTGAAGCTCGTTTCCGAACTCGGCGTCGGCACGGTCGCCGCGGGCGTCGCCAAGGCGCATGCCGACGTGGTGCTGGTCTCCGGCCACGACGGCGGCACCGGCGCGTCCCCGCTCACCAGCATCAAGCACGCCGGACTCCCGTGGGAACTCGGCGTGGCGGAAGCCCAGCAGACGCTCGTGCTGAACGGCCTGCGCGGCAAGATCAAGCTCCAGGTGGACGGCCAGCTGAAGACCGGACGCGACGTCGTCATAGCCGCCCTGCTCGGCGCGGAGGAATTCGGGTTCGCCACCACGATCCTCGTCTGCATCGGCTGCGTGATGATGCGCCAGTGCCACAGCAACACCTGCCCGATGGGCGTCGCCACACAGGATCCCGAGCTCCGCAAGCGTTTCGCGGGCAAGCCCGAATACATCATCAACTTCCTGCGGTTCATCGCGCAGGAGGTCCGCGAATATCTCGCCGCGCTCGGACTGCATTCGCTGGAGGAGGCGTGCGGACGTTCCGACCTGCTCGAAACGAACCACGCGGTCGATTTCTACAAGACCATCCGCCTCGATTTCGGCAAGATCTTCGAACGGGTCAAGGGCGGCGCGGTGCATTTCGACGCGAACGAAGCGCCGTACGAGCTCGTCAATTTCGACCGCCGCGCCATCCTGCCGAAGCTGAAACTGAACGGCAAAAAGGAAAGCATTTCCGCCGTCATCACGAACTCCGACCGCACCGCGGGCGCGGAACTTGCCGGGATCGTGGCGGAGAAGTTCGGCGAAAACAAACTCGCCGAAGATACGATCCAGGTCAACCTCACGGGCGTCGCCGGACAGAGTTTCGGCGCGTTCCTGCCGAAGGGCGTCACGCTCCGCCTCGAGGGCGAGGCGAACGACTTCGTCGGCAAGGGCCTCTCCGGCGGCAAGATCGTGATCCGTCCGCCCGAAAACGCGGGCTACGACGCTGAGAACAACGTGATCGCCGGAAACGTGATCGGGTACGGCGGCACCTCCGGCAAGATCTTCCTCTACGGCATCGCGGGCGAACGCTTCGCCATCCGCAACAGCGGCATGACGCTCGTCGCCGAAGGCGTGGGCGACCACGGTTGCGAATACATGACCGGCGGCCGCGTGGTCGTGCTCGGACACGTGGGCGTGAACTTCGCCGCGGGCATGACCGGCGGCCTGGCGTACATCTACGACGAGAAGGGCCATTTCGACCTCAGCTGCAGCACGGACGGCATCGACCTGGAAAGCATCGAGTCCGGCACCGAAGCCGAGCATGAGCTCAAGTCCCTGCTGGAGGAATACTTCCACGAGACCGGAAGCAAGAAGGCCGCGCGCATGCTCTCCGACTGGGAGCAGTACCGCCCGAAATTCGTCCGCATCTTCCCCGTCGAATACCGCAACGCGCTCGCACGCGCCGCCCGCTGAGAAAGGAGCAACCTGACTATGATCGAACGCATTCACGATATCTACCGCCCCGCGGACGAACGCGTCCGCGATTTCAACGAAGTCGAAGTACGCCTCGCCCCGGAGCAGGTCCGCGAGCAGATGCTCCGCTGCCACAACTGCGGCGTCCCCTTCTGTCACGGCGCGGGCTGTCCGCTCGGAAATGTGATCCCCGACTTCAACAGCGCCGCCGCGGACGGCGACTGGCTGGCCGCCTGGCGCATCCTCTCCGAGACCAGTTTCTTCCCCGAGTTCACCTGCCGCATCTGCCCCGCTTTGTGCGAAGGCGCCTGCTGCAACGGCGTCAACGACGACCCCGTGATGGTGCGCCAGTGCGAAAAAGTCATCGTCGAGACCGCCTTCGAAAACGGCTGGGTGAAGCCGGTCGTCCCCGCGGTCCGCAACGGCAAGCGCATCGCCGTCGTCGGCAGCGGCCCGTCCGGCCTGTACGCCGCCGAGGCGCTGAACCGCGCAGGATTCAGTGTCAAGGTCTTCGAAGCGAACCACAAGCCCGGCGGACTCCTCCGCTACGGCATCCCCGATTTCAAGCTCGACAAACGCATCATCGACCGCCGCATCTCCCTCATGCGCCAGGCGGGGATTGAATTCCAGACCGACTGCCGCATCGGGCTCGACGTCGCCGGGCAGTACCTGCTCCGCAACTACGACGCGGTCGTGCTCGCCACCGGCACCCCCTGCGCCCGCGACCTGAACATCCCCGGCCGCGACCTGGACGGCGTCCACTTTGCGCTCGAATTCCTGCAGGGACAGAACCGCGTGAACGACGGCGAGCTCCGCGCGCTCCCCGTCAGCGCGAAGGGCAAGCGCGTGCTCATCATCGGCGGCGGCGACACCGGCAGCGACTGCGCCGGGACCGCGATCCGCCAGGGTGCGGCGAGCGTGAAGCAGGTCGAAATCATGCCGATGCCGCCCGAGACGCGTTCCGCGTCCACTCCGTGGCCCGCCTGGCCGTGGATGCTCCGCACCAGCTCCAGCCACAAGGAAGGCTGCGAGCGCGAATGGAACGTGGCGAGCGACCGGTTCCTCGGCGAAAACGGCGTCCTGACCGGGGTCGAGGTGCATTCCGTCAAGTGGGAGACCACGCCCGAAGGCAAACCGCTGAAGCCCATCGCGGTCGAAAACTCCACACGCGTCATCGAAGCCGACCTGATCCTGCTCGCCATGGGCTTCACCGGAGCCGACCCGAAGGGACCCGCCGCCGATCTCAAGCTCAAATTGACGCCGCGCAACGGCCTGATCGCCGATCCCGAACGCCGCGTCTACACAGTGGGCGACTGCACCACAGGCGCTTCGCTCGTGGTCCGCGCGATGGCGGACGCGAAGAAGACGGTTCAGGAAATCATCCGCGATTTAGCATGATTTGGCATGTTTCAGAGAGATTTGACGCGAAACACGAAAGGAGATGGTGTTTTCCTCTTGATAAAACACGACCGAACATGTATATTATATCATCATGAATAATCTCGCCAATCCGCAACTCCTCGTCATTCAGAAGGTCAGCTCGGTCATCACCCGTGAACGCGATGTACAGGCGCTCCTCGAAAGCGTCCTCTCCATCCTCGAAAGCGACATGGGCATGATCCGGGGCACGTTCGCCCTGCTGTACGGCGATACCCTGAAGATTGAGGTCTCCTGCGGACTGGCGGAAACCGAGAAGAAGCTCGGCCACTACCGCATCGGCGAGGGCATCACCGGACACGTCGCCGAGACCGGGCACAGCCATGTGATCCCCGACATCAGGAGCGACAGCCGGTTCCTGAACCGCACGGGCGCACGGCATTACACGGAACAGGTCGCATTCATCTGCGTCCCGCTGATCCACCACGAACACGTGATCGGCACGCTCTCCATCGACCGTCCCGTCCTCCCGGACACCGACCTCGACAGCGACGTCGCCTTCCTGGAGATCATCGCGAACATCACCGCCGACGCCGCGGCCGCCTGCGTAGAGATCCACGACGAACGCGAATCTCTCCTCGAAGAAAACCGCAAGCTCCGCAGCATGCTCCAAAAGGCTCCCGGCAAGATGATCGGCAATTGCCGCGAGATGCAGCTCGTTTACGAACAGCTCCAGCAAGTCGCCCCGTCCGACGCCACGGTCCTCATCCGAGGCGCGAGCGGCACCGGAAAGGAACTCCTCGCGCGCGCCATCGTGGAACTCTCCGGCCGCAAGGACAAGCCGTTCATCACGCTGAACTGCGCCGCCCTCCCGGAAAATCTCGTCGAAAGCGAGCTCTTCGGACACGAAAAAGGCGCGTTCACGGGCGCGGTCAGCCGCCGCATCGGTCGCGCAGAAGCCGCAGACGGCGGCACGCTCTTCCTCGACGAGATCGGCGACCTGACCATGCAGACCCAGGTCAAACTCCTGCGTTTCCTCCAGGAACGCACCTTCTCCCGCGTCGGCAGCAACGAGGAGCTGCATTCCAACGTGCGATTCCTCGCCGCCACCAGCCGCAACCTCGAGGAGCTGATGGAGAAGAAGCTCTTCCGCGAGGACCTGTACTACCGCCTGAACATCTTCCCCATCATGATGCCGCCCCTCGCCCAGCGCAAGAGCGACATCATCCTGCTCGCCGAATATTTCATCGAAAACCTGAACGTGAAGTACAATAAGGCGATCCGCAAGCTCTCGCCCGGCGCGATCCACCTGCTGATGAACTACAGCTGGCCCGGCAATGTCCGTGAGCTCGAAAACTGCATGGAGCGCGCCGTGCTCACCGCCACCGACGACTGCGTCCAGGCGCAGAACCTGCCGCCCTCGCTCCAGGCCGCCGGCGCGTCCTCCTCGGGATCGCCCGCCGCCGTGCTCGGCGACGATTCCTCCACGCTCGAAGTCCTGCTCGCCAACTACGAACGCCAAATCCTCCAGGACGCCATCCGCAAGAACGACGGCAATCTCTCCGCCGCCGGACGCAAGCTCGGCCTCTCCCCGCGCATGATGAACTACCGCATGAACCGCCTCGGCCTCAAAAAAGAGTCCTGACGCCCGGTTCAATCAAGCTCTAGTTGGGGCACTTTTTTCTTTTAAAATAAATCCGCCGCCTTTTTCACCGGGAGGATGAGGGCGAACTCGTAGTCGGGGTCGGCGGGGGTGCCGGGGGAATAGCTCTCGATGTCGATGCCGAGGCCATGATATTCCGGGTGGTTTTTCAGCCAAACGCCGTATGCGGCGGTATAAAGCTCCTGCAGAGAGTTCGACAGCGCGCCTTTGCGGCGGAATTCCGCCCAGTCGGATTCGGGGATCGTCAGGAGTTTCATGCCTTCCGGGACTGCGCCGCCCAGGTATTCGCCGCAGATCATGTATTCGAATTCATCCCGCCCCTCGCTTTGCAGACAGCGGCAGACGGCGTACTGGCCGATGCGGTTGTCGAACACGGCGTGTTCCTCCGGCGTTTCCGGCTTCATCGTCCGCAGCAGACGTTCGAACCGCTTCGAATACTGTTCGTTCCAGAACTCCGGGCACTTTGTAGGGCCCTCGTCGTGCCGGATGACGGTGGAGAAGCCGATGAATGTAAATTCGCTGCGATGCGTGACGACGGGCCGGATATCCATGATTCGTTTCCTTGTTCGGGTTGAGGTGTTCAAAAACTCTAATAATGTACCGCCTGCCGGACACTTTGTCAACCCCCTGCCCCGCATTCCGCCTCAAAAACGCCCGTGGAAGCTGGAAGTCCTGTTTTACATTTTCTGTCAACATATCAACTTTTTGTAAAACATTTCCGTCGTCATCTCCGGTCGTTTCGCCTGAAAATGTACTTTGGCACGGGATGTGCTAACCGTTCCGGCGTAACCTCAACATCCTTTCAGGAGAATCACGACATGAAACTGATCATCGCGTACATCCAGCCCGACCGGCTGAATCCCGTCAAGCAGGCGCTTTACGCCCGCAGCATCTTCAAAATCTCCGTCACGAACGCGCTGGGCTGCGGCCAGCAGCGCGGATACGTCCACATGTGGCGCGGCGCGCTTCAGGAAGTCAACCTGCTGAAGAAGGTGCGCCTGGCGATCGCGGTCAACGACGAGTTCGTCGAGACGACCATCGAAGGCATTTGCGAAGGCGCGCGCACCGGACACATCGGCGACGGCAAGATCTTCGTGCTCCCCATGGACGAGTGCATTCGCATCCGCACGGGCGAACGCGGCAAAGAGGCAATCGGATAACCCCGCAACATCGAAAGGAATTCAATTATGATGAACAAGATGATGACCGCGGCTCTGATGAGCCTCGTTTTCGTTGGAATGTGCGCCGGAGCCGAGGAAGCGGCGGAAGCCGTCGCCGAAGTAACCGTGGCAGCCGAATCAGTTCAGGAGGCCGCCGCGCCCGCGCCATCGACCGCCGACTATGCGATGTTCGCAGTCAACAACCTGTGGGTCATGGCGGGCGGCATGCTGGTCTTCCTGATGCACCTCGGATTCGCGTGCGTCGAGTCCGGCCTCGCCCGCGCCAAGAACTGCAACAACATCCTCTTCAAGAACACCATGACCCCGGCGATCGGGTTCCTCTCCTACGCCGTCTGCGGCTTCGCGCTCATGTACCCCGGCGTGCACTGGATCTGGGAAAACTGGTTCGGGTTCGCCGGATTCGGCCTGCACCTGCCCGCGGGCGATCCGATCGCGTACCACAACGGCGAATTCACCTACTGGACGGACTTCTTCTTCCAGGGCATGTTCGCCGCGACCGCCGCGACGATCGTGTCCGGCGCGGTCGCCGAACGCGTGAAGCTGACCAGCTACCTGATCTTCACTGCCATCTACGTGTCGGTCGTGTACCCGATCGTCGGCTCCTGGGGCTGGGGCGGCGGCTGGCTCGACGCCCTGCATTTCCACGACTTCGCCGGATCCACGTTCGTGCACAGTGTCGGCGGCTGGGCTGCCCTCTCCGGCGTGATCCTGCTCGGGCCGCGCATCGGCAAGTACGTCGACGGCAAGGTGATGCCCATCATGGGCCACAACATGCCGCTCGTGACCATCGGCGTCTTCCTGCTCTGGCTCGGCTGGTTCGGGTTCAACGGCGCGTCCACCCTGAACGCCGATCCGAGCAAGGTCAGCCTCGTGCTCGTGAACACCATGATCGCGGCCAGCGCGGCTGTCGTCTCCAGCATGCTCACCAGCAAGATCATGTTGCACCACCCCGACCTCTCCATGACCATGAACGGCTGCCTCGCCGGACTCGTCGGCATCACCGCCGGCGCGGACTGCGTGAGCGTGGGCTCGGCGGTCATCATCGGCCTCATCGCAGGCGTCATCGTAGTCCCCGCCGTCGTGTTCTTCGACCGGCTCCACCTCGACGACCCGGTCGGCGCGCTCTCCGTCCACCTGGTGAACGGCGTCTGGGGCACGCTCGCGGTCGGCATCTTCTCCGTCGTGCCGGAATACACGTTCAAGGTACAGCTCCTCGGCGCGGTGGTCGTCGGCGTCGTGTCCTTCGTATCCTCCTTCGCGATCTTCTTCGCCCTGAAGAAAATCTCCGGCATCCGCGTCAGCGAGGAGGAAGAACTCCGCGGCCTCGACCTCTGCGAACACGGCGGCGAAGCGTATCCCGGATTCCAGTTCTTCGTCAACATGTAAGAAGGGCAAGCCCTTCACTGCGGCAGTGCGCTCAGCTTCGCTTGCGCACGGAGCTAAAACAAAATCACCCCGGTCAGTTCAAAATGGCCGGGGCTTTCTTTTGTCAGGAAATGTAAATCAAGGCTGTTTTCAGGCGAAAACATTCATTTCGCCGCCGAAACGAAATCCGAAGCGCCCGAAGCCGCCTCGGCGGCGCGGATCTTCCTCAGTTCCTCCACGCAACGCGGCACATCGTCGAACGGCAAATTCCTGATCTTTTCGACGGGCAGGTCCCACCAGCGAAGTTCGAGCAGCGCCTCGATGATCTCCGGCGAGAACCGGTAGCGGATCAGTTTGGCGGGGACGCCGCCCACGATCGCATACGGCGGGACGTCCTTCGTCACGACCGCGCCCATGGCGATGATCGCGCCGTCCCCGACCGTGACGCCGTCCTTGATGGCGACATTGCGGCCGATCCACACGTCGTTCCCGATATGGCACGGGGTCTTCACTTCGTCATACTTGCAACGGCATTCCGGCGGCAGGTTCGGGCAATACGGCATCTCAAGATACAGAAAGGGATGGGTCGACAGAAAATCGGTCGGATGCTGCGTGGTCCCGATACACACATAGCGGGCGATGGAACAATATTTCCCGATGGTCGTTTCCTTGTTCGCGACCTCGAGCCCTTTTCCCGCGTACGAGCCAAGGCCGAATTTGCACTTGCGGCTCCGGGTTTTCATATTATGCTCAAACACGACCCGCTTGCGGACTCTTTTGCGACGTTCGCGGTCGGGGATAAAATTACAAAGAAAACGTTTCAGGAACAAAGGGAACATAAGGGCTCCTCGGGGGGTGTTGGGGATTGAAACGGCAAGTCTTTTTGTTAATATAGCTTTTTCCTTGACGGATATCAAGTTGGAAACACAAAAAAAGATTTTACTCGGCTTTCTGGTAGACGCGGACGTAGTCGACATACATGCGGACCGGGAACGGCACTTTCGTGACGTCGCCGCCGCTGTCGCCGCCGAGCGCGAGGTTCACCAGCAGATAATGGGGCTGGTGGAACGGGTTTTCGACGGAACGGTAGCGCGCGTTTTTGACCTCGGCGATGGAGGAATCGTTCACGGCGACGCCGTCCACGGACAGCACGATGCGGTTCTCGTCCCAGTCCATCGCGTAGACGTGGAATTTGTCCGCCCAGTCCGGGTCATCCTTCTGATACTTGCCGAGCGGGACGCGGACGGTGCTCCATTCGGGCGACCACTGGCCTTTCTCCGAGGACCAGCAGAAATTCGCCAGGACCAGTTCCTTGTAATACTCGAAGATGTCGATCTCGCCGCAGGACGGCCAGTTCTCGGACACGCCGAGCGTCCAGAACGCGGGCCAGGAGCCTTCCATCAGGGGCGCTTTGATGCGCGCCTCGATGCGGCCGTACTGGAACGAATGCAGCCCCTTGGTGATGAGGCAGGCTGAGGTGTATTCGATGGGGCGGTCGTTCCCGCCGAACCCGAACCAGCCGCCGTTCCCACGCGGATTCGGCAGCGGCTGTTCGTGGTGTTCGCCCGTGATGACCAGGCATCCGTCGCGCACCTCGGCGCTCTCCGGACGGTACCACTGCGCCTCATGGTTCCGCACATACCCGGTCTCGTACGTCCAGTTCGCCGGATCGGGCCGTCCGTCCGTGTTGAACTCGTCGGACCACGCCAGCTTCATGCCGACGGGCGGATTCGGCGCGAAGGGATCGGCTTCGGGCGCGGACGCCGCGGCGGAACCGGAGGATTCCGCGGGCTGGGACGATTGGGTGGGACCGCAAGCGGCAAGGATGCAGGCAAAAACGACCGGAAGGAACAGTGCTTTCATCATCAAACCTCCTGAGCGGGGTTGAGTTCGGGACGGGACAACGGGAACAGGAATCTTTCGGAACCCGCCTCAGTTCGAGGCGGGCATGGACATCAGGAATTCGGCATTCGTCGAGACCTTTTTGAGCTTGGAGATCAGGACCTCCATGGCCTCGACGGGCGGGACGCCGGTCATTGCCTTGCGGAGGGTCCAGACGCGCGGAAGCTCGTCGCGGTGGAGCAGGAGCTCCTCCTTGCGCGTGCCGCTCGCCTCGATGTTGATGGCGGGGTAGACGCGCTTGTCGACGAGACGGCGGTCGAGGTGGAGCTCCATGTTGCCGGTGCCCTTGAACTCCTCGAAGATGACCTCGTCCATCTTGCTGCCGGTGTCGATCAGCGCGGTGGCGATGATGGTCAGGCTGCCGTAGTCCTCGATGTTGCGCGCCGCGCCGAAGAAGCGTTTCGGCTTGTGCAGGGCATTGGCGTCGACGCCGCCGGTCAGGATCTTGCCGCTGTGGGGTTGGAGCGTGTTGTAGGCGCGGGCGAGGCGCGTGATGGAGTCGAGCAGGATCACGACGTCCTTCCGGGATTCCACGAGGCGCTTCGCCTTCTCGATGACCATTTCGGCGATCTGCACGTGGCGCTCCGGCGGCTCGTCGAAGGTCGAGCTCACGACCTCGGCGTTGGAGCTCACGCTCATTTTCATGTCGGTGACTTCCTCCGGGCGTTCGTCGATCAGGAGGATGATCAGGATGACTTCGGGGTTGTTCTTGATGATGGAGTTCGCCATCTTCTGCAGGAGCACTGTCTTGCCGGTACGGGGCGGCGCGACGATGAGGCCGCGCTGGCCGAGTCCGATCGGCGTCACCAGGTCGACCACGCGTCCGCAGAGTTCGTCCGGGGTCGTCTCGAGGAAGAGGCGGCGGGTCGGAAAATACGGCTTCAGCTCGTTGAACGGGATGATGTCGCGCTTGCACTCGGGCGACTGGTGGTTGATGCTGGTCACGCGGAACATCGCGAAGAAGCGTTCCTTCTCGCGCGGCTGGCGGATCTCGCCCTCGATGAAATCGCCCGTGCGGACGGCATAACGGCGGACCTGGTTCGGGCTGAGGTAGATATCCTCGGAGGACGGCAGATAGCTGTAGTACGGGGAACGCAGGAAGCCGAAGCCGTCGGGCATGATCTCAAGGAAGCCGCTTCCGACGAGGATGCAGCGGTCGCTGTTGGCGCGGATGATCTCGAACACGAGCTCGGATTTGGTGAGGACGCCGACGCCCTCGATCCCCATGTCGCGCGCCATCTGGTTGAGCTCGGTGATGCTCTTCTGCTGAAGCTCGGAAATATTCAGGGTCGGCGGCGGGATCGGCTCGCCGTTTTCATCGTATTCGATGCGCGGACCGTTGTTGTAGTTCTGCTGCGTCATCTTCATGAGACGGCGGATTTCGGCGTAGGTCGGATCGTCGCCGCCCTGGCGGATGCTGTTGTAGCCGCCGCCGTTGCCGCCGCCCTGGAACCGACGTTTCTGGTTCTGCTGGTTCTGGTTGTTCTGCTGCTTGTTGAACTGGCGGTTGTTCTGCTGATTGTTATTGAACTGGCGGTTGTTCTGCTGGTTGTTATTGTTGTTGAACTGGCGGTTGTGCTTGTTGTTGCGCTGCTGGTTCTGGTTGTTCTGCTGGTTCTGGCCGTGATTGCGCTGCTGGTTGCCCTGCTGATTCTGGTTGTTCTGCTGGTTCTGCTGTGCGGCCGGACGCGCGTCGGATTCGCCCTGCGCGGCTTCCGCGGATTCGCCCTGCGGACGCGGTTCGGAGGGAGCCTGTTCGCCGAGATTCCGGGTCTCCATGTTGTCGTCCGGAAAATCCGGCATGGGATCTTCGTTCCGCTGCATGCGGGCGGGAGCTTTCGGCGCGGGCGGCACATAGACGATGCTGTCGTCGTCGGGCGGGAGGTCGACGGACGCCCCGCCGGACTCGTTCATGCCGGCGACCACGATCTCGTTCGGACGGATTCCGCCGGGGAACTCCTGATCCTGCGAATCGGCGTCGAAATCATCATCGTCGAGGTTGAATTTATAGGTGCGGACGGCTTTCAGGCCATTGCGGGAAGCCGGGGTGAAGGATTCGACGTGCTGAACGGATGCGGGGTCGTAATCGCCGTCTTCCCCGAAATCCGCGTCGGACGCGTCGTTGCGGGACGCGGCGGAACGGGCGGCGGGCTTTTCTTCCGGCTCGGACTCCAGCGGCAGATCGGGCGCGGCATCCGCGGCTTCGTCTTCCGGGCGTTTTTTCGGCGGACGGCCGCGGCGTTTCTTCACGGGCGTTTCGGCTTCCGCTTCCACGGCCGGGGCGGCCTGTTCCGGCATTTCATTCTGCACGGGATTCTGGTTTTCGGACTGCATTGCTTCCAATTCGTCAGACATCATTTGTTCCTTTCGGATGTGTTATTATGAATTATGAATAAAAGACTTAATATAAAAAATTACGGTAGGTTTGATTTCAACTGTGCTACCAGCTCGAAGCACTGTTTCCGCAGATGCTCCAGCCCGCCGTTGTTGATCAGCCCGAAATCGGCACGGGCGAGTTTCGCATCGGCGGACATCTGCACGTCCAGACGCGATTCCGCCTCTTCGCGCAACAGACCGTTGCGCGTCATCAGGCGTTCGATCTGCATCGGGCGCGGCATCCAGACCGCGATCGTGCGCGAATATTTCGTCTCCCAGCCGATCTCGAAAAGCAGCGGGACCTCGACCAGGACCAGGTCATTCTCCTTGACGGAATCCTGAACCATGAGCTCATGCAGACGCTGTTCCACCGCGGGATGCACCAGCGCGTTCAGCGCCGCAAAAGCACCGGCACGGTCCGACGCGGCAAAAAGCCGTTTCGACAGCGCCGCCCGGTCGATGCGCGAATCCGTGGTCACGATGTCGTCGCCCCAGTTTTTTCGCATTCCGTCCAGCAGGTCCGGCATAGGATGTTCATAAAGATCGTGGCAGATCGCATCGGTGTCGTAAAGATGGGAGAATCCGGCTTCCAGCAGGAAATGGCCCGCCGTCGTTTTTCCGCATGCGATTCCGCCTGTCAGAGCAAGAGGTTTCAACTCTTCCGTCTCCGCGGGTTCGTTTGGGTTGTGTGATTTCCGGAATGCGTTTCTCGTGCCGTCCAGGGCAAACATATTCCGGGAGTCCGACAATCCGTCCGATACATGATACAGGCGGATGATGCCTGCCGGACGAGTCGGGGATTTTTATGACCGGATGGCCGGACAAACAACAGAGTTCCGGGGCGGTCATAATCAGGTGAATGAGTTTAATGTAGCACGCCGCGTTCCTTTTTTCAAGCGTATTTTCGGAAAAAAACGGAAAAACCGCCTGAAATCGCCTTTTTTCCGCAAAGGATGCCGCCGAAAAAGGGGCTTCCGGCATCGTCCGGGGCTTTTTTGGAAACACTCCGAAAAAAACGGCGTTTCCCGGTTGATAAATCCCCGTTTCACGGTTATATTATTATGAGAAAAAACTTTGAAAAACAGACGCGCTTCCCCTGTCTTTTTTTGTCCCCCTGCCCAGTATCATACATACCCGGTCCGCGAACCGGAATGCACGATATGGAATGGACCGGAAAAACATCGGACGCGCGCCGGAAAACACGGAAAACGACGATGAACGAGATCGGTTTTGACAACACACGCTATCTGGAGGAGCAGTCCGCCGAGATCCTCCGCCGCGCCGAGCGGTTCCAGAACAAACTTTACATCGAATTCGGGGGCAAGCTCGCCTACGACTACCACGCCGCGCGCATCCTGCCCGGCTTCGACCCGAACGTCAAGCTCAAACTGCTCCAGCGCCTGAAAGACAAGATCGACGTCGTGATCTGCATCTACGCCGGCGACATCGAACGCAAGAAGATCCGCGCCGACTTCGGCATCGCCTACGACGCCGACACCTTCCGCATCATGGACAACCTCCGTTCCCTCGGCATCAGCGTGAAGGCGGTCGTCGTGACCCGCTACGAGGACCACCCCGCGGTCAACAACTTCATCACCAAGCTCGAACGCCGCAACGTCGCCGTCTACAAGCACAAGACCATCAAGGGCTACCCCGCCGACGTCGACCTCATCGTGAGCGACGCCGGATACGGCGCGAACCCGTACGTCGAGACCGACCGGCCGATCGTGATCGTGACCGGCCCCGGCCCCAGCAGCGGCAAGATGGCGACCTGCCTTTCCCAGGTCTACCACGAGCACAAGCGCGGCGTCGCCGCCGGTTACGCCAAGTTCGAGACGTTCCCCGTCTGGAATCTCCCGCTGAACCACCCGGTGAACATCGCCTACGAGGCCGCCACCGCCGACATCGGCGACGTGAACATGGTCGACCCGTTCCACCTGGACGCCTACGGCACGACCGCGGTCAACTACAACCGCGACATCGAGATCTTCCCCGTCGTCCGCCGCATCATGGAGCGCATCATGGGCGAAGGCCAGGTCTACAAGTCCCCGACCGACATGGGCGTGAACCGCGTCGGATTCGCAATCTCGGACGACGCCGTCGTGCGCGAGGCATCCAAGCAGGAGATCATCCGCCGCTGGTTCCGCTACAGCGCGGAATACGCCCTCGGCGCGACCGACCTCAATACCGTCCAGCGCGTGCAGATCCTCATGGACAACCTCGGGATCAAGGGCGAGGACCGCCCCGTGGTCATCCCCGCCCGCGAGACCGCCGCGCAGGCCGCGCAGATACCCGGACACGGCAACGACGGTTTCTTCTGCGGCGCCGCGCTCCAGCTCCCCGACGGACGCATGATCACCGGCAAGAACTCCCCGCTGCTCCACGCCGCGGCCGCATGCGTGCTGAAGGCGCTGAAGGAACTCGCGAACCTCCCGCACGAACTCGACCTGCTCTCCCCGGACGTGATCGACTCCGTGGCGCACCTCAAGAAGACGCTGAAGAACCCGCGCGTCAGCCTCGACCTCGAGGAAACCCTGATCGCGCTCGCCGTCAGCACCACCGCCAACCCCGCCGCGAAACTCGCGCTGAACCATCTTTCCCAGCTCAACGGCTGCGAAATGCACCTCTCCCACCTCCCCGCGCAGGGCGACGCCGCCGGACTCCGCAAGCTCGGCGTCAACCTCACCAGCGATCCGAAATTCGCCAGCCGCGACCTCTTTGTGGAATGATCCGTCATGATTGATCCCGTTCAGGCCAGAAAACAAGTTCTGAAATCCTGTCGCCGCGTCGTCCTGAAAGTCGGGACGCGCCTCCTCGCCGACCAAACCGCCATCGCGCGGCTGGTCACCCAGATCCACGCCCTCCGAGAATCCGGCCGCCAGGTCATCCTGGTCTCCTCCGGCGCGGTCGGCATGGGCATGCGCGCCGCCGGGCTCAAACGCCGTCCGCGCCACCTTTCCGAAGTCCAGGCGCTTGCCGCCATGGGCCAGGCCACGCTCATGGCGATGTACGAGGCGGAATGCCGCAAGTACGATTTCCGCGCCGCCCAGCTTCTCCTCACGGCCGACGACCTGCGTTCCCGCGAACGCCACCTGAACGCCGTGAACTGCATTGAGGCGCTCCTCGCCCACGACGTGCTCCCGATCATCAACGAGAACGACCCGGTATCCGTCAGCGAGCTCAAATTCGGCGATAACGACACGCTCGCCGCGCTCCTCGGATCCATGATCCGCGCCGACCTCACGATCATCCTCACCACCGTCGACGGCCTCCTCGACAAGAACCCGGACGGCACGCTCGGCGACCGCATCTCCGTCGTGCACGGCGTGACCGCCCAGCTGAAGGAGATCGCATCCGGCACCGACGACGCGGCATTCTCCATCGGCGGCATGGCCTCCAAGCTGAAGGCCGCCGAGGTGTTGAACAGCGCCGGCGAAGCGCTCTGGATCGCATCCGGCGAGGATGCCGACATCATCGCGCGCATCTTCGCCGCCGAGGACGTCGGGACCGTGTTCCTGCCGCAGGACGGCATGCACAAGATGGGCTCGCGCAAGCGCTGGCTCGCCTCGTTCTCGCGCCCCGCGGGCGTCATCGCCATCGACGACGGCGCGGCGAACGCCCTGGTCAGAAAAGGCTCCAGCCTGCTCCCGTCCGGCATCGTCTCAGTCACCGGCGCATTCAAACGCGGCGACGTGGTCCGCATCGTGCGCGCGGCGTCCGGCGAAGTCCTCGCGAAGGGCATCACCAATTTCTCCGCCGAAGAGGCCGCACAGATCGCGCACCATAAGTCCGGCGATCTGACCTCTATCCTCGGCTGCGACGCCGAAGAGGAAGTCGTCCACCGCAACAACCTCGTCCTGCTCTGACGCCCCCTGCTCCGCACGGTTACACCATGAAATTCTATATCAAGACCTACGGCTGCCAGATGAACCTGCGCGACTCCGATTCCGCCGCCGCGCTCCTCATCGAACACGGTTTCGCACCCGCCGAGGGCGAGGCCGACGCCGACCTCGTGATCCTGAACACATGCAGCGTACGCGACCAGGCGGAACGCAAGGCGATCGGCAAGCTCGGATTCCTCGGCAAACTCAAACGCGAGCGTCCGTGGATGATCTTCGGCATCATGGGCTGCATGGCGCAGAGCCGCGGCGCGGAGCTGCTGAAGACCATCAAACACCTTGATTTCGCCATCGGCACCGACCAGATCCACCGCATCCCGGAGATCGTGGAGCAGATTGCCGCGAAACGCGAAAAGACCGCCTCCTTCGACCGTGCGTCCGCCGAGACGCCCGGCATCGACTCCCACCGATTCGACGGCGCGGAGTCTCCTCACTCCGCCTTCGTCTCCATCATGCGCGGATGCAGCCGCTACTGCTCCTACTGCATCGTGCCGTTCGTACGCGGTCCGGAACGCAGCCGCCCGATGGAGTCCATCCTCGCCGAGTGCCGCACCCTCGCTGCACACGGCGTGCCGGAAATCTTTCTGCTCGGGCAGAACGTTTCGGCCTACGGGCTGGACAACACCGCCCCGCCGCCCGACGACGCACCCTCGCCCTTCGGCGAATTGCTGAAAGGCATCGCGGCCATCGACGGCGTCCGCCGCATCCGGTTCACCTCGCCGCATCCCGCCTACTTCACGCAGGCGCTCATCGACGCGTTCACGCAGACGGACAAAGTCTGCAAATACGTGCATCTGCCGCTTCAGTCCGGCTCCGACCGCGTCCTCAAGCTCATGAACCGCCCGTACGACACGGCAAAATACCTCTCCATCACGGACCGCCTGCGCGCGGCCGCCCCCGGCATTTCGTTCTCCACCGACGTCATCGTCGGATTCCCGACCGAGACCGAGGCGGATTTCCAGGCGACGCGCGAGCTGATGGACCGCGTCGGATTCGACAACGCGTTCATCTTCAAGTATTCGCCGCGCAAGGGCACGCGTTCCGCGCAGATGCCCGACGACGTCCCGCAGGAGGTCAAGGAGGAACGCAACCAGATCCT
>JBGUKB010000079.1:0-18969 GCA_045114235.1 Victivallales bacterium
TTGTAGAGGTCGAGGTGCGGCGTGGTGCTGCGCAGGTCCATGTTCGCCTCGAAATACGCCTTCAGGGTCCCGACGTCGCGCCAGTAGGGCTTCGCGGTGAGGTCCTGGCCGGGGATCACATTCGTGTAGAAGTTGTAGGCGTAGAGGCGTTTCGTCTTCACGAGCGCCGGGATGATGTCCTTGCCGAAGTCGTGGCTGGTCTTGCCCGCCTTGTGGTCGCGGTTCAGCAGCGCCAGCAGGTCGGCGGAGTTGAAGATGTAGTTGCCCATGGAGGCGAGGCACATGTTCTTGTCGTTCGGCAGCGGGGTCGGGTTCTTCGGCTTCTCCTGGAATCCGGTGATGCGCCACTGGTCGTCCACCTCGATGATGCCGAACTGGCTGGCTTCCTCGATCGGGATCGGGATCGCCGCCACGGTCGCGATGGCGTTGTTCTTCTGGTGGAAGTCGACCATCTGGCTGACGTCCATGCGGTAGATGTGATCCGCGCCGAAGACCGCCACGAGGTCCGGATCGAAGTCCTCGATCAGGTTCATGTTCTGGTAGATCGCGTCCGCCGTGCCCTGATACCATTCGCGTTCGCGGGTCTGCATCTGGGCGGGCACCGGGATGATGAAGTGGCCGCGCTGCTGGGCGTTCGAGAGGTTCCAGCCGTTGATGATGTGTTCCATCAGGCTCTGGGATTTGAACTGGGTCAGGACGAAGATGCTGTCGATGCCACTGTTCACGAAATTGCTCAGCACGAAGTCGATGATGCGGTATTTGCCGCCGAACGGAACGGCGGGTTTCGCGCGCTGGTCGGTCAGGGGAGCCAGACGGGTCCCTTCGCCGCCTGCGAGGATCATGGCCAAAACAGATGTTCTCATGGTTCAAACCTCCTGGTGTATGGTTCAACAAGCGATGTATCGTTCTCTATTTAGAAAATATAGCCCCGTCCGAAACAAAGTCAAGGCGGAAAGGACAAAAAAAGATGGAAAAGCACCGTTCCGGGTGAAAACGTGGTGTTTTTTCGAGGGGAAAGAAACTTTTTTCAAAAAATTAGTCGAGACTAACTTGACATCCGGAAAAACCGTGGTATATTAATTTCATGATATGGAAGCCCCGGAACCATCCGAAGCGCGTCGCTACACGATGCGCCGTTGTCCAAAAGGGAGAATGTGAAAAAGGGTCCGGCGCTCCGTCCGTTTCCGGTTTTTTCGCTGGAGATGAACGGAATACGCAGGGTTGGGGTAATGCAGGGCGGGTCCGGTTTTCGGATCGGGTCCGCCGGATGGTTCCGGGGCTTCGTCTTTCCTCCGAATGCCCCATATAAGACATAGCGACGCGTTCGGTTCAGAAAGTTAGCTCTGTCAAACTTTGTTCCCTATTGAGAAACCGGGCGGGAAGCATCCGATGTGTTTTTGCAGTGGACCACATGCGGCGGCTTCCCGCTTTTTTTGTCCGAATAAGGTTTGCAAATCCAACATCCGATGTTAGAATCGCAAGGGGTACAAGACGGAAAAAGGGTGCTTCAGCCTTCGACCTTGTCGATCTTCTTGACGGAGAAGAGCAGGATCACGAAGACGGCGAACGCGGCGGCAGCCATGATGATCTTGTAGACCAGTCCCCAATTTTGAGCATAGCCGAAGGGTGTGCCGGAGGGATCCCAGTGTGGATTATCCTGTTGCGCCGAGAGCGTAGCGTCGGATACAATGGGCTCCTCCCTGTGCCACAGGACATCCGTGAAATCCGAAGGCGGCATGGGCTGACCAGAGGCGCCGTAGTAGACCCTGTAGCCGGCCTGTCCCGATCCGTCCGCGGTAGCAGATTTCAGTGCGAGAAACCAAACCTGACAGACACGGCCGCTCGTCTGAAGCGCGATATCCTTCAGTTCGTTGTCTTCGCCGTTGTCCAGTTCGAGCGTCCATGTCCTGGAACGATGCTCGGAAATCGAGATCACGCGGTCGGAGACGGACGTGCGGAACGATGCGGAATCAAGCTTGCGGACAGTCCCGGACGCAAGGAGCTTCCCGGATGCGTCGTAGAGGCGGTACGGACGGGAGAAAAAAAGGTCGGAGCTGTCAATGGTGATGCTGTCGAGCGGTGCAAAGCCGTTGGAGAAGTTCACGACCGTGGTCTTGCCCCGTTTCGTTTTGGAAAGGATCTCGACGGGCCATTGGGTATGAACGGTGTTCCGGACCGGTTGTTTCCGGAGAACGTACAGGGAGATGCCGTCGATCTTCGGCGATTCGCGGAACTTCTCCTGCTCCACGATGTTGTTGTCTCCCTCAACGACGCGGAAGAGAGGCGAATCCTTGATCTCCGTGTAGTTGTCCATGACGATGACGAAGCTGAATTCCTTCACAGGAGCTGGGAACCGGACGGAATCGTTTCTGAGGTTGACCCGGCTGGAGTAATCCAGAAACGCGCCTTCGGCGATCAGGGTTTCGCCGTTTTTGTCGTAGACCTTCACCTTCTTGTCGAAATCCTTCGCGGCAGTCTGGATCTTCAGTCCGACGACTTGCGGATCGGAGGAATCCGCGATGACACTGTTCATGCTCACTGAAATCCGCACGGAACCGTCCGGGAGCGTTTCGAAGCCGGTGACGGTCGCGGGATAACTGGATTCCACGGTATTGTCCCGGACGATCGGCTTCTGTTCGCCGAGGATGAACGGGCAGTTCTCCCCGTCCGGACCGAAGATGCGCATGTCGTTCGGGATGGTCTCCGTTTCACGGTAGATATCGGCATCGACGGTAAAAGTGAAAATGTCCCCTGGATGTTCGGGGAGGATGATGTCCTTGTAGAACGGGAACGCGGCGGTCTTTTCCTCGTCGGAGAATCCGGTCGCGGCCGCGAGCAGGAAGCACGCCGCGGCGGCGAGGAGTTTGAGGTGATTACGGACGGGTTTCATCGGAAGCGTCTCCTTTCTGTGCGAACCGGGCGTACAGCCAGGCCCCGGCGACGAGCGCCGCGCCGGTGATCATGCAGCCCGCGACCCGGTACAGCGCGGGCGTCCCCGCCAGGTCGAAGATGAAGATTTTCAGGACCGTGACGGCGAAGAGGACCAGCGCCGGGATGCGGACGATTTTCTTTTTGCGGAGGATGCCGAACGCGAGGAGCGCAAGCGCGTAAACGCCCCAGAGCAGCGAGACGGCAATGCGCGCGCCGGCGGGTGAACCGTATAGCCGGACCAGGAACGACGTTTCGTCCGTGCTGTAGACGAACCACAGGATGATCGCGCTCAGGAGGAAGATCGTGCCGGTCTTGCCGGACATCTTGCGGAGGTCATCGAGATCAACCAGAACAGCGACATCAACCGCCAGCTCTCGCGGGATGGGGTTGTCGTCCGTTTCCACGCTGTCTCCTGCGTCGGCGTGCCCGAAGAACATCCCCGCGAAGGCAAGCGCCGCCACGGCCAGCAGGTTCGGGAAGAACCGCCACAGCGAATCGTGCACGGACTGGCCGCCGGACTGCCACGATAAGACGACATACACCAGAAACACGAAGAGCAGAAGCCAGCTCGCCATCCGGATCGCGCCGGAGTTCTCCCGGAACAGCCTCGGGATCAGCGACAGGAGCAGCAGGTACACGGCGGCGGTCGCGACCACGCCGCCGACTTTCAGATGTTGCAGATATGTGAACTCGCCCGCGATCAGGAGGAAGCTCACCGCGAACGCGCACCAGAACATGGCTTTCGCCGGACGCGAGTAGACCGGGCGGATTTCGCCGTCTGCGGCGTTTCCGCCGGACGCAGGCTGTATCATCAGGTCCGAGCCGTAACGTTTCAGCAGGAAGAACCCGCCCGCGAGCGCCGCCGTGTAGGATCCAAAGTTCAGCAGGCGCGTCAGGAACGTGACGCTGTGCCGCCAGTAGTCGCGCGTCAGGTCGAACCCGAGCAGGCGTACCGCGGCGACCATGTAGACGACGTAGCTCAGGCGGAGCAGGATCACGGAACGCGTCCGGCATGCGATGTACAGCATCGCCGCCGCCTGAGCCGACCACGCCACGGCGAGGTGGTCCTGCTTCAGCAGCAGCGGGAACGTCAGCGAGATCAGGCCGCAGGCGAACACCAGCAGGGTCAGCAGCAGGTTGCGGTCCTCCAGCTTCACGCGGATTAGCAGCGCGATCTGGAGCAGATAGACGATCGCTCCGCCGAACGTGATCGCGGCGGCGTACTCGCGCCCGTAAATGCGGATCGTCGGATGGAGCATCATGGACATGAACACGATGCCGTTCAGCGCGGCGAACTCGAGCTCCAGCAGCGACACCTTCCTTTTCGTGAAAAGGTTGAACGCCACGGTCTGCACGCAGAACGCGAGGAAGAACAGCACGCCCGCGCCCAGCGCGATCGCATAGCCCCGATTCACGTCGCCGGCGAACTCAAGCCAGTTCGGCGAGGCGGTCAGGGGCACGTTGAACCCGCCGCCCGGCGGGAACGGATTCGAGGCGGCGTAAATGCTCCAAGTGAAAATGAACGACAGGATGTTGACCGGCTGCCACGAACGCATGCGCGCCACGATGAGCGAACCGGCGACCAGGATCAGCATGTAGCCGTACAGCCCGGCGAGGTTGCGCGAACCGGTGTCCATCAGGACCGGAGCGAGATAGCCGCCGCTTATCGCCAGCACGGCCAGAATGATCGAATTGAACCGCAACGCCAGCGCGACGCCCGCCGCGGTCACCACGACCAGCCCGGCAAGCCCGACCCACGCGGTCAGAAGATGGTACACCGACACGCTCGCGAACACGCACAGGTACAGCCCGGCGAATCCGGCTCCGGCGAGGGCCGTGCCGAAAATCCGGTATTTCGCATTCTTCAGCAGACGGCACCCTGCGCCGAGCATCGCCAGCGTGAACAGCCCGGCAACGGAAAGACGGAGTTCCGGCGGGAACAGGTTGCGGTCGTGCGTGTACTTGATGAAGTACGCCAGGCCGAAGATCAGGAGCAGCATCGCCGCGCGGAGCATCCACGTCGTCGCTACGGCGTATTCCGTCGACACGCCGCCCTTGCGGTATTCCTCCCCGACGATGATCCACTGCCACAGCTTCGACAGCACCTCGGACGTGCGTTCCTCGATGGCGGACCGTTTCGGCGCGGATTGCGCGGCTTTGACAGACTCCGGGACATTGAGCAGGGTTTTTGCGTCGAAGTTTTCGGATTTGTTTGCAGCAGCGGCGGCCGGTTTGATTTCCGGCTGGACCTGTTTCGGCGGTTCCGTCCGGGCGGGCATGGGCTTGGCTTCCGGTTTGACCGTGGATTGAGCTTTTGATTTGACTTCCGGCTTGGTTTCCGCCGTTTTTTGAGGCGGATTTGCCGCAGGCTGATTTGACAGCAGGAATCCGGGGACCGCTTTGGTCTCCGTCGTGCCGGGCGTCTGGATCCGGACCTCGGGCTGAGGCGGAGACGCGGGGCGTTTGTCGGGCGTACCGTCTTTTTCCGCCTCCAACTTTTTGAGGCGGGAGGAAAGGTCCCGGAGCATGGACTGGCATCCGATCAGGAGGCACAAATTGATGATGGGAAGCACCCCGACGACAACGATCAGGAGAAGAACCAAAAAGATTTCAGCCGGCATGATGCTCGTCCTTTCTGTTTTCTATGGAATTTGAGGTCGTCTTGATAAGAGTAATACATACTATAGCATCCGTAAAAGAAAAAGCAAGTTCCGGCAACAAAAGTTCAAATCCTTTTTTTGCATAACAATTCGGATGTATGTTCCCGTACAAAAAAGCTTTGACAGAAGAAAGCGGTTTGAGGACAGGCATGTTCAGGGAAAAGGTGCGTTTCTCGCACGAGCGCGCGCATTCTCGCGCTATCCGCGCAAGTTTCAGTTAAAACAAGTTCCTTTTAACTGAAACTTGAAAAAAAATCCAGACTCCAGACTCCAAATCTTCTGATATTCGATTTGAGATTGATCGGATGGATTCGCGAGCTTGATTCGACTTGGATGTCATCCGAACGGAGAATAAAACGGCGGAAGAACGTTTCCAACACGGAAAATCGGCATCAGCTTTCCCTTGCCCCCCTGATTTTTGTCCGAACATCCGAAAAATCGTCTTTTTAATGGATTTTTCCACGTTTTTTCGATATTTCTTCAATCTTTTAGCTTTTCAGCGGTTGAAAAAGCCGGAAAAGCGTGTATTTTCCTGTATCGGCTATTCTTTCACACGGACAGGACACGCAAGCCGCCCGCGCCTGTTTCCGGCCCGGCCCGCGGAGAAAAGGAACTGCATACATGAGCGACGACGTCACAATCGAAGTGGAAATCTTCTGCGGCATGACCTGCTACATGCTTGGAAATGCCCGAATCCTGAACATCGGGGCGCATCTGCCCGAAAAATGGCTTCCGCACATCTCGCTGATGGTGTCGCCGTGCCCGGTGGACTGCGGTTGCCTGGACCTCGCGAAGGCTCCGTTCGCCCGCATCAACGGCCAGCTCGTCCAGAACGCCACGCTGGAATCGGTCTGTGCGGCCATCACCGAGATCATGAACCGGCAGGAGGAGGCATGATGACCATGGAGTATTCCAACAGTCCCGAACGCCAACGCCGCGAGCTCATGATCCGGCTTGCCTGCGAGTTCCGGAAGGGCACGCTCGCGGATACGATCGACAAGCTCCCCTGCTATGTGAAGCCGTCCGGCTCCAAGCCGCTCCACTGCTGCCTGGCGCACGACCGCGAGGTGCTCCGCTGCCGCATCATGGCGCTCCTCGGGCTCGACGCGCAGGACGAGGAGGACGACAGCCGGTTCCCGCACGAATATCTCGAGCTTGTTTCGGCGGATTCCGAACGTCCCGAGCGTCCCCTCACGGTCGCCCGCACGGCGTGCTCCAGCTGCGCGGACGCGAAGATCGAGGTCGTCCAGAGCCTCTGCCGCAACTGTTTCGCGCAGACCTGCATCCACGTCTGCCCGAACAACGCCATCAACATCATGCGCGGCAAGGCGTTCATCAACCAGGATTCCTGCGTCCAGTGCGGCAAATGCCTCATCGACGTCTGCCTCTACAACGCCATCAAGCGCTTCCCGATCCCCTGCGAAGCCGCCTGCCCGGTCAACGCGATCAAAAAGAACGAGCAGGGCTTCGCCGAGATCGACTTCAAGAAATGCACGTTCTGCGGCAAGTGCTTCCGCGCCTGCCCGTACGGCGCGGTCATGCAGCGGTCCGAGCTCATGCCCGTGATGAAGCTCCTGTCCGAGGGGCGTCAGGCGGTCGCGCTCGTCGCGCCGTCCACGCTGAACCAGTTCCCCGGCGGACGCGAAAAGCTGTTCAAATCCCTGCAGAAGGTCGGCTTCTCGGAGATCATCGAGGTCGCCGAGGCCGCCGAGATCGCGGCGGGCATGGCCGCGGAGGAGTTCATCCGCAAGATGAAGCTCGGCGGCAAGCTCGTCGCCGACGCCAGCTGCCCCGCGTTCGTCGAGCTCGTGCGGCGGCATCTGCCCGCCATGCGTCCCTATCTTTCGTCCACGCCGAGCGCCATGGCGCTTGCCGGACAGAAAGCGCGCGAGCTTTATCCCGACGCCGTGAACGTCTTCATCGGCCCCTGCATCGCCAAACGCTACGAATCGCTGTCCTGCCCCGGCGTGGACCGCGTGATCACAATCGAGGAGCTCGGCGCGATCCTCATCGCGTTCGGCGGCGCGGACCTGGAGCCGCAGGACTACATCCCGCAGGACCCGGACGCGACGGATCACGATTTCTCGCGCACCTGCGCCGCGACGGGCGCGATGCTGGCCGCCGCGATCGAATCCGAACCTGAACTTGAGCTTCAGGAGAAGTTCATCGACGGCATCAACGCCCAGACGTTGAAACTGCTCCATCTCTTCCTGTTCGGCAGGTCGCACGCCAACTTCATCGAGGTGCTCGGATGCAGCGGCGGATGCCAGAACGGCCCCTGCTCCCTCGCCATTCCGAACTGATCTTTTACGGGGTATGCCATGAAAGCTCTCTTGTCCCGGTTTCTTCCAAGCCTGTTCATAAGCTGTGCGCTTCTTTTCTGCGCCTCCGCCGGACTCCGCGCCGCCGATCCCGCGCCGAAGTCCGACGATGCCGGCTGGATCCTCCCCGGCGCGAACGCCGGAACGGGCTGGCATCTCCGGCTGAAGGACGCCCGCGCCGAGGCGGCGAAGGACGGCAAGCCCATCCTGATCCTGTTTTCCGGGCCGGACTGGAGTTCCTCCAGCAAGAAGCTGGAGTCCAACGTGTTCCGTTCCAAGGAATACGCCGCGTCGATACGCCCCGCCGTGGTCGGGCTTTACGTCCAGCATTTCGTGAATACCGCCGCGCCGGAGGAACAGGTCTCCGCCAACCAGTCCCTGCGTAAGGCGCTCAGCGTCCCCGCCGTTTATCCCTGCACCGTCCTGCTTTCGTCCGACGGCAAGACGATCCTCGGGATCATTCCCGGCGTTTTGGACAAGAAAGAGTATCTTCAGCAGATCGCCAAGCTCACGGGGATCAAGCTTCCCGAGTGATTTTCCGTCCTCGGCCGGCGCTTTGCCTTTTCCCTGCTTCACGGCATGTTCCGCGGCGGGGGATTATCGTGTTTTTTTCGTTCTCCTCTTGACTTGATTTTTATTCCGTGATATATTTAGAAGAAGGATTTTTTTATCTCCGGGCGGCGGATATCCGACAAACGATAACAGGGGTCGTCCGGGACAACCTGCAAATCAGGAGCAGACGATGAAACATCAGATTTGCCGCGTCATGCTTGCGGCAGCGGCGGTGACCGCCGGCGTGTTCCTGTCGGCATGCGCTCTTTTCCGTGATACCACGGACAGCGTGTTCGACGATGCCGAGGACGCCATCGCGACCGACCGGGCGGCATCCGATATCGAAACCGCGGAGTTTTCGTATGAATTCGGAAACGGGAAAACCGCCGCGATCCGGTTCCAGGCGCCCGGTAAGGTGCGCATTGACGTGCTGGACGACGACCGTTCCGCAGTGTTCTGCCTGAACGGTTCGTCCGGATGGATGTATGTGCGCGGCGAGGTGATCGACATGACCGCGGACGACATCGCGGAAATGCACGCCGCCCTGCTTCAGGCGATCCCGTTCCATGTGAATTTCCAGGACATCTTCGCCGACGCCGAACTTCTGGAGACGGCCGAAGACGCCTGCGGCGAGGAATGCGACGTGATTTCCGCATGCTTCCGCCGGGACCGGAACGTCAAGATCAGGCTCTGGATCGGAAAGCGGTCCGACCTGCTCCGCCAGTTCGAAGTCACCAGGGAGGACGGCGTCCATACGACGCAGTATTTCAACTATCGCGACTACGGCGACGTGGTGCTTCCCTCGCTGACGTACAATTTCTCGCCGGACGGAGCCACGAAACTCAAGCTGATTTCGTTTGAAGCGAACATCGAAATCCCGTCCTATGTGTTCCGGAAACCTGAAAAGCTGAGCGCCCTGGAAGGAGGCGGAAAATGAAGAGTATCACACGTTTTGCGATTCTTGCGGCGGTGCTTTTTGCCGGTGCCACCGTGTACGCCGCGGATGCGGACAATGACAAGGAGACGCATACCGTCACGCTGAAAGACGGCAGAGTCCTGGAGGACGCCTACATCCTCGACAAGAAGCCGAACGGGATCACGCTCGCCTACAAGGGCGGCTGCAAGTTCATCAAGTTCTCCGACATGCCGCTCAAATACCAGCAGGCGTTCGGCTACGACCCGATCAAATCCGCCCGCTACGAAAGAAAGCTGGACGAGCAGAAGAAAGCCCTTGCCAAGGAAGAAGCCGAACAGAAGGCGAAGGCGGAAAAGCGCAGAGCCGGCGAGGACAAGCATTACAAGGACAGCCGGATTAACGCCCAGCAGCAGAGGGTCCGCAAGCTCGAGCTTGAGCTCGAAGAAGCGAAAAAGCGCCTGGAAACGACGGAGAAGACCATCAGCCAGGACCGCGATTCCCTGGGCATGTCCTCCGTCGGGTCCCAGCAGGTCAGCGTCGAATCCATGTGGGGATACGGCGGCCGCATCCGGAGCAGCACGTACAACGCCGCTGTCACGAACAAGCTTATGAAGGAAGTCGACACCCTGGGCACGAAGCGGGACAAGCAGGCGCAGGACGTGATCGACCTTCAGCTGAAGCTCGAAGCCGCGCAGAGGACGCTCGACGCGCTCCTCCAGAAGTAATTACCGCTTCATTTAAGCACAAAAAACATGTCCGGCCGCAATGATGCCGGGCATGTTTTTTTGTCGTTCCAGGTTTCCGGGCGGATGCGCCGGAAACCGGAAGCCGTATCTGTCACAGCGAATCGCGTACGCCGGGCGACTTGCTCATCTTCAGGACGGAGATGGAGGGCGTTTCCGGGACGATCAGGGCGTCCAGCTCCGATTCGTCCATGTGGACCGTCTGGGAGACGGGTTCTTCGGCGGGCAGGGCGGAACCGGAGTTCTCGATCGCGGGATTGCGCCCTGGAACGGGCTCCGAAGTCCTGACGTATTTGACGATCACGAGGACGGCGAGCCAGAGGATGGCGGCGGCGACGATGCCGATGACGGCGAAGATGACGATGGTGATGTTGCGGATGCGTTTGTTCTCGCCTTCGTTCACCAGCGCGCCCTCGTTCACGGATTCGATGAGCTTTTCCGGGAGCTCTTCGGGATCCTGCGGCGTTTCGCCGTGCAATTTGTCCAGCAGGACGTCGCTTTCCGCCTTGGGAAGGTCATAGACCTCGATAAGCTTGCGGACGTATGCGGAGACGTAAACGGGCGGGAGCGTCTTCAGGATCTCGTCGGCTTCGAGTTCGACGATGTATTCCGTGCGGATGCGCGTCGCGAACGCGACGTCCTCCTGGGACATCCCGCGCGCGTTGCGGATGGCCGCGAGCATCTGTCCGAGCGACAGGCCCGGCTGGAGCGCGTGCGGCAGCGGTTTGTGTTTCTGCGCGGATGCCGGGGCGGCGGAAGACTGCTGGCCGGACGTGCGTCCGCCGCGGGGCAGGACGATGCCGGGCCGGGCGGGCGCAGGCTGTTTCCGGGGCGGCGGAGGCGGCGCGACGACAGGGGAATCGACCGGAGCTTCCGCAGTAGTTGTTTGCGGCTCCGCGGGCGCGACCGGGGGTTCATTGCCGGACAAAGTTTCCGTTGACACGACCTGAGGCTCATCGGACATGGTTTCCGCGGATTCGGCGGAAACGCTGGATTCCGGTTCCGCAGACAGATCCCGTGCGGGGTCGTCCGGTTGAAATGCGTACGTGCCGGGGTCCTGCTCCGCGGGCGTGTCTCCGGGAGCGGGCTGATCGGAAAAGAGATTCAGTTCCTGTTCGTTCTTTGCTTCGGGATCTTCTGGATCAGTCATGTTGCGACACCTCAGTCATTGGGCGTTTCCAGGCCGTCCGTGATCAGGATCGTGCGTTTCTGCCCGCCGGGAAGCGGGGCGCTGATCACGTGGCGCTGTTCAAGTTTATCAATAATGTCGGCGGCCTTGTTGTAGCCGATGCCGAGTCTGCGCTGGAGATAGGACGTGCTGACCTGCTGCTCGTTGATGATGATCTCGAGCGCGCGGACCATGATGGGCGGGTCGGTCGGCTCCAGATACTTGTCCGCGGCGGCCCTGACGATGTCGGAATTCGCCATGCCGTCGACTTCGTCGTAGTCGTCCATTTCGTCGTCGTAGCCTCCGCCGTCGCGGGAACCGCCTTTGGATGCCTTTCCCTTGCCGCGGCGGCCTTTGGCGTCTTCCTCTTCGTCCTCTTCGTCAGCGCCTGCGAAAATGCCCTCGTCGAACGTCTGCGGACGCTGCGCCGCGACTTCCTCGATGACCTTTCCGATCTCGTTGTCGGAGACGTACGCGCCCTGAATGCGTTCGAGGACGGCTGCGCCGGGCGGATTGAACAGCATGTCGCCGTTGCCGAGCAGTTTCTCCGCGCCGACGGCGTCCAGGATCACGCGGCTGTCCATGCCGTTGCTGACGCGGAACGCGATCTTGGTGGGGATGTTCGCCTTGATGAGGCCGGTGACGACCTCCTTGCGGGGCGACTGGGTGGCGATGACCAGGTGGACGCCCGCGGCGCGGCCCTTCTGCGCGATGCGGCAGATGCTGGTCTCCACGTCGCTCTTCGCGTCCGTCATCATGATGTCGGCGAGCTCGTCGATGATGATGATCAGGATCGGGAGCTTCGGCGGGACGATCTCGCCGTAGTCGTCGATGACAGGCTGCGGGTCCGGCGGGCGGGAATTGAACGCGGCGAGGTTTTTCGCCTTGACCTTCGCGAGGACCATGTAGCGGCGTTCCATCTCGTTGACGCCCCAGCGGAGCGCCAGCGGAACCTTCTTCGGGTCGTTCACGACCGGCGTGATGAGGTGCGGGATCGGACGGTACATCTCCAGCTCCACGACCTTCGGGTCGACCATGATGAGCTTCAGCTTGTCCGGCGAGAACCGGAAAAGCAGGCTCATGATGAGCGTATTCATGCAGACGGACTTGCCGGAGCCGGTGGAGCCCGCGATCAGCAGGTGCGGCGCTTTGGAAAGGTCGGTCAGGTAGACCGAGCCCGCGATGTCGCGTCCGAGCAGGATCGGGATCGCCGCATGGGAGTCGCGCCAGGTGGCGGATTCCAGCAGCGGACGCAGATAGACCGTGCTGGACGCCTTGTTCGGGACTTCGATGCCGACGGCGTCTTTTCCGGGGATTGGCGCACGGATGCGGATGCTCTGCGCCTCCATCGCCATGGCGATGTTGTTCTGGATGCTGGTGACCTTCTCCACACGGACGCCCGGATGCAGCGCGATCTCGAACTGCGTGACGCGCGGCCCGACTGTGATGTTCGACACAAAGCCGTTCACGCCGAAGCTCTCCAGCGTCTTTTCCAGGTTCTGGCTCGCTTCGCGGATGTACGCCTGGTCCTCCTCGGCGATCGCGTCGCCGTGGCGGTCCAGCAGCATCGGGCTCGGCAGATGGTATTCCTCGTAGACCGGCGGGGGCGGCGGAGGTTCGTTCGCGGGGGCGGGCGGAGGCGGCGCGCTGTCGAATTTCTTTTTGTTTTCGGCGAAGGTCTGAACGGGGATCACATGCGGCGCGGGCTTGGGCTCAACGGCAGGGGCAGGGGGTTCTTCCTCGATGCCAGCTTCCAGTTCGATGTCGTTGTCGTTTGCGGTCGCGGGTTCTTCCGGTTCGTCGTATGCTTCCTGAGGCTGAGGTGCGGGCTCAACGGCCGGGGCGGGCTGTACGGGAGCCGGCTGCGGCGCAGGCGTGGGGACGGGCTGAGGCGCGGCAGGGACAGGGGGAACCGCGGGCCGTGGACGCGGCGTGACGATAAGCTCGTCCGGATCGCGGATGACCGCGCCCGGCGCGGGCTGGACGTTTCTGCGGTTCCGAGGCGGCGCGACGACTTCGTTCGGGTCGCGGATCACGGCACCGGGTCTCTGCATGGCCTGAGCCGGAGGCCGGACAGGCGGCGCGATGATGCCGCCGTCCTCGTTCTCGGCTTCCGTATTCGTATTGCCTGGTTTTTCCGGCGCTTTGCGCAGGCCGAGGAACTTTCCGAGGGCGTTCTTGAGCCCGGACGCCTTATCTTCCGCCTCGCCTTCCGGTGCTTCGCCTTCCGGTGCTTCGTCGCCGTACTGATGGATTTCCGGCGCAGCGGAAGCCGGCGGGGTCCAGGCTTCGCCCTCCGGCGTGTAGATGCGTCCGGGACGTCCGGCGGGCACGGGCTGGATGTCCTGCCCTTCTTCTTCCTGCGTTTCCTGCGGCTTCGGATCGGCCTTGAACGCGATCCTGAGGAGCGGAAGCCAGTCGCGGATGAACAGGAAAACGACTCCGGGAAGCAGGAACGCCAGCGCCACGAGGATCGTCCCCACGTCGCCGATATAACGCCGGATCAGGCCGGCGTCAATCGATGCGGACGCCTGAGGCGCCGCCAACGCCGCCCCGATCACGCCGCCGGACAGCGCCAGCAGGGACTGCTCCATACGCCCGATGCCCAGACGGTCCGTCTCCGCGATGAACTGCTGCGGCCACATGGCGAACAGCATGGACGCGCCGAGCAGGATGACCGGAAGCGCCCACCACAGCGTGCCTTTGCGCGGCAGGCCGGGGATGAACCGCCGGAGCAGCAGCAGGAACACGATCAGCAGGACGGGATAGGTCGCCAGTCCGAACGTGTAGAACATGATCCGGGCGGTATGCGCCCCGAGAAACCCGATCCAGTTGTGGTAGATCGCCGGACCGTCGATCCCGCCTTCCAGCAAATACAGGTCCGTCCTGTCGTGTGATAAAATCGCGCAGGCGAACAGCAGAAACAATGCGGTCCGGAGGTAGTTTCCGAAATTCCACACGCTGCGTTCTTCCATGCCCTGATCCAAATCCATTCCGATCCTTCTCCGTCGTTGCGTTAAAGACTAATAGAATAAGATAGCACAAATCCTGATTTATGAAAGCCGGAAACGGTCATTTTCTCCGTTTTTTTTGAAAAAAAACGCCGAAATGGCTTTCCGGGGCCCGCGCCGTCAAAAAAAACGCGTCCGAACGCCGGTTTTTCAAAAAAAAAATTCGTTTTTAGCCGGATTCATGCTATATTATAGCATTGCATTTTCCCCAACCCAAATTTAAGGAGCAGCTCGCTATGGGCGGTTTTTTCGGCGTTGTCTCTAACGGTGACTGCGTGGACGACCTCTTCTACGGGGTCGACTATCATTCGCATCTGGGCACGGTCCGCGGCGGCATGGCCGTCACCAATCCCTACGGTTCCATCATCCGTTCCATCCACGACATCTCCAACGAGATGTTCCGGTCCAAGTTCGGACCCGACCTGGAACGGTTCCGCGGCGCGAAGTGCGGCATCGGCGTCATCAGCGACATGGACGACCAGCCGCTCCTGATCGCGTCCCACCTCGGCATGTACAGCATCGTGACCGTCGGCAAGCTCAACAACATCGAGGAGCTGACCCGGCAGGCCATCGAGGAGCACCACATCCACTTCGCCGAGCACAGCAACGGCGAGCACAACCCGACCGAAGTCGTCGCCTCGCTCATCAACACCCAGAAGACCATCGAGGACGGCATTTCCTACGCCATGCACCGTATCAAGGGCTCCTGCTCCATGCTCGTCATGGCGGACGGCAAGATCTACGCCGCCCGCGACCGTTACGGCCGCACGCCCGTCTCCATCGCGAAGAAGCCCGGTGCGATGGCCGTCTCCATGGAGACCTCCGCCTACCCGAACCTCGACTACGAGTTCGTGCGCGACCTCGGCCCCGCCGAGATCGTGCTGGTCGACGCCGAATCCGTCACGCAGCTCCGCCCGGCCGAGGAGACCATGCAGATATGCTCGTTCCTCTGGGTCTACTTCGGCTATCCCTCCTCCGACTACGAAGGGCGCAACACCGAGACCGTGCGCTACGAGAACGGCGCGCGCATCGCCGCACACGATGCCGTCGAGGTCGATTCCGTCTGCGGCGTGCCCGATTCCGGCGTCGCGCACGCCATCGGCTACTCGAACAAGAAGGGCCGCCCCTATCTGCGCGCCCTCGTCAAATACACGCCCACCTGGCTCCGCAGCTTCATGCCCCAGGTGCAGTCCCATCGCAACCTCATCGCGAAGATGAAGCTGCTCCCCGTGCAGGACCAGATCGAGGGGAAACGCCTGCTCTTCTGCGACGACTCCATCGTCCGCGGCACGCAGTTCCGCGACGTCACCCGCCGTCTGCTCGAACGAGGCGCGAAGGAAGTCCATCTGCGCTCCGCCTCCCCACCGCTCGCCTTCCCCTGCCTCTTCCTCAACTTCTCGCGGTCGCGTTCCGTGATGGACCTCGCCGCGCGCCGCATCATCGCCGAGCTCGAGGGCGGCGAGCCCACGCCGGAAGTCCTGCGCGAGTACATCACAGCCGGCACTCCGCGCTATGAACGCATGGTCGAGAAAATCCGCCAGAAACTCGGCCTCACCACCCTGAAATACCAGACCATCGACCAGCTCGTCGAGGCCATCGGGCTCCCGAAATGCAAGCTCTGCACGTTCTGCTTCGACGGCTGCGACCCGACCGGCTGCGCCAAGTGGATCGGCTGCGCCTGCCCCTCGGACGAGCCCGCCGCCGAACGGAAAGACCCGAAAAAGAAATAAACCGGAGAATCAACTCCGCCTCAATTCAGCAATCAAATCATCAGCACAAATACGCCCGCACTCAAGGAAAGGAGCGCCGTTATGAGATCGAAACACTGGAACCGTTTTCTGGCCGCATTCATGATCGTTTTCGCGCTGCTCCTGGGCGCCTGCCGGAGCTCCGCGCCGGAGGAAGCGCCCGCCGACGAGACGGCGATCGCGGAACCCGCCGGCCCCTGGCCGACCTCGCGCCTCATCGGCGAGCTCTCCGGGCACGACCCGATCGAAGGCTTCAACCGGAGCATGTTCGAGGTCGACTGCGTGATCATGGACTACATCGCGCGTCCGCTGGGCTGGATCTGGTCCAGCGTCCTGCCGCGCCCCGTGATCCAGTGCATCGAAAACGCCTGCCACAACCTCGCGTTCCCCGGCCGCCTCATTTCCTCGCTCGGCAGCGCCGAATGGGAATGCGCCGGCGCCGAGACGGGGCGTTTCCTGCTGAACTCCACCGTCGGCATCGCCGGGCTCTTCGACCCCGCGGAATACTGGTTCCACCTCTACAAGACCGACGCCGACTTCGGCCGCATGTTCGCCACCTGGGGCATCGGCCCGGGCTGCCGCCTCATCATCCCCGGCAGCAAGCACATCAACGTCCGTGACGACATCGGCAGCATCTTCGACTACCTGCTGGACATCCGAACCTACCTGCCCTACTCCAGCTGGGCGTACGTCAACAACGTCGTGTCGCTGCATCCGCAGTTCGTGAACGCGATCAAGGGGTCCGCCGACCCGTACCGCACCTACGTGATGATGCAGCTCCTGAACCGCGAGCTCCAGCTTGACAAATGGTACTACGACTACGCGAAGGACGTCTACCACGAACGCCTGCCCGAGCTCCCGCCTGACCAGGGCACCACGATGCCGGAAAACCTCCACGGCCGCCGCATGGTCCTGAAGGACTACCATTCGCTCGGCCCCGTGATCGACACCCTCCGCGCGATCTACTTCGTGCCGCAGAAGGACCACGACTGGTGGTACGCGCGCCTCTCCATCTTCAACTCCGACTTCGAGGACAAGATCCACACACGCAAGGTCGAGGTCGGCATCGACCCCGAACGCTCCCGCCTCAGATACGGGTTCTTCGAGGCGCCGAAGCCGAAGGACGAAAACGAGGTCCCGCCTGAAAAGCTCGCCATCATCATCCCCGGCATCGGCAGCATCTACAACAGCCAGACCGCACTCGCTACCGCCGAGGAGTTCTACAACGCCGGCTACAGTGTCGTCCTGGTCGACAACGGCTTCAACTGGCGCTTCATGACCGCCACCGACGGCAAACTGCCCGGCTACACCCCGCACGACGCCGCCAAGATGCGCACCGTGCTGCAGAAAATCCTCGCCGACCTCCGCGAAGACGAAAAGATCAAGGACCCGCGGATCGTCCTCGCCGGATGGTCCATGGGCGGCATCGAGCTCTGCCACATCGCCGCCATGGAGGAAAAGGAAAACACCCTCGGCATCAGCCGTTATCTCCCGATCAACCCGCCCGCCGACCTGATCACGGCGCTTCAGACCGCCGATTCCTACGCCGCCGTGACCAAGGACTGGACCTTCGACGAGGCCGTGGAAAAGGTCTCCACCGGGGCCGGGCTCCAGTACGTCCTCACGAAAGAGGTGATCCCGCCGTTCGATCCCGAAAAGCCGGAGACCTTCACGCGTCCGCCGCTCGTGGCCGACGACGTCGCCAAGTTCTTCGTGGCGTTCTCCATCCAGAGTTGCCTCACCGAAGACCTGGAGAAGACCCAGCGCGAGGGCAAGTATCCCCTCCCCATTGAGGCCCCTTGCACCATGTTCAACCGCGAGGACTTCTACCGCGAGGTCGGCGACATCGGGTTCATGGAGTACATCACGCGTTTCCTCTTCCCTCAGATGGGCAAGGATATCAGCGAACTTGACCGGCTCGCCGCCGAATCCGGCCTCCGCGCCGTCGAATCCACGCTCAAGAACAATAAGTCCATCCGCATGATCCACGCCTGGGACGACATCCTCATCAACGATGCCGACCGCAAGTTCCTCGACGAAACGCTCGGCGACCGCATCACCTGGTTCTCCAACGGCGGCCACTGCGGCCAGTTCTACACCAAGGCATTCCGCGAAGAGCTCCTTTCCCGCGCCGAAGAAGAATAAGCCCCCGACACGCCTCCAACTATTGGATAGTTCTCAAAAAGTGCTTAGCCAAAGAGAGTTGTGAGTTGGTTACAAATTGTCACCAACTGAAACGCACCGCCGAAGACGGCAAAATGGAAAGGGCCGAATGACGATGGATTGGAAGAAACAGTTCAAGGTTCACGACCTCAGTTTCCGGAAGACCTTTATCGTTCTCCTGGTGGTCACGGTCAATTTGGTGATCCTGATGTTCCTCTTGCCCCCGCAACCGAAGCGGGACATCAGCCGTTGCAACAGCCATCAGAAATGGATCTACAGGATGATGAGCGAGGTCCCCGATGGGGAAGGGGGCGAATTGCCGCCCGAATGGACCATCGCCGATTTGATTCAGAAGGCGGCCGGGAAAGATTTCCAAACGCACCAGCCTCACCCGGGGGAATCCGCCGCCGAAATGAGACATCGCCTGAAAAAAGAGTATCTCTGCCGGAGTGTTCATTACGAGCGCAGGTTTCCCTATCTTCGCCGAGAACGCGTGGAAGTCGATGCCCCGTATCTGGTGTTTCCCGTGCCCGCCTCGGTCGTGTTCGACGAATCGATTCAGGAGCCCGTCCCGATCCTTATGTGTCCGCCCGGCGCGCATGGCGACAAACGCAGCTCGATGGTCCTCTATTCCGACGGAACAACGAACCCCCTGACCCCGGAAGAAGCCGAAAAACTTGTCGCGGAACACTCGCTCGTCCCGCTCGAAATAGATTTCGAAGCCCTGTCTGAGGAGACGCAAACGCCATGACGATG
>JBGUKB010000080.1:0-14646 GCA_045114235.1 Victivallales bacterium
CGCTTTCGCTCGTCTGCGGGTCGTCGATCACAACGAGGCTCGGTCGGACACTGCGTCCATCCGGCCGCTTGTATTTCATGCCGCGGATTCGGCCAGTGATTCCGGCCACGCGAACAACGATGCCGCTCGCCGCGCTGCCTTTGATGGTCGGCAGAACGATTTCGTTGCTGGTCCAGGTAATGCGTGTCCTTTCCCCGTGGTAAAGTTGACCGGCGCATCTATTCGCGATACCGTCGAGCTGCTGAATCGGATAGCAGACCTCCGGGAAGTCGGCGGCAAGATGTTCGTTGATCTCAAACTCGGTCATGAGGGAGTCCAGCAGTTCCAATGCCGCGGATTCCGTAGCCCCGATGAGCATGATGAACTCGCGGTGCCCGTAGAGCATAGCCCAGATAGCCGCTACCTCCGTCAAGCTCGATTTGCCGGAACCGCGCGGCATCGCCAGAGCGAACAGGCCGCCCTTCAAAACCGCCGTCTCGATTTTATGGATGGCTTTGAGATGGTCGGGCGACCATTCCAGCGAGAACGTCTCCGGGAAATATTCTTCGCAAAACATTCGGAAGTTTGTCCGGCACCGCTTCTTCCTCTCCGGGTTCACGACTTCCGGCAACTCCCCGATGTCGCGGCCTGCCATCGCCATCGCGAGATTCCGGTTGCGGGCGGCGTTCCTCTTTTCCTCATACGTCAGCGGCGTCATGCTCTGCCTCAGCATAAGTTCGGCACGAAGCCAGGCGGCATACTTGAACAGGTTCACGGTCTGACCGCCGTCATCGCTGATGCGAAAGCCTGCACGGTCACGATGCCGCCGAAGCTGTCTGTCGTTCAGCACTGCCATCAGCGGCGTCGTGTTCACGATTCGCACAATCTCGATGGGTTTAAGCTTGGTCGGGTTCAGCGCCATTGTACATCTCCTTCAAAATCCACGCCATGTAGTGAATAAGGTTGACGGTTCCGTCCGGGTTCCGGGGTGCTCCGAGGTCAAAGTCGCTGTGGAGCAGTTCCAGTGTCATATCCCGGAAGCCGGACTTGACCAGAACGTCTACGAGCTGATCCGGCTTCAAGGCCAGCAGATTCCTTTGGTTTTCCATGAAAAACTTCCTTTCTGGTTTTTTATTCGATTATTTCTGGGTTTAAGTTCAAAATCGGCTGGATAAAGCCGAAACATGCGCTTTAAGTAATGTCGTCCGCTCGAATACGCTCACTCAACACAACAACAGGAGGTCATCCATGAGCAACATCAGCGAAGTCAAAATCGGCAGCATCATCCGCGTCAAGGTCGGCAAGAATCTCATCCACGCAAAGGTCATCGAGATTCTGGAAGACGGTCTGCGTGTGTGCAGCCTCGGCAAGAACAAGGAATTCAACGTGCCGGCCAGCCGGGTCGAGCTCGGCGGGGACGCGTCCGAACAGGAACAGCCTGTCACGCCAGCCAACACCGAGGCTGCCGAGCAAGTCGAAACTGAGACTGAGGCTACCGAGGTCGAACAGCCAGTCGAACAGTCCGAGGCCACCGAGCAGGAAGCGGCAGAGCCGGAAACGGAGGAACCCGCCACCGTCGAGGTTCTCCCCGAAGACGAGGCTGCCGAGTTCCAGCCCGATGCCGAGGATGAGGAAGATGAATATACCATCAACCCCGCCCATGAGTCCGACAAGCCGGTCAAGCGCCTGTCCCTGCTGAACGCCGCCGTCATCGTCCTCAAAGATGCCGGTCCCGACCACCCGATGAACTGCAAAGAGATTCTCGAAGCCATCCTCGAACGTCAGCTCTGGACTCCGACCGACTGCAAGACGCCGGAACAGACGCTCTACGGTTCCATCTTCCGCGAGATCAGCACGAAGGAGAATCCCCGCATCGTGAAGAGCGACGTCAAGGGCAAATTCAGAGTTGCAGAGTGATCGACGAAGCGGGATGTGGGAGGGCATCCCGCGGACTTTGTCTGGAGGAATTTGTATTGTGCTTGATATGTTATCTAACGTTACGTTTTGCGATAAAATATCGTTTTAACGTTCCTTTAACGCAAAAATGTCGTTTCTTATCGTTGAAAACGGATAAAAACTATGCTATTGTTTTTTCAGTGCACGAGAATAACTCCGAATAACGAACACCTATAACAACAAAAGAGGTCTCCCCGATGAAAAACTTCTCTATGAAAAAAACTCTGCCATGTGCCGCTATTTTGCTCGCGACCGTCTTTGCCGCAATATTTAGCGCATGCGACGATGAAAAGCTCCCCGAAAACCTGATCCTGACCGCGCCGGATGCGTCATACATCGCGCAGGACGCCCTCGCCGTATACCTTGTCGAAGGCAATATGCTTCAGGTGAAACGCGGCAATGAAGAGGTCATGAAAGTCCAGCTGGGGCTGAAATCCGACCGTGCGAACTACGATATTGCATCCATGACGCTGAAGGGCGGCATCCCGAAGAAGGCGACTCTCGCCGCCGGACAGTACAAAGCCGTCAGCGGAAAGCGTTCTGAACGCTCCTACCGCATGAACGAGAAGACGCTCATCTTCTCGAATCAGGACGGAAGCGAGATCGGTGTGACGGTTCGTCTCGGTGCGGATTCCTTCGCGTTCCGTTATGAACTCGACGGCACTACCGGCACTTCGGTGGAATTCCAAGGCGAGTCGACGGCATACCATTTCCCGGAGACCGATACGTTTCGTCTCCAGCGCCGCGAACTCGGCTACGAAGACCTTTATCCGGAATATGCGGCATCCAGTCTGCCGGATAAGCTCGTGGAATATCCGATCTTCTTCCATAATGCGGGCAAAACCGTGTGGGGCCTGATCTCCGAAACCGGATTCGACGGATCCTATTGTGCATGTCTGCTGAAGATCAGCGACAAGGAAAAAGGCGTGATCCGCACGACCTACCCGGAACAATGGGAGAGCAACGGACATGGTGCGGTCAATCCGAAAACCACGCTCCCGTGGAAATCTCCGTGGCGTGCCGCGATCATCGGTTCTCTCGCGAATATCGTGGAATCCACGCTTATTGATGATCTCGCGCCGGAATGCGCGATCGCCGACACCACCTGGATTCAGCCCGGCATGGCCGCCTGGGTCTACTGGGCGCACAACAGCGGCAGTCGCGATTTCCAAGTCGTGAAAGACTACATCAACCTCGCCGTCGATATGAACTGGCCGAACGTCCTGATCGACTGGGAATGGGACGTGATGGGTAACGGCGGCAACATCGATGACGCGCTTGCGCTTGCCAAGGAAAAAGGCATCGGCGTCTGGCTCTGGTACAACTCCGGCGGTGAACACACGGGCGTCATGGGAGGACCGCGCGACCGTTTCATCACGCATGAGGCACGCGAAAAGGAATTCTCGTGGCTGAACAGCAAGGGCGTGAAAGGCGTGAAGATCGACTTCTTCGGCGGCGACAAACAAGATATGATGAAGTATTATGTCGATATCCTCCGCGATGCTGCCGCGCACAAGGTCATGGTGGATTTCCACGGCTGCACACTGCCGCGAGGCTGGTCCCGTACCTGGCCCAACCTCATGTCTATGGAGGCGGTCTTCGGCGCGGAGATGTACAACAACAACGACGTGCTGACCGAGGCCGGAGCTGAACACAACACGACGCTGCCCTTCATCCGCAACGTCGTCGGCCCGATGGACTACACGCCCACCGCATTCACCGATTCCCAGCACAGGCACACCACTTCCCACGCCCACGAACTGGCGCTTCCCGTGGTCTTTGAATCCGCGGCGCAGCACATGGCTGATCGCCCGTCCTCGTTCAGGTCGCTTCCCGACAAGGTAAAAGAGTTCCTCGCCACACTCCCGACCACATGGGATGACACGAAGTATCTCGGCGGCGAACCCGGCGATTCCGCCATCCTCGCTCGCCGTAAAGGCAACACTTGGTACATCGGCGGCATCAACGGAAAGAACGAAGCCCGCACGTTCAAATTCAAAGTGCCCGGCAAGCCTGGCGAAACGTTCGCTTGGGAGAAGATCGGTGACGGCGAAAACCGCACTTCGTTCGGATTCGCGGATGGCACGGCAAAGGCAGGCGACGAAATCACCGTCGACGCGCTTGGTCGTGGCGGCTTCGTCTTCCGCCTCAAAAAACAGTAATCGCCCCTTTGACAAAAAACGATAACAAACTATAACATAGAAAAAGCTACGGAGCCACACAAATGAAAAAACTGCTCGTCCCGACCATGATCGTCCTCGCTACGGTTGCCGCATGCGTCCTGCCGTCCTGCACGGAGGAAAAGAAAAACGAAACAGTCGAACCGCTGTTTGCCCCGACGATCGAATCCATGGAGGCGAATTTCCAAACGCCGCAGTGGTACAAGGATGCAAAGTTCGGCATTTTTACGCACTGGGGGCCGCAGTGCCAGCCGGAATCCGGCGACTGGTACGCCCGGAATATGTACATCCCGAGCCACTGGCATTTCAACCGCCACAAGGAGAAATACGGCGACCAGAAGACGTTCGGGTTCAAGGACGTGATCCACGAGTGGAAAGGCGAAAAGTGGGATCCGCAGGAGCTCGCGCAGCTCTTCAAAAGCATGGGCGCAAAGTATGTCGTCTCCATGGCGAATCATCACGACAATCTCGATCTGTGGAACAGCAAATATCAGGAATGGAACTCCGTCAAGGTCGGTCCGCATCGCGACATCATCGGCGAATGGAGCAAGGCCGTCCGCGGCGTCGGTCTCCATTGGGGCGTCAGCGTCCACGCGTCGCACGCCTGGAACTGGTATGAGACCTCCCGCAACTTCGATGGCCTTCTGACGAAGGAGGACGGCGCGGGCACCTGGTGGGGCGAGCTCGGGCTCGATCCGCAGGAACTCTACGCCCAGCAGCACGAGCCGTCCAAGGACAGCGGCCACTGGAACTGGGACCCGAACATCGTCCCGCCGCCATCCGAGGCGTACCGCACAAAGTTCATGAACCGCCACAAACAGCTCATCGACGACTATCTGCCGGAGGTCCTCTACTACGACGACACCGTCGCGCCGTTCTATCCCACGTTCAACGACGGCATCGAGCTGACCACATACTTCTACAACAAGATGTACCAGCTCAACCACGGCAAACAGGAGGTCGTGGCGTGCAGCAAGGTCCTGAACGAGGAACAGCGCAAGGGCATGGTGTGGGATATCGAATGCGGCGTGCCGAACGAGATCGTGAAACCCAAATGGCAGACCGACACCTGCATCGGCAACTGGCATTACGACCGCGGCATCTACGACCGTAACGGCTACAAGACGCCGGAAACGGTCATTCGCATGCTCATCGACATCGTCAGCAAGGGTGGCAACCTGCTCCTCAGCGTACCCATCCGTGGCAATGGCGAGGTCGACGAGAAAGTCCGCGCCACATGCGCGGGCGTTGGCGAATGGCTGAAGATCAACGGCGAGGGCATCTACGGCACGGAAACTTGGAAGAAATACGGCGCGGGTCCGCAATCCGAAGACGCAGGCGTCGCACTCCGTGACCAGGGATTCAACGAGGGACAGGGCAAGGCCGCCACGACCGAAGACCTCCGTTTCACCACGAAGAACGGCAAGCTCTACGTCTTCACGCTCCTGATCCCGAAACCCGGCGCGCCGATCGTCGTGACCGATCTCGACGCCCCCGTGAAAGGTGTGAAGCTCTTCGGCTCGGAGAAGCCCGTGAAGTGGACTTGCGAGAACAACGTGCTCACGATTACCGCACCTGACGCCGATCCGAACCTCAAGATTTCCCTCTGTTACGAAGTCAATTTCGAGGAGAAGTAATCTTCTTTTCACACCCCGCCCATCACACGGATGGGCGGGTATCCCTCGGCTCCCTCCACGCGAATATCCCCCAGATGGCGAACGCCAGGTGAACGATGTCCAGCACAGCACGGCTGTACAGCCCCGACGCGACATCGAAACCGAGCCACGCCACGTTTCCCACGGCCCAGAGGTAGAAACAGAGGATGTTCTTCCTGACGTTCAGCACTGTGCCGGCCAGGCTGATGAACGTGAAGAGCCAGGTGAACGCCGCCATCATGTGAAAAGCCCGTTTCTGCACATCTCCGCAAAACGCGGTTCCCGCAGGCGAAAGTGCTTGATGACCTCTTCCGGGCTGACGCATTCTCTGTAGGCGAGAAGTTCATTCCCCTGCCGATCCGTGAATACGACCAGAATCTCAGGCGAGCCGATCCGGCAGGAGATCGAGCAGAACACTTCCGGGCAGTCTGGATGCTCTTTGATGTAGGACAATGCCCTGGCGCGAGCAAGCAGATTGAGCGAGAGGTCGGCCTTCGTGCCATCCTTCGTCCAGGGCGAGCCTCCGCCGATGCGACAGTTCCCGCCATAAAAGTCAACGGCGAGCTTGCGGCCGGTAATGCCGCAATCACCGATGGGGCCGTGCTTGACGAAGCGGCCAGTGCCGTTGACGTGGAGTTTGTATTCCCGACTGCCGTTGCAGCAGAAAGCCACGGCAGCCGCGATGTCAGCGTCAAAATGACGGTGGTTCATGGGGACAGCGACCACGATTTCGTCGATTCTGTCATCCCGCATCGTGACCTGCGTTTTGATGTCGATGCCCGCATATCGAGTATCGTACAAATGTAAGCCTATTTTTCTTGCCAGCCACCAGTCCTTCGGCATGTAGTCCGTCTCCGGCGTGTTGGTCGCCATGCCCCAGAAGATGCCCTGGTCGCCCCAGCCGGACTTGTTTACACCCTGAGCAATGTCCGGCGACTGCTGGCTGATATGCTCCGCAACCAGAACATTGTTTCCACTGATGGCGTTCTCTTCTCCCCAGAACAACTGATATGCCCGCGTGTATCCAATCTGATTGACCGCGACCCGGACAAATGCCGCAATATCATCCGCGGAATACAGTGCCTTGCTGGTAATCTCCCCGCCGAGCGTGACGATGTTATCTTTGACCATGACTTCGAGCGCATATCGCGTCATCGGATCTTGTTCCAGATACCGGTCAAGGATGTAACACGAAATGAAATCGGCCATTTTGTCGGGATGACCGAGAGAAACCCATTCGGAAGTTTTGTACACAAAACACCTCACATTTGTTCGATAGTTTCGCCTTGAATTGCCGGGGTCAGCGACTTCCAGTCGCAGCCTTCGCCATGCTTGAACTCTGCCCAGCGTCGGCGGATGACGTCGCAATACTTCGGGTCGAGTTCCATCGTCCGGCACACGCGACCGGTCTGTTCGCAGGCAATCAGGGTGGAGCCGGATCCGCCGAAGTTGTCGAGGACGATTTCGCCGTGCTTGGACGAATTCTGGATAAGGTAGACGAGCATCTCCACGGGCTTCATCGAAGGATGAACATCGTTGCACTTCGGCTTGTCGAAGTGCATCGCATTGGTCTGGCAACGGTCGTTGAACCAGCGATGTGCGGCACCCGGCGTCCAGCCATAAAGGCAACTTTCCGTAATGTACTGATAATCAAATCTTCCGAGAACCAGCGCGTTCTTCACCCAATACAGAGTCTCATGGACTTCAAGCCCCGCCTGCTGTGCCGCCAGACGGAAGTTGGCCGATTCGCTGTCCGAATGGAAGATATAGAAGCTTGTTCCTTCCGCCAGAACACTGGCCGCCGCCTTGAATGCGCCATCCAGGAACTTCCTGAACTCGTCGGTCGGCATGTTGTCGTTCGCGATTGTCAGGCCGGTGGAACCTTCCAGTGCCACATTATACGGCGGGTCGGTCAGGTAGAGAACGGCCTTTTCACCGCCCATGAGTTTCGCCGTGTCTTCAAGGCTCGTGCTGTCACCACACATCAGCCGGTGTTCGCCAAGCTGGTAAACCTCGCCGCGACGGCTATCCGGGATTTCCGGAGCTTCCGGAACAGCATCCGGTTCCGTTTCCCCGGTCGTCACCTGCTTGTCGGCGTCACCATTCAGAATACGGTCGAGCTCCTCGGAATCGAAACCGAGAAGCGACAGGTCGAAGTTCGCATCCTGCAGGTCTTTGATCTCGAACGGCAGAAGCTCGAAGTTCCACTCCGCAATCTCCCCGGTCTTGTTGTCGGCGATGCGATATGCCTTGACCTGTTCCGGGGTGAGATTCTCCGCAACGATGACCGGGACTTCCGTAAGACCGAGGCTCTCGGCTGCCTTTAGTCTTGTGTGGCCCACGATGATGACCATGTCGCGGTCGACCACGATGGGCTGCTGCCAGCCGAATTCTTTGATAGACCGTGCCACGGCATCGACGGCATCGTCGTTGAACCGCGGATTCTTCTCATAGGGCTTCACAGACGTGATCGGTACGTTTTGGATTTGCATGTTTTTCCTTTCATAGTTAATAAGTTATGGGATAGGAATCCCCAAAAAGAATTGATTCATCATATGTCTTGTTCGTTCCAAAAACGCATAATGATGCCACGTTCTTCGCGCCTACAATGTGTTTGCAAATCACGTTTTTGGCGCGAATGATGTGTATATCTTTCACAAAAAGCGCATGAACAATACGTTTTCCATTTGCAATTCAGCTTTCTTGTGGTATAGTATGGTCAGAACAGCAACACCGGAGGTGCGACATGAAGATTTCCAGATTCCTCTTTCATGACCTGATGCAATGGAAACGCTCCAAAGACAGAAAACCGCTTATCCTGAACGGGGTCAGACAGTGTGGCAAGACCTGGCTTCTTAAAGAGTTCGGCGACAAGGAGTTCAAGTCTCATTTGTATTTCAACTTCGAAAAAGACGCCAGGCTTGCGACTTTCTTCGGAGACAATCTCGACCCCAAAAACATCATTCACCGTCTTGAAGCTTTTACCGCCACAAAGATAATTCCGGACAAGACGCTTCTGATATTCGATGAGATTCAGACGTGTCCGCGGGCCTTGACGTCATTGAAATACTTCTGTGAAGATGCACCGGAATACATGATTGCCGCTGCAGGATCTTTGCTTGGGCTTTCCCTGACGAAAGGGACGAGCTTTCCGGTTGGCAAGGTTATGATTCTCGACTTGAGACCATGTTCGTTCAAAGAGTTCCTGAATGCCGTGGAACCCATGCTCAACGAATTCATTGAGAACGTTCCCCTTGAACCGATTCCCGAAGCTTTTTCCGATAAGCTCGCCAACTATCTTCGGGAGTATCTTGCGTTTGGAGGAATGCCGGAACCCCTTTCGACATGGATCGAAACTCATGATGTGGAAAAGACCGAAGATAAACTCGACATCGTTTTGAGAACATATGAATCCGACTTTTCCAAACACATTCCGATCAGTGACACGCCGAAGCTGTTCGGCATATGGAATTCCATTCCCACCCAATTCGCCCGCGAAAACAAACGCTTCTTCTACAGCGAAGTCCGCGAAGGAGCAAGAGCCAGAGAGTTTGAAGACGCCCTGCAATGGCTTCTCAATGCGTCAATGGTTTACAAAGTTCAGATGGTCAATCATCCGGAATTGCCGCTTCTTGCACATGTCGACCGGAAGATATTCAAGTTGTACCTTGCGGATGTCGGTGTGCTTCGCAGACTTGCCGCGCTCCCGTCAGGACCGATTCTGAACAGTCAGGATGTTTTCAGCGAATTCAATGGGCGTCTTGCGGAAAACTATGTCGTGGAACAGCTTCAATCCATGCGGATTTCCCCGATATGCTATTGGACCAGCGAAACCGGAAGAGCGGAGGTCGATTTCCTGATTCAGGACTCCGAGCGGATTGTTCCCATTGAAGTGAAATCCGGAACCAATGTCAAAGCCAAGTCGCTTCATGTTTATCGCGAGAAATACAAACCGGAGGTGTCGGTTCGGACATCCATGCAGAATCTTCGGCTTGACAACGGTCTGCTGAATGTTCCGCTCTACCTTATGGGTGAATTTCCCAGGCTCATGGAACTTGCTAAGGAACGTGTGCGGGCTTGATTTGCCCACCGATAAACGCGATTTGCCGCTTTTTGCCGACACGTCCCCAAACCGGCAAACGCTCGCAAGTCGCGTCAAATCGCCCTTTGCAACCCCTTAAACGGGAGGGAAATAAAAAAGGCGGACAGCCGCGGAAACTCTGCCTATTAGGGGGAGTCCTTCCGCGCGCCATAGAGCATAGACCCCCAAGGAGTACCTTTTCGATTTTTTCGAGGTCGGTTTTTTCAACCCCCTCTATTTTCGAGGAAGGCCGAAATTTCGCGTTTTGGGGCGATTTGCGGGGCTTTGCGGCCTCGTTCGACCTCATGCCCGCGCTTCCGCGTCGCGCGAATTATGGCCGTTTCTCGCGATTCCGTTGTTTCGGGCAGTGATGGGACCTTTCTTTCGAGAAACCGACTTGACTTTCTCTGCATTGCATGGTATTTTTTATAAGTTCGAACCATATACAATCAATCCTCACACGACACAGGAGAACTTCCCTATGCCTGAAAAAAACAACAATCGAATCGTATTTCTGGATTACCTCAGAGTCATTGCATGCTTTTTGGTATTGATGGTACATTCCTCTGAGTGTTTTTACGGAACGGAATCCAGTACACTTATCATGTCGGAAGACCACAGGCTTTGGATTGCTATCTGGGACGGTCTTTCAAGAATCTCCGTACCTTTGTTCATGATCTGTTCCGCATATCTTCTTCTTCCCATGAAGGAAGAAATGACGTGGACTGAATTTTACAAGCGCCGTTTCAAAAGGGTCCTTCCGCCGATGTTTGTATTCATGGTGCTGTACAGCATTATTCCGCATTTCATGGGTATGAATTCATGGTCGGAATCTCTGAAGATGCTCGCATACGTTCCCTTGAATTTCCCGATGACCGCTGTTCATTTATGGTTCATGTATCCTCTGATTGGAATGTATCTGCTTATCCCGGTTCTGTCTCCCTGGCTCAGGAATGCCACTGCAGGACAGGAACGTTTCCTTCTTTGCATTTGGCTGATCACGACATGCGTACCGTTCATCAACCGCTGGGGTGGCGAAATCTGGGGACAATGCTGGTGGAACAAATATGATATGCTTTACAGTTTCGCTGGATACCCCGGATATTTTTTGCTTGCACACTACATCAGAGAGCATATTGACTGGAATCAGAAGAAACGTCTCCTGATCGGTTCCATTTGCACCGTGGTTGGAGCTGTGATCACAATTCTGTCGTTCTATCTTCAGGCTATTCCCGGAGCAGGCAAAGAGCTTCCCATTGAGGATTTGCTTGCCAAAGTGGAAATCGGATGGTGCTTCTGCACAATCAACTGCGTCCTGTTTACCTTCGGTGCATTCTTGCTGTTCACATGCATTGAAAAGGCCGGTAAATGCTACCCGCTGGTGCTTGATATCTCCAAGAATTCCTTTGGGATGTATCTTGTACATATGTTCTTCATATTCAAGTACTCATCTTGGCTGATGCCGGTTCTTCCGATATGGGCTGCGATTCCGGTCATTGCGGCTTCGGCATATGTTTCAAGCTACATTTGCACGAAACTGATTTCGCTCATTCCCGGTTCAAAATGGGTGATTGGATAACTTCGGGGCAGTGACTCGCGGCGTCCCGACGACCAGAGCAAGTGGGCTTGCCGATTGACGTGGATGTTTGCTTTTTTATGTTTTCCACTTGACTTTCCCTTGAACCCATTGTATTTTAGTTCATGGAGGTTACAATAACATGATACGTCACCGTTCTCTCCTGTCCGCCTGCCTCGCCGGAATCGTCCTGACCGTCGCGCTCACGACCGCCGTTTTCGCACAGAAACCCGAACTTGATGTGAAACCTGCCTCAACCGAAGCGAAAGTCCCCGCCGCAACCGATGAGGACACCACGGACGGGAAGATGCACCCGCAGGCCCAGCCGCTGACGCCGTGGATTTCGGGCGTCTTCCTGAACCCCTTCATGATGCCGGATTTCTTCGGTGGACTCACGTTCGACTGGCAGAAACTCGTGCTCTCCGCCGAAATCCCGAAGAAGTCGGACACACTGTTCTGGTTCACCCGGAACCGGGTCATCTACTTCAAAATCGACGGAGAGCGGCCGACCTCGGTACAGGTCGACCAGAAGCCGTGGACGGACGTAAAGAAGCCGTTCGAGTTGGACTCCGTGCCCGATTTCGCCACTGCGCCGGAGACGAAGAACGTCTTTGTCGACGGTGACGTCACGATGACACTGAGCCCCATGCGGTCAAGCGTCATCCTGCAGGTGAAAAACAACCGCGACACGGCGATCCCGCTGAAGTTCAAGATGAGCATGCGGACGGACAAGCCCCTGACGAATCAGCTGAAACAGACCGGAACGCTCCCCGGTGCCTCCGAAGACGACGCCATTGAGGCGCAGAAGAAGAAACCGGCCAAGCCCGATATTGCCGACCTCGTGATCGACGGCAACGTCGACCGGTCGGCGGTCTTCCTGATGAAGGGCAATACGCTCGTGTACAAGGACGGCGCGTGGAAAGGCAAGTACCCCACCAAAGTGACCGTGAACGAGGCTCCGTGGAAGAACCTGGAACATGTGTTCGTGCTGGATTTCGTGCCCGATCTTGACACGGCCTCCGCGTACACGTGGTTCCAGGTCAGCGACGGGGACCGCGCGTTCAGCCTGGCGACGGCGACCGGCGGGCGGCTCGCGCTGACCGTCACGAATTCCGGCGATTCCGCAGCGCATGTCCGGCACACCATCCATCTGCCGAAGAAGGCAGGCGAGAAGCCGCATAAGCCCACCGAGGACGAGCTGGAGATCATGATGATGCCGTATTCCATCGACGCGGACGAACCCTTCCTGGCGGAAGAGCCGATCATCATCCCGACCAGCAACGGCAAAAAGACACAGGATGGGAAAGCGCAATAATGGCGCTTTTCAATGGCAAGGGACTCCGTTCCATCGGCTTTCTTTTTTTCGCGGAGGAATTTGACTTTTGGCGTTTCCGGTGTAGATTATATGACCTTTTGAAGAATTATCCCATTCCTCAAGAGGTTAAGGGTATGGCTGACGGAGATTCGCTCCGTCAGCTTTTTTGTGTTTTCGGGCTTGACTTTCGTGTATGCGCGTGGTATTGTACAGCACTCCTTTCGGACGCAGGCGACGTGCCTGCGCCAGTCTGCCGGTGGTTTCGCACATGTTTCCACCGGCTTTTTTCGTGGTTTGAGCTCCGGGAATCGAAAAACGGGTGCTTTTGAGGCGGAAATCAGATAAATTCCCAAATTCCCAAGCCAGATCGCGCCCTGGCATATAAATGGCTGAAAAAGACCTGCATGTAAGACCCTATGGGAATTTTTGGGAATTGGGGAATTTATTATTTTTGTGAATTTAATTTAAGCTCATTTCTGTCATTTTTGCTTGTCTTAAGAAATACCCGAATAATTCCCAAATCGGCTATAAATTCCCAAAAGTCAGATTTTTTTTCTGACCATCATCTTGGGAATTTCTTGATTTGGGAATCATCTTTGGGAATTATCACGTCAGCCGATAGCATACCAGCGGTTTTCTGCCGCCAGACTCGGCTTCCTCAGCCACGATACTGCCGTTTTCTTTGAGGGTGTCGATGATCTGCCGGAACATTTCTCTGGATTCGTGCATGCGTTTCAGCAAGGCGCTGTGGGTGTAAACCCCGCCAGCCTCGCGGATGTACCGCAGAGCCTTTTGGCACTTCTCATCGAACGGGTTCTCGAAGGTGTAGGAGTTGGTGAGGAACAGTGTCTTGTTAATCTGGTATTCCACGAACTGGCTGGCCCACTTGACGGCATCCACGGAGATGACGGGATCGTTGACGTTCTCGCTGACGGCGTACAGGATGGACAGCTTGCACACTTTTTCGAATGCGCGAGCCCAGAATGCGGTCGGGATGATGGCTTTGAGCTTGTCGTACTTGCTGTAGATATCGTCGTACTTGTCATCCAGCTTGTCGAGGAGCTTGGCCGCGTCCTCGGTCGCCTGAATGATCATCGGCGTCGGAAATTCCATGCAGAGATTTCCTCTGCTTTGACCGTAATTGAGGATTGTTTTGACCTGTCGGATGATGGGAGGCGGAACGCTGATGAATTGTGCGTGGTTCTTTTTGCCGCGTTCTCCGGCTTCGAAGATGAGGCATCGTGCGATCAGGCCGTTGGCGAGCAGGCGCTTGTTGAGCGACTGGAAAAACATCTCCGGGATGGCCGTTCCGAAGATGACGAGGTACGGGTTCTGAATGTCAACGGCCATGGAATCAAATCCTTTCTCTTTCTGTTCTTTTTTGCGTTTGATGAGTTCAGCACGGCCCATAGCCTTGCTTCGGATGGTGTAGGAGCTTGAAGACGAGGTGAAGATTTCGAGCATCTTTCCGATCATGGCCTCGGCTCGCGGGTCGCCTGACTTCATGCTGTTGATAAGGGTGTCGATCTCGTCGACCTGAAACAGCATGGACGGGCTGATGAAGAGGGCATCCTCCAGGGCTTCGCCGGACGCGAACGAGTTCGCGATGCACTGGTTCATGGCGGGCTTCGCGGCACAGGCGATGGTCTTTGTGATGCGGCGCGGGTGGTCCTTGCCGACGCCCGATCCCGCGAGCGCGATAAGATAAATGTTCGCGCGGTTGTTCCGTGTGTCGGCTACATTGCGTCCGACCAGGAGCGACAGACAGGACAGTGCGCCGCAGAACGACAGAAGCCTGTTCGGCTTTGGGGCACAGCTCATGGAAAAGTCCGTGATCTCGTCGATGAGACCGGGAACATGCAGAAGCTTCTCGCTGATTTTGCCGGGGTCGCCCGTGAATTCAA
>JBGUKB010000081.1:0-2190 GCA_045114235.1 Victivallales bacterium
TGCGCTTTCGGCAATGTCGTCGAACGTGCCCTGGCGCTTCTCGCATTCCACGACAAGCCACTTGACGCCGGACTTCTCCGCTGCGGCGACGACCTTCGGCCAGTCCTGCCGGTCTCCGGCGGCGCCGGCCGCAGTCGCGCCGAGCGGCTTTGCGTGAATGCCGCTCGGAAGCCTCCCCTTCATCTTCGCGATCTCCTCCGCCGGATTACGCCCGCCTTCAAGGACGGGGCCTATGTCCATCTCAAGCCGCGCGCCGTCAGGCCCGGTCAGGATGTCCCAGGGATATTCGCCGTCGACTTTCGTGGTCAACTCATGTATGTGGTGGTGGTAGCCCACGCGGATTCCGTAGGGACTGAGCTTTGCCTCTGCCGCGTCGAGACGACGGCAGAACGCGCGCCACTCCGCCGCGGTCTTCGCCTCGAACCATGGGATGTACAGGAAATCCACATTGAAGCGGCGGCAGAAGGCGATTGTCTTGGCCAGCTTCGCCTCGTCCTCGACGTCATCGAACGAGATCGGCTGGTCGACGACGGAAAGTCCGTTCTCGTTCAGCAGCTTCTCGAGCCTGTCCGCGTCCATGCGGATGAACGAGCCGCACTGCACTCCGTCGTATCCCATCGCCCTGACCTTCGGGAATATCTCGGCGAACGCCGCAAGCTTGTCGGGATTGTCGAACCAGAGATCCTTGACGCCCCACAGCTGGCATCCGAGCTTCATCGGAGGACGTGCCACGGCTCCGCCGAGCGAGGCGATGCGAAGATTCCTGATCTGCACGCCCGCATCGCCGTGAACGCCCTGGAAGCCGACGCGACCGCGCGTCGGGATCGTCGAGAGCGCGGGGAATCCGCGGTGCCATGGCGGCACGGGCGTTCCGTCGGGATTGACCAGCGGATCCTTCCAGTCGTCCAGGTTTGCGTCCACGACAGCCTTGCCGTTCAGGACGACATGCACGCTCTTGCCGCGGCAGAATACCGTCATCCTGTTCCACTCGCCTGCGTGTTTCGACGCTATCTCGAGCGCGGCAGCGCGTCCATAGAGCGAGCCGGACTGCTGATAGGCGAGCTCTTTGCCCTTGAACTTCGGGCTTTCGTCGTCGAGGAGCTGCACTTCGATCTTGTATTTCGGGAACTGGTCGAGGTTCGAGAGGTAGATGAAGACGCCGCTGTTTCCGTCCTTCTCCATCATGTACTCGAAGTCCAGAACGTAGTCCTCGTAGTCGGCTTTCGTCCAGATCGGCTTGTCGAGCAGACTGCGCAGCACGCCGCCCTCCAGCTTCCACGAGCCCTTCTCGAACTCGGCGTCCGAAAGGTCGTCCGCGAAAAGCGGCTTCCACGAATAGGCGGGCGTGTCCGGATGCGGCTCGACCGGCGCCCTGGGCGCGGTTGCGCATCCCGCCATCAGCATTGCGGCCGCGGCCGCGACGATCAACTTGTCTTCCATGTCAGTTCCCTCCTGTCAGATTGGATTCACGCGGAACGGCTCGTCAGCCTCGACTACATTGGGCTCGGCACCGGCGAAATCGCGCAGCTCCGGCACCGCCACGTCGCCCCATGAGCGGGCGCACGGACCGTCCACGCCTTCCACGCAAACGCCGTCCATTGAAAGCGCCTCCACGTGCGCCGCCCTCACAAGCTCGCGCTGCGGCTTCGCGAACGAAAGACGGCAGTCCTTCAGCGCAAGCGACAGCTTCGACTCGGCGTCTCCGTAGGCGCAGAGGCTCAGGGCAAGCCCCGCCGCCTCGACGTTCTCGAAACGGATGCTCCGGAGCGGACGGTTCTTCTGCCACGTCTCGTTGCCCGAGAAATTGTAGTGCAGGAAACGCTGCGCGTTCTCGACGCGGCAGTTCTGTACCGTGATCGCGCCGGGATCGCGCCGCACCTTGACCGTGAAGTCGGAATAGTACGTGAAGAGCGCGAGAAGCGTCCGCCAGCCCGCGCCTGGCTTTCCGTGCGAGCCGGCGATCTGGTCGGCCTTCGGCAGGGAGTTGCGGATCGGATACTCGGCTGGCCCCCACGCGCGGCAGTCCTCGACCAGGACGCGGCGGCCTCCGAACCGGAACGCGCTGCATGCGGTGTTCAGGCTGCAGCCGCGCACAGTGACGTCCTCGTTGTCGAATCCCGACACGCAGTCGTCGCCTGTCTTCATCGTGCATTGCGCGATCTTCACGCGGTCGCACGTCGTGATGTGGAT
>JBGUKB010000082.1:0-13176 GCA_045114235.1 Victivallales bacterium
GGCGGTCGTCGTGAAGATCGTCCTCGGCAAGTATGTCAAGGCGCAGGGGAAGAAAGTGAATTCCGGCGCTCTGGTCGCCTCCGGTTCGGATGCCTTGTTCGATGCCGTTCTGTCGTTTTCCGTCCTCCTCTCCGCAATCGTCTTCCTGGTGTTCAAAATCTCTTTGGAGGCTTATGTCGGAGCAGTCATTTCCGGTTTCATCGTCAAAGCGGGGCTTGAGATGATGTCCGAGACGGTCAACGAGATCCTGGGGCAGCGGCCGGACAAGGAAACCACCGCAAAAATCAAACGGCTGCTTGCCGGGGAACCGGGGGTGCGCGGGGCATACGACTTGATCCTGTACAACTATGGACCGGACAAAAACCTTGCCTCCGTGCATCTGGAACTACCCGACACGATGACGGTGGAGGAGATAGACCGGCTGACCAGAAAACTGGAAAGGCGGGTTTACGGGGAGACGGGCGTGATCCTGGCGGGCGTCGGCGTCTATTCCTGCAACACCGGAAATCCCGAAGCAAAGAAACTGCTGGACGAGGTAAGGGAAATGGTGTTGTCCCACAAATGGGCGCTCGGGCTCCACGGGTTCCATGTGGATTTCGAGGCGAAAAAGATGCGCTTCGATGTCGTGATGAGTTTTGACATCTCTCCTCAGGACGGGCTGAATATCCTGTATGCGGAAATCAGCCGGGCATATCCCGACTACGACATTTTTATTTTGCCCGACGTCGATGTGTCCGACTGAACGGGACCCGCAAAGCCTGTCATAAAAAAAGCTTTTCAGAGTCCCCGCCCACCACTCGGATGGGCGGGGTTCTGCCTCATTTTATCCATTTCCGGCTCAGGCTTCCTGTTTCACGCACATCACGTGGTACACGCCGCCGATGGTCTCGGCGCCCTCGGTGACATGCTCGAATCCAGGGAACTCGGCGTCCCACGTCTCCAGTTGTTTCAGGTACTTGATCTGCGGGCAGTCCGCGCCGCCGAAGACCTCGCCTGATATCAGCATCGGGATGCCGGGCGGGTACGGGATCACGGAGTTCGCGCTCACGCGGCCTTCGAGCTTGTGCGACGGCACCAGTTCGACGTTTCCGGTCACGATGTGCCGGTACGCCTCGCGCGGGGTGAGCTTCTGGCGCGGCAATTCGCCGAACGCGCGGTCGAGCATCGCCTCGGGCGTCTTCTCGCGGATGTAGCGGAACATGCGGTCGGAGAGCGTGCGGACGCCGTCCCTGCCGTAGTGCTCCGGGTACGCGGCGGCGAGCTCGGGAAAGACCTCGGCGACGGGCGCGTCGGCCTCGTACAGGCGCTTGAAATTCAGGAGCGTGTTAAGGAGCGTGCCCCACTTGCCCTTCGTGATGCCCATGGAGAACAGGAACATGATCTGGAAATCCGTGGTGCGCGTGGGCACGATGCCCTCTCGGTACAGGTAGTACGATACGAGCGCCGCCGGGACGCCGCTCTTCCGGATCGCGCCGTCATCGCCCATGCCGGGCGAGAGGATGCTGACCTTGACCGGGTCGAGCATGACCCAGTTTTCCTCCAGGCCGGAGAACCCGTGCCAGGACGCGCCGTTCTCGATGCGCCAGCAGCGCTGGTCTGTCGTGAGGAGCTCGCGCGGGGCGTCGGCAAAAGCATAGGATTGTCCTGTTTTGAAGTCCGTGACCGTGTCGGCATTCCAGGGCTTGAAGAACCAGCTTCCGTCCTTTTCCGCCTGGCGGCAGATGCGGGCGAGCGCCTGCCGGAAGTCGACCGCCTCCTCGATCACCTCCTGCGTGAGGGAGCGCCCACAGCGCGCCATCATGGCGGCGGAAATGTCGTTCGAAGCGCAGATGGCGTAGAGCGGCGAGGTGGTAGCGTGGAGCATGTACGCCTGATTGAAACGGTCGAACGGAACCGGGCGGCGTCCTTCGCGGACGTGGATGTAGGACGCCTGCGACAAGGCGTTCAGAAGCTTGTGCGTGGAGTGCGTGGCGAAGACGGTCGCGCCCTTGTGGTCCGCCGGATCGCCGCGCATGGCGAAGTGGTCCGCGTACATGGGGTTGAAGCGGGCGTAGCCGTACCATGCCTCGTCCATGTGGATCGCGTCGACCGATTTGTCGAGCTCGGCCTCGACTTTCGCGCTGTTGTAGCACAGGCCGTCGTAGGTGCAGTTCGTGACGACCGCGTAGGCGGGGCGGCCGTCTTTCGGCGCGATCGGGCTCGCGGCGATCTTCTCCCGGATCGCCTCGGGCGTCATCTCCGAACGGTGGATCGGGCCGATGATGCCGTAGCGGTTGCGCGTCGGGATCATGTAGACCGGGGCGGCACCGGTGAGGATGAGCCCCTGTTCGATGGACTTGTGGCAGTTTCGGTCGCAAACGGCGACGTCGGCGTCGGTCAGCACGCCCTGAATGATGGTGCGGTTGCTGCCGGAGGTGCCGACGACCACGGAATACGAGCGGTGCGCGCCGAACGTCTTCGCGGCGAGCGCCTCGCTCTTCTCGAACGCGCCCTCGTGGTCGAGCAGGGAGCCGATGCTGCCGCGTTCGATGCCGGTGTCCGTGCGGAAAAGGTTCTCGCCGTAGAAGTCGAAGAACTTTTTGCCCTCCGGCGACTTGGTGAAGCCGACGCCGCCCTGGTGGCCGGGCGCGGCCCAGGAGTATTCGTGATGCGACTCGTTGTAGTCCCAGATCGCCCGCATGAGCGGCGGCAGCAGGTCGGCGCGCCAGCGCTGAATGGCCGCTTCGATGCGCCCGGCGATGAACTGCGGACTGTCCTCGAAGATCCAGACGAATTCGTTGGCGAGCGCCATGAGCGATTCGCTGAGGTTGCGGCTGGTCCCGGCGCGATCGGCGAGCAGGAAGACCGGGACGCCCGCCTGGCGTTCGCGGACGTGCCGCAGGAAATCGAGCGTGCGGCGTTCGGCGCCCTGCTCGAATTCCATGTCGGTAGCGACGAGGAACGCGTCGAGGTCCATGTTCGTGGCGGCGATCGGGAACGCCTCGCACACGCTCTGCGCGTACTGGACGGCGATGTCGCGGTCGGCGAGCGCATCGGCGAGACGCATGACGGCATTGTGCAGGGTGCGGCTGGATTCGGATAGCAGGTCCTCCACGATGAGGACCTGTCTGGACTGAAGTTCGGTATTGTTCATATCGGTGCCCTCCTTTTTCGGCTTGGATGAACGTTATCAAAGCTTGATCTTTCCGGTCGCGGCAAGCACGACGGCGATGATCGCGATGACGACCATGCCGATCGCACAGCCCGCCTCCACCGGCGTGAACGACGGCTTGTTCTTCGCCGCAGCGTCCGCGGCATCCTCGCGTGCCTGAGAACAGGCGCGGATGTAGACCGGGATGCCGATCACGAGGAAGCAGAACGCCATCAGCAGGTAGGTGAGCCCGGCGGCGTAGATCATCCAGAGCGCGTACAGCGTGCCTGCGACGCCGCAGAGCATCGCGAACGGGCGCTTCACGGGCAGGTTGTTCGGGTATTCATTTGTCATGCAGAGTTTCCACAGGTACGCCGTGCAGGCGAGGTACGGCGGCAGGATCATCACGGACGTGACCGAGAGCATCGTGTTCCAGGCGTTGTTCTCGAAGTAGACGAATATCATGGTGAGCTGCATGAGGCCGCTGGTGACCCAGAGCGAGGCGGACGGGCTTTCGTGCGCATTTGTGCGCTTGAAGAACCGCGGGAACGTGCCGTCGAGCGCGGCGGCGTACGGAATCTGCGCGATCATGATCGTGAACGCCAGCCAGCTCGTCATCAGCGCGATGATCACGCCGAGGTTCATCACCCAGCCGCCCCACGAACCGACGACCTTCGTCAGGATCGGCGCGGTCGACGGGTTCTGCAGCGCGGCGAGGTGTCCCTGCGACATGTAGCCGAACGGCAGCATGGAGAGCAGGAAATAGATCGTGAGGCAGGCGAAGAAGCCGAGCACGGTCGCCTTGCCGACGTCGCTCTGGCTCTTCGCGCGGCCGGAGATCACCACGGCGCCCTCGATGCCGATGAACGCCCACAGCGTGACCAGCATGGTCGACTTGATCTGGGGCATGATGCCGCCCAGCGGCTTGTCCGCGAGCGCCTTCGAGGCCGCGTGCCCCCAGAAATCGAACTTGAACGTGTCGAACCGGAAGACGAACAGCATCACGAGGATGAAGAGCACGATCGGAACGAGCTTGCAGATCGTGCCGACCACGTTCAGGAACGCCGCCTGCTTCACGCCGCGCAGGACAAGGTAGTTCATGAGCCAGATCACGCAGGAGCCGCCGATGATCGACGGGATGTTGTTTCCGTGCGTGAACGTGCCCGGAAAGAAGTAGTCGAGCGCGTCCATCAGCAGCACGGCGTACGCCACGTTGCCGAAGACATTGCACAGCCAGTAGCACCACGCCATCTGGAATCCGGCGAACCTGCCGAATCCGAGGCGGGCATAGGCATAGATGCCCGTGGTAGCGTCCGGCCGCGCATCGGCCAGGATCCGGAACGTGTTGGCGAGGAAAAAGATGCCGATGCCGGTGATGATCCACGCGATCAGCACGGCTCCGGCCCCCGCCCCCTGCGACATGTTCTGCGGCAGGCTGAATATGCCGCCGCCGACCATGGCGCTGACGACCAATGCCGCCAGCATCATCACGCCAAGTTTTTTCGATTGTTCTCCCATGAGATACCCTCCCGTATGATTGTTTGTTCTAAGCCGGGAAGGAACCGCGGATGCGGTCGAATGCGGAAGCCCCTCCCCGGATGTCCGTTATGGGATTAAGATAGCACGGCTCGGCGGGAATTCAAACGGGAAAAAACAACGCCGGAACCGGAAAAAGGGGGGAAAACAACGGGGAAAAACGCTTGCTTTTTGGCGAAGACGATGTATAATAATCCGCAGAAAAACAAGCACCCTGTTTTTTTCAAAAAAACCATTTCGATCCCTCCTGCATTCCGCGCTGCCGCTACGATAAAACCGCACTGAGGCAGAATCTCATTTTCCAACATCCCCGAGGAAGAAAAGCCATGAAAAAGAAATACGAATGCCTGATCTGGATCGGCTGTTTCGTCCTTTTTGCGGTCCTTGCGCTTTCGGTTTATGTTTTCATTTCGGGGCGCAGTCGCGAACCGGTTTTCGATCCCGCTCCCCTGATCGGATTGACGAAGGAGGAAGTCCTCGAACTGGCATTCGACCAATACCCGAAAAATGGGCATGGCGAACTGAACATATGCGTGCAGCGAATCAATCAGTACGGAAGGCTCGGACCGTACGAGAGCCTCGATTACAAAACCCTCGAGGACGCAAAGAACGACGATTATCTGATGAGCAGCGACATTTGGAGTACCAACGAACGGAAAAAGTTTTCCCTTTCCATTATCCAGAAACCTGTGGAAGTCTATGTTTTTTACTTCGAATATGGAAAGGTCGTGAACGTGGAAACAAAAATCTGGTACAGTGAGTGATTATTTGAAGTCCAGGACGGAACCGGAGGAGGCGGAGGGCTCCGGGCGTTTTTCGAAGTCCGGGCAGTCGTCCATCGGCTGGACCTCGCAGTGCTTGCGCGTGCAGATCACAGCGAAGACATTCACAAGCGCGTGGGCACAGTCCCGGCAGAAACGGTGTTCCGAGGGGGAATCCATGTCCAGGATCGAGGGTTTCTTTTGAGCGGCGGATTCATCGTTGCCGAACAGCGCGTCGAGCGCCTTGCGTCCGGCGGAAATTGAGGCGGCATCCCCGGATTTCGGAACATCGGGAACGCCCGCGTCAGCGCCGCAGAACGAACAGACCAGGTGTTCGCCCTTCACGTCCCAGCCCTCGAGGATCTTTTCAAGCTTCGCGAACGCGGTGCGCCCGCAGGCGGGACAGGTGAACTGTTCGCCGGGCTTCATGATGCGCCGGGGTCCGTGCCGCCGTGCCGCGCAGAGATCTGTTTGCGGAGTCTGCGCGCGTTCAGAGTCTGGTAGAAGAGCGGGACGAGGAGCTTCAGGAGGGCGGCGGCAGGCACGGCGAGGATCATGCCGGAGATGCCCGCGACGACCGCGCCGAGCAGCACCACGATGATCGTCTCCACGAGCGTCAGGCCGATCGCCTCGCCGACCAGCACGGGATACAGCAGGAGCTGTTCCAGGATCACGTGGATCAGCAGGTACGCCAGCGAGATGCCGATGATGGGCATCACGATGCCTTCCTGCGCGAAGATGACGGCCACGATGACGGACAGGATGGCCGCCAGCACGGGGCCGAGGAACGGCAGCAGGATCGTGGAGCCCGCGATGAGCGAGAGAATGGGCCAGAACGGGACGTTGAACGGGATGAAGATCAGCGCGTACAGGATGGTCTCCAGCACAATGATCCAGAAATAGCCGACCAGCCACGCCCGGAACATCTTGTAGATGTGGTTGATGATGTGCGCGGCGCCGGTGCGTTCGTGTTCGGAAGCGTCCGGGAGCCAGCCGCTTTCGTAGATGCTGCTCACCGCCCATTCGCCGAGGTTCTGCCCGAAATCCTCGCGTCCGGCGGCAAAGACCGCCATCCTGAGCAGGAAATAGTAGTAGAAGAACAGGAACATGACGAGGTCGAACGCGAACGTGCCGACCCACGCCGTGATATGGAACGCGTTTTTCACGATCTCGTTGCCCGCCCGGAACGTGTACTTCGCGAGGTCGGCGTTATGCTGCTCCATCGCCTCGGAGAACCGGTTGCGCAGGCGTTCGCGGACGTTCATGCCGGCATTTTCCTCCGTGGGGGGATCGAGGCGGTCCAGCAGTTCGCCGACCTTCTGCTCCAGTTTTTCGACCACATGGTTGTTCTGCGCCCACTGGGACACGGAATCGCCGGACACGGCGGCGAACGGGCGAAGGAAGTGAACGGCCGCCCAGGCGAGCAGGACGGTCACGATCACGACCAGGATGACCGTCATGGCGGAGGCATGCGTCGCGATGCGGCGGTTTTCCGCCTCGGAGAGCCCGTTAGACTGTTCCTGTTCCAGCGGACAATCCGCCTCGGCCGCGCGCGGTTCGTCGCCGAAACGGCGCGTGATGCGTTTGCGGAAGGCGGCGAACGGGGCGTTGAGCCTCACGCAGAAATCATGCAGACCGCGCATGAACTTCGTCGCGAAAAAGCGGCGCTCGAGGAACTGTTCGAAATGGAACGACAGGACGGCGGCAAGAATGCCGAAGAACAGCGACTTGATGAAAACTGCGGCCAGAATGAACAGGACGAGGATCACGAAGACCGGGATGAACCCGTGCGCGGGCGCAACGAACGTATCCGCCTTCGGGCGGAGGAGGAACTTACGCGCTACGGCTGAGGTCGGTTCCGCGGAGCGGACCCCGGTCCTGTCCTGTTCGGCGTCCATGCGCTGTTACTCCGTGACGATGGACTTGCCGGAACCTTCCGCGACCTCGCCGACGACGAACGCGCGGATCCCGGCGGATTCGGCGGCGGCCATGGCGGCCTTCGCGGCTTCGGGACGGACGAACCAGACCATGCCGACGCCCATGTTGAACACGCGGTAGGCTTCCTGCACGGGGAGGCTGCCGATCTTGACCATGAGGTCGAAGATGGCGGGCCGGAACGGGATCTTCGCGGTGTGGAAGACGGCGTCGACGGTCTTCGGCAGGATGCGCGGGACGTTGTCGATGAGGCCGCCGCCGGTGATGTGGGCGATGCCGTTGATCGTGACGCCCGCGGCCTTGGCGGCCTTGATGGCGGGGAGATAGCAGACGTGGGGCTTCAGGAGGGTTTCGCCGACGGATTCGCCGCCGAGCTCGGCCGGGGTGGATTTCACGGTGTATCCAGCGGCCTCGAAGAGCAGTTTGCGCGCGAGGCTGAAGCCGTTGGTGTGGAGACCGTTGGACGCGAGGCCGATCGCGACGTCGCCGGGGGCGATGTTTTCGCCGGTGATGATCTCGCTCTTCTCTACGATACCGGTGATGATGCCGACCAGGTCGAAGTCGTTGCCGTACATGCCGGGCATTTCGGCGGTCTCGCCGCCGAGGACGGCGCAGTTCGCGGCGCGGCAGGCGTCGGCGATACCGCCGAGGACGTCCTCATAGAGCGGGCTGCGGAGCTTGCCGATGCCGATGTAGTCGAGGAAATAGATGGGCTCCGCGCCCTGCACGGCGATGTCGTTGATGCAGTGGTTCACGATGTCGAAGCCGACCGTGTCGTATTTCTGCATTTCCGCGGCGACCATGAGCTTGGTGCCGACGCCGTCGATGCTGGCGACGAGGACGGGTTCGCGGTAGCCCGGGAAACCGGCCTGGAAGAGTCCGCCGAAACCGCCGATGGGAGCGAGCATTTCGGGACGGCGTGCGGCGGCGAGACGGGGCTTGACGCGGCCGAGGAGTTCAGTTGCGAGGTCGATGTCGACGCCGGCTTCTTTGTAGGAGGAAGGAGTTTGCATGCGGCAGGGGTGCTTTCGTGTTGTATGATGAACTTATTTGAGTTTGATGTTGGAGAATGCGGCTCCGAGGCTGCCGAAGGGTTCGTGGCTCTGCGGGAGCGGATAGGCGGAGAGGATCTTGTTCTGCGCCTCGAAAACGGGGACGAGACCGGTCTGCGCCAGCTCAAGGATCCTGTCGAGCTGTTCGCGGTCGAACGGGACTTCCTCTGCGGTGCCCTGAAGCTCGATGAACTTGCCGGATTCGGTCATGACGACGTTGAAATCGACGTCTGCGCCGGAATCCTCCTCGTAGCAGAGGTCGAGCAGCGGCACGCCGCCGCGGATGCCGACGCTGATCGCGCCGACGTTCTCGCGCATGGGAAACCGCTGTATCTTTTTCTCGGCGAGGAGCTTGCGGAACGCGATCTGGAGCACGACGCTCGCGCCGCAGATGGAGGCGCAGCGGGTGCCGCCGTCCGCGTCGATCACGTCGCAGTCGATGTACAGCGTGTTCTGGCCGAGCGCCTGCAGGTCGATGACCGAACGGAAGGAACGCCCGATGAGGCGCTGGATCTCCATGGTGCGGCCGGACTGCTTGCCGCGCGAGGCTTCGCGCGCGACGCGCGTATTGCCCGCGCCGGGGATCATGCCGTATTCGCTGGTGACCCAGCCGCCGGAGACGTTCTGCTGGCGCATCCATCCGGGGACGCCCTGTTCGAACGAGGCGGAACAGATGACCTTGGTGCCGCCGACTTCGATGAGCGCGGAGGCAATCGGGTGGGCGAGGTAATCGGGGGTGATGCGGAATTTGCGCGGCTGGGACGGCGCGCGGCCGTCAATGCGTTTGGTACTGTTCATGGGATCCATTTCCACGGTTCAAAAGAAAAACCGCCGCCCGACAGATGGCCTACGCGCAAGGTCTTAACGCTTAGAGCTGCTTTGTTCCCAACCTGACTCGGTTCACGCAATTCCATCGCACAGGGTCCGGCGGACGACGGCAAATTATGCTGGTTTCTGTTTGCGGGAAGATTTTCCCGCCTTATTTACTTTACACCGTTTTGAGAAATATTCAAGGCAAAGAGTGAGTTCCGCGCGCAAATTTTTCCGTTCGACGATCCGGTCGACGAAGCCCTTCTGAAGCAGGAACTCCGAGGTCTGGAATCCGTCCGGGAGCTGTGCCTGCGTGGTCGCCTCGATCACGCGGCGGCCCGCGAAGCCGACCATAGCGCCCGGTTCGGCGAGGATCAGATCGCCGAGCGAAGCGAAACTGGCGGTGACGCCCGCGGTGGTCGGATGGGTCAGGATCACGATGTACGGCAGTCCGGCCTCCTTGTGGCGGTAGAGCGCGCCGCTGGTCTTCGCCATCTGCATGAGGCTGATGAGCCCCTCGTACATGCGCGCGCCGCCGCTGGCGGTGACGATCGCGAGAGGGAGGCGCTTCGCGGTGGCGGTCTCGATCGCACGGGTGATCTTCTCGCCGACGACCGCGCCCATGCTGGCTCCGAGGAACCGGAAGTCCATGACGGCGAGGACGTACGGGATGAAGTTGATGGCGGTGACGCCGGAGATCACGGCGTCGCGGAGGCCGGTCTTCTCGTGGTTGGCGCGGAGCTTGTCCACATAGGGGGACACGCCTTCGAATTTGAGCGTGTCGACGGATTCAAGCTTCGAGTCGAGCTCCTGAAAACTGCCGAGGTCGGTCAGCAGGTCGATGCGCTCCAGCGCGGTCATCGGATAATGGTAGCCGCACTTCGGGCAGACCTCGAGGTTTTCCTCCTTGCGGCTGGAGAAGATCAGTTCGTTGCAGTTCTTGCATTTTTCCCAAAGCCCCTGCGGGATGTCCTTGCGTTTCGCAACCTCGTTCTGTCTCAGGATGCCGTGATGCGAGATAACGCTGGCGGGGACCGCGGGGGTCATCGGCAGAGGTTTGATCTTTTTGGTAAATGCAGCCATGGCAGCACCTTATGATTGGGTTGATTCCGGCTTGTTCTATCGTCAACGGCGGGCGGCCGAAACCGCGAAGACCTTGGCCGCGCCCGCGTCAAGCAGGACGGACGCCGCAGTCGCAAGCGTGGTACCCGTCGTCAAAACATCGTCTACAATTAATATAGCACGCTTTTCGCATTTTGTCGAATCCGTCGGCAAAAAAGCGCCCGTTAAATTCTGAATTCTTTCCTTGCGGCTCAGGCGCGCCTGCTGCCGGGTGCGTTTGACACGGCGGAGCGCCCGGACCACCGGGACGCCGAGTTCCGCGGAGATGCCCTGGCAGATGAGGTCCGCCTGATTGAAGCCGCGCTGGACGAAGCGCGTCCAGTGAAGCGGCACGGGGACGATCATGTCGACGGGGCACGGCAGTTCGCGCTTGAGTTTGGTCCCGAGCAGACGCCCGAGCGAACGCGCGAACTCCGGACGGTTGCGGTATTTCAGCATCATGACCGCCAGACGCGCGTTTCCCTCCATGTGGAAGAGCGAGAACGCCTGACTCCACGGACGCGACGGCTGGTGCAGGCATTTCGGGCAGACGTCCAGGATGCCGTCCATCGGACCGCCGCAGCCCGGACAGTACGGAGGCGCAATGAAGGGAAGCGACTCCAGGCACTCCGCGCAGAACATCCCCGGCGTGCCGTCGAACGGCGGCTTGCCGCAGACGGGACAGCGGAACGGCGCGACCGCGGAGAGACACGGGATGAGCACGGATTCGAGGCGGAACGGCATGGCGCGGCCTCAGCGCTTTTTCGAGTAGGAACCGTCCGGGTTCTTGCGGACGCGGTGCAGGATCTCCAGCCCGATCATGGCGGAGATCACCGTGGACGGCGGAAGGTTGGCAGACTCGGAAATCGTGTCGACGTTCGCCGGACCTTTCGCAAGGACGTTCAGGATCGCGGTCTCCTCCTCGGAGAACATGGAATCGTCGATCGCGTCCGGTTCGTCCTGTGCGCCGCCGGCATCGTCCGCGCCGAACGGGCTCACGGGCGTTTCGCGGAGCGCGGCAGGATGGAATCCGGGCAGGAAATCGAATTCGTCGAGGATGTCGTCGAAGTTCATGACGAGCTTCGCGCCCTGTTTGATGAGCGTGTTGCAGCCCGCCGCAGACGGATTGTCCGCCTCGCCCGGCACGGCGAACACATGGCGGCCCTGTTCCAGCGCCTGCGCCGCGGTGATCAGCGAACCGCTGTTGACGCCCGCTTCGACCACCAGTGTGCCGCAGGAAAGCCCGGCGATGATGCGGTTTCGCATCGGGAACGTGTGGCGCGTGGGCGCCGTGGTCATGGGGAATTCGGAGATCACCGCCCCGCCGGTTCGGATGATGGCGCGTGCGAGGTCGAGATTCTCGACGGGATGGAGTTTGGCGAGGCCGCCGCCGAGCACGGCGACGGTTTTGCCGCCCGCGTCGACCGTGGCCTGATGCACGATGGTGTCGATGCCGATCGCGAGTCCGCTGACCGTGGTCCAGCCGCCGTACGCGGCGGATTCGGAAAGATGCCGCGCCATGCGTGCGCCGTAGTTGGAGGCGTTTCGCGTGCCGACGATGGAGATGGAGCGGACGGCGAGGTCGGCGGGTAGGCTGCCGCGCATGTAGATGCAGAGCGGAGCATCGCGGAGTTCACGCAGTGCCGCCGGGTATTCGTCGTCGGTGCGGCACAGGATGGTCACGCCGCCGTTCCGCGCGATCTCCAGCTCACGGTCGAGTTCGACGGAATCGCGCCAGCGGAGGATGCGTTCGGCAAGCTCGGAGCTGATGCCGCGGATACGGGAAAGCGAGGCGGCGTCCGACTCGAAGATGGCGGAAACGGAGCCGCAGAATTCGATCAGGGCATTGGCGCGGGAACCGCCGATGCCGCTCAGCATGTTCAGGATGATGCAGCCATCATGATCGTTCACAGACTTCCTCCCAGACGGCTTCGATGGCCTCGCGCGGGACGTCCGTGCGGACTTCGGCGCGGCCGATGGCAAGCGGCAGGACGATGCGCGGCACGCCGGAAACGGCCTTCTTGTCCGACGCCATCGCCGCCATGAGCGCGGCCCGGTCGCAGCCGGAGACCGTGACGGGCAGGCGGTACTGGCGGAGCAGCGCGGCGATCTTCGCGGCGGAATCTACGTCGAGCTTGCCGAGCCGGACCGAAAGGCGGGCGGCGGCGGCAGTCCCGACCGCGACCGCTTCGCCGTGTTCCAGCCCGCGGTAATCCTGCACTTTCTCGATCGCGTGCCCGAACGTGTGCCCCAGGTTGAGCAGCATGCGTTCGCCGCGCTCCTGTTCGTCGCGGGACACCACGGCGGCCTTCAGCGCGCAGGAACGCGCCACGAGGGACGCGAGGCGGGCATGGTCGTGAAAAAGGGAATCTCCGGCGGCCTCCAGCTCGTCGAAGAGCGCGCGGTCGAAGAGGACGGCGTGCTTGATGAGCTCGGCGAACCCGTTCGACATCTCGCGGGGCGGGAGCGATGCCAGGAACATCGTGTCCATCAGCACGGCTTTCGGCTGGTAGAACGTGCCGACCAGGTTTTTTCCCTCGGGCAGGTCCACACCCGTTTTACCGCCGACGCCGGAGTCGATCATCGCCAGCAGCGAGGTCGGGACCTGCACGCAGCGAATCCCGCGCATATAGATCGACGCAGCGAATGCCGCCATGTCGCCGACCACGCCGCCGCCCAGCCCGACGATCAGCGAGCCGCGGTCAAGTCCGGCGCGCGCGGCGTCCCGGCAGATGTCCCCGATCGTCGCGAGATGTTTGGAGGTCTCGCCGGCGGGGAAGACGGATTCGGACACGCCGGAAGCCCCCGCGGCCAGAATCGTACGGGACAGGAGTTCGCCGTACAGAGGAAA
>JBGUKB010000083.1:0-17054 GCA_045114235.1 Victivallales bacterium
GAAATCACTTTCGCTTCGAGGACGATGAGAAAACGGTCGACCGCTTCCTCCACGGGGAGGACTTGCGGCAGTTCGAGCACGGCGTCGGCTGCCGCGCGGAAGACCGGACGGCGGGCGGCGCAGATGCGGTTGAACTCGACGGACGGGTCCGGCTTGTCCGCCAGGAACGGCGGGAGCCCTTCGCGCGCCATGCGTTCGAACGCGGTCGGGACGGGGACGTCCATCCAGACGATCATGCCGAGCGCGCGGAGGTCGTCCGGGGTTAGGACGGGGTTGGAGACCACGCCGCCGCCGAGCGCGACGACCGCGGGGGAGGGGGCGGATGCGATGAACTTGCGGATCGTTGCCGCTTCGAGCTCGCGGAACCTCGCCTCGCCAACCTCCTTGTAGAGCGCGCGGACGGGCTTCCCCGCGTCGGCTTCCAGCAGGGCGTCGGTGTCGAAGAACGGCAGGCCGAGCGTTTTCGCAAGCGCCTGTCCGAGGCGGGTCTTGCCGCAGTGCTTGATGCCGCAGAGCACGACGCGGCGGCCGAGCTTGGCGTTCAGGATGCGGATGCGCTGCCGGGAGCAGCTGATCGCGAGGATTGTCCGGTAGAGGCGTTCGGCGTCGTCGCCGAATTCCGGCGGAACCGAGGCGCGGATCCGGTCGAGGATGACATGTTCGCGCCCCGGACGGCTCACTGGCATGTCCGCTGCGCATTTGCAGTCGGCGATGCGGACCGCCGCCTCCATGCGGCGCACGAACGCCGGGAGCAGGGCCGCGTCGGCGGCGTCGATTTCGCCCCGGAGCGTGTCGAGCTGTGCCGGACTGAGCGGATCGTCTGACATGGATCCGCCTCAGGCCTTGATCGTGCAGCGGAACGGCAGGATGTGGCGGATCTTCTCCATGAGGTCGTCGAAGACCGGCGGCGTGATGGACTGCGCGCCGTCGCACAGCGCGCACGACGGATTGTTGTGGACCTCCACGATGATGCCGTCCGCTCCTGCTGCCGCGGCCGCGAGGGAGAGCGGCGCGACGAAGCGCGCGATGCCCGCCGCGTGGCTCGGGTCGATGATGACCGGCAGGTGGGAGAGCGTCTTCAGCGCCGGGATGGCGGAGATGTCGAGCGTGTTGCGCGTGTACGTCTCGAACGTGCGGATGCCGCGTTCGCAGAGGATCACGTTCTTGTTGCCGGACGCCATGATGTATTCCGCGCTCATGAGGAGCTCCTGGTAGGTGTTCGCGAGGCCGCGCTTCAGGAGGATGGGCTTGTCGCATTTGCCGATCTGCTTCAGGAGCTCGAAGTTCTGCATGTTGCGCGCGCCGATCTGGATCACGTCCACGTCGGCGAAGAGGTCGAGCTGGGAGAGGTCCATCAGCTCGGTCACGATGGGCAGTCCGGTCGCCTTTTTCGCCTTTAGGAGCAGTTTCAGCCCCTCGGCGCGGAGGCCCTGGAATGAGTAGGGGGACGTACGGGGCTTGAACGCGCCGCCGCGGAGCATGTTCGCGCCGGACTTCTTCACGCTTTCCGCGATGCCGATGATCTGTTCCTCGTTCTCGACGGAGCAGGGGCCCGCGATGACCGCGAATCCGCCTCCGCCGACCTTCACGCCGCCCGATCCGACCTTCACGACCGTGTCGAGCGGATGGAACTTGCGGTTTGCGTTCTTGAACGGTTCCTGAATGCGCTTGACGTCGTCGACGATGTCGAACTGCTTGATGATATCGAGGTCGATGTGCGACGTGTCGCCGATCAGCCCGATGATGGTCTGCTGGATGCCTTCGCTGATGTGCAGCGAGACGTTCTGTTTGGTGAGCCATTCCTTCAGCGCATCGAACTGCGCCGCGTCGGCGTTTTCCTTCAAAATGATGATCATGGTGTGAGAACCTGTGTTTTTTCGGGCCGGGATCGCCGCCCGGATTTGTTTTGATAAATATCCGTAGATAAAATAGCACGTTCCGCGCGATATTTCAAGGGCGCGCGCATGGATAATGTGAAAAAGGACGCAAAAACGCGTCTCCGCTATGATTCCAGTGAGCTTTTCGTTTCCGGCAGAAAGCAAGAGAACCGGCGTCCTGCAAAAGTGGTTGTCACACGCTTCCTTCCGGTCATCCGATTGGCCGCACGATATCAAAAAACATGTTTTTTTCATCCCCGACCTTGAAAAAAAAGAAAAACGGTTTAATTTATACTGAAAAATCGTTAAGACCTCAAAAACAACTTCATCAAGAGCCTTTTTATGGACTACAATGTATTATTCCAGCCGGTCAGGATCGGCAAACTCGAACTGAAAAACCGTTTCATGATGGCTCCCGTCGGGCCTCTGGGACTCGGCGATATCAACGGGGCGTTCAACCAGCGCGGCATTGACTACTATGTGGAGCGCGCAAAAGGCGGGACCGGGCTGATCTGCACCGGCGTCACGTTTGCCGAGTTCACGGTGGAGGAGCATTCCTGCCCCGGCGTGCCCGTGCCGACGCGGAATCCGCATCAGTTCATTCGCACCGGCAAGGAAATGACGGAACGGATCCATGCGTACGGATCCAAGATCCTGCTCCAGCTTTCCGGCGGCTTCGGACGCGTGTCGATCCCGGAAGACCAGGGTGCGGACAACCCCGTCGCCCCCTCCGAAATCGCGCACCGCTGGCTCGATAAAACGTGCCGCGCGATCACGGTGGACGAGATCCATCATATCATCGCCATGTTCGGCAAGGCGGCGGCGATCGGGAAACGCGCCGGATTCGACGGCATCATGATCCATGCCGTCCATGAAGGCTACCTGATCGACCAGTTCGCCATCGCCATGTTCAACCACCGTACGGACGAATACGGCGGGGCGCTGGAAAACAGGCTTCGTCTGGCAAAAGAGATCCGTGAGGAGATCGCGAAGACCTGCGGCCCCGATTTCCCGGTCGTCATGCGCCTCTCCACCAAGAGCTTCATCAAGGACTGGCGCAAAGGCGCGCTCCCCGGCGAAGAGTTCGAGGAAAAGGGGCGCGACGAAGCCGAAGGGCTCGAGGTCGCAAGGCTGCTGGAACAGTACGGCTACGATGCGTTCGACGTGGACGTCGGTTCCTACGACAGTTGGTACTGGTCGCATCCGCCTATGTACCAGAAGGACGGCCTCTACCTGAAATACGCCAAGGCAGTGAAGGAAACGGTGAAAGTCCCGGTGATCTGCGCCGGCAAGCTCGCGAATCCCGACCTCTCCTCGCAGGCTGTGAAGGACGGCTGGATCGACATCGTGTCCCTCGGCCGTCCTCTGCTCGCCGACGCCGATTACGTGAACAAACTGCGCGGCGGCAGGAAAGCGGACATCCGTCCCTGCATCAGCTGCCAGGAAGGCTGCATGGGGCGGATCCAGAATTTCTCGCTGGTCAACTGCGCCGTGAATCCGCAGTGCGCCAGAGAGCGCGATTTCGCATACAACCCGGTCCTGCGCCCGAAGAAGGTCATCATCGTCGGCGGCGGCGTTGCCGGTATGGAAGCCGCAAGGGTGCTTGCGATCCGCGGTCACAAGCCCGTGCTTTTCGAGAAGGAAAACATCCTCGGCGGAGCATGCGTCCCCGCCGGCGCGCCCGATTTCAAAAAGGAAGACCTGGCCCTGATCCGGTGGTATGAACATACCCTGAAGGAACTTCAGGTCGAAACCCACCTCGGGACCGCCGTGACGGAAGAAATGCTGCGCGGCATGGCGTTCGACGCCCTCATCTTCGCGACCGGAGCCACGCCGCGCGTGTTCGACCTTGGCAAGGGCATCCCCGTGTACGATGCGAAATCCGTGCTGAAAAACAATGCGGCGGGACTTGGCGAAAACCTGGTCGTGCTCGGCGGCGGCACAGTCGGCTGCGAACTCGCCCTGTGGCTCCGCGAATCCTTCGGCAGGAACGTCACGATCGTGGAAGCGCAGAAAGACATTCTGCTGCTCAATGCTCCGCTCTGCTCCGCCAACAAGGACATGCTGGCCGCTCTGGTCCGGTTCAAGGGCTGCCTGATCCGCGCCAATACCATTGCGAAACAGGTGACGGATACCGGCGTCATCCTGCACGATCAGGGAACCGGCGAGGATTCGGAACTGAAGGCGGACGCGGTGATCGTCGCCGCCGGATTCCGCTCCGATGCCGCCCTGTATCAGGCGATGCAGGATGTTCCGGAACTCTATGCCATCGGCGATTGCAGGGAATGCCGCAACATCCATCAGGCGATCTGGGATGCCTACGAAGTGGCAAACCATATCTGAACAGAGCATTTGATTTTCCCGCCTCCGGGAACATAAGACGCACAGCGGCGTGTCTGCCTTGTGCCCGGAGATTGGGCCTCGCCCGCGGCGGGAATGGAAAAACATCCCGGTTTTAAGTAAAAATATCCCGTTCCGAAAGACAACGCGCTTTTGCAGAGCGTTGGGAAAAGAGAGGCGAACGGGCGGGAAGATCATTGCCGCGTTATTGTTCTGCGGGGGGGGGGCAGGAGCAGAACACGATGCCGTAAAGTCCGGGCGGGGTGCTGAATGATGACGAAGCCGACATTTTCCCGTTTCTTGTCATTCGCTGCTGAAAATGGCGTACATTTGTATGTCAGTACGCAAAAAACGATCTGTCATTTTTCAGTTTTTTATTTGTGTTTCCCGTTCCGATATGCTATGTTACGCCACACACTGACAGGAAACACTTGAGCTGATTCAGCATCGATGGAAACGGGTGCGTTGTCCTGAATGTCTCCGAATGCGTTTTCGGGGAGAGGCTGCGGATGAACCAACCTGTTTTACGGAGAAACTGATATGGCGGACAATACGGAGTTTTCCGGCACGGCGGCATGTGGAGTCGCCGTCTTCCTGCGGACGCGTCCGCAAGCCCCGGCGCCGACGGCGTTCGCGCCGGAAAAGAGACGGAAGAACCCTTGTTTTTCGATCATTCCTGCGATCAAGGCCGGATGCTTTGCCCGGCAGAAAGGAGCGTAAAGGCATGAATCTTGATTTGAGTGAGAGAAGAGGGGACGATTATTTGTCCCCCCATAAGAAATACAATCATGTCATCGAAAAGATCGAGACCATAGGCGCAGAGGCGATCGTGCAGGGATATCCCCTGAAATGCAAATGCTCTTCTTTGCTCGTGGGGCCGAACCTCTTCTCAAGCATGATCGATTCCGTTGCGAAACAGATAGGTCGTCTGAAACTTAAAACGATTGCATCCAATCTGCTTCTCGGCGAAAATCAGCAATACCGGGATTTGCTGGAGGACGTATCGATCAACTCTTTCAGGGCGAATTACAATATTCGGACCTGTTTTTTCGTCAGCAACTATGAAAACACGAAAACGGATTATTACAGCGTCGTTGACGGGCAGGAAGAGTTCCTGTACCGGAAACTGGTGAGAATCGGGAAAGAACAGTTCAAGATGTTTCAGGATGTTCCATCCGGCATTCCTGCTTTTTCCGAAGTATTAGACAAATACACCGACGCCTACACCCCGTTGCAACTCAATCTGACGGAAGAGGATGAGGAGGATAATGATACATGGCGCTTTTATGTCGTCCTGAAGTGTTCGACCGGAGATGAAGTGTTCGATCTGCGCTATTTCTTTTGCGGTATCCTGCCGGAAGAACAAATAAATGAGCTCGGGGATCGATTGTTTTATGGAATCTCGAGCTACGAAACGATCGTTGAACAGATCAATTTGTTAAAAGCAAAGATTTCCGCTCTTGCGGACAACGCGGACAGAAACGGCGGATTAAAGGCCGTCATTATCGCAAAAAACATAAACAACGCTGAAAAGGCGGCACGTAATCTGATGAGAAGATCGCGGCTGGGAAGAAACGATAGCGATGACGCAAGACCGGTCATCGTGGAGGGAATCGTCGAGCCGAGGCGCCCGAACAGGAGTCGGAGGTTTTCCATCGTCGCGATCTATCCCATGGCAAAAAGAACGAATGTTGACCGGCTTGTCCGCCTTGCCTATTACGACTATTTCATTTACCAGATCCTTAATAAATTCAGCACGAAACGGAAAGGGGAGAAAGATCACAATTACTGTCTCTTCATTCCGGAGTTCCCCAACACTAGCCGGGTGTCCAGCGGGATCATTGTTTCCGCAGCCCGGAGATTCTCCGCAGCCGTGTTGCGGGGGATCCAGGTCCTTGTCACCCAGTCTTTCAAGCCGATTTATATTGCGTCGATGATCGAGTCGAACAAGCTTGGCAATTTAAAATCCGCGGTTGGGGCGATCATGTCGAGGAACGGATCGCACAATATCGGAAGCCATGTGCTCTCGTCGTTGTCGCATCTGATCGGGACAATGCCCGACGACCGGATTCTTTACCAATATATCCAGCAGCGCATGGGGTATATCGCAAACGTGACGACAGGATTTCCCGGCTGGACGACATCCACCATGTTTGTCGGAAACATGATGCGGACATTCTTCTCCCAGCATCATCTCCTGGAGTATATCGCTGACGGCGAAGACCTTCACGCCTACTGTTTCCGGGATCCGAACGGGATTTCCTGCACGGACGACGAACAGTCGGGGACCATTAAGCTGTGCATCCGTCGTGTTGACCGTTCCGCCCGTGCCGCAGACATCAAACCGGGAGACGGCATTCTCCATGGCGTTGGAAGCGGGAAGAAGACGGGACTCGCAAGAGAAACAATAAAGGTGAACCATTTCCTGTTCAATCATCTCTATAACAGGAAGAAACCGCTTCCTCTCGACAAGGACGTTTCCCTGGCCATCCCCGGAGGCGTGATCGGGCAGCATGCGTTTTTCACGATCCTCGAAAACATTATCCGCAATGCCGCCAAGCACGGCTGGACGGCCAGGACGATGGAGGAAAAGGTCCGCCTGAAGAATTTGGAAATCCATATCAGTTTCGAGGTTTCAAAGGATGACGACTCAATCGAGTTCACGATTTGGGATAACGTGTCGGATGTTTTTTCTCCGCTATTCATGAAAGACGAATCAGGGATCGATGAATACCGTTTCCGCAAGTTCCTGGAAGCCCTTTCCCAGGTCAGCGATCAGAATTCTCCAAAACTCAAGCAATCCGACGAGACAAGAAAACAATGGATCGAGAAACGGTTGAACGGATGTCTCGACTGGAACGATCTCGACGGGGAGTCATTCCGCAGATGCTGGAACAGGGCGGCGGAGAGTGATCTTTTCGATTCTTTTGTCCGGACGGAGTTGAACAAATACGAGATGAAAGAGTTGAGGCTAATTGACTTCAAATCCTGCGTTCCGCTTCACATGCAGCAGGAGATGTTGCTGGCGCAGCCGCTTATTGATGAAAGCGGGGAACTTTTACAGGAAAACTGGGGAATGGCGGAGATGAAAATATCCGCCGGCTATCTGCGCAGTTTCAGTGTCGAGCAAATCGGCGGCCTGAAACCGATCAAACAAGGCGAGTATATGATCCGGGCTATCGCCGTGAAAAAACAATTCAGCTGTCCTATGAATCTGTCCGGGGACAGTCAATGTTCCCATACATGCAAGGATCCTGCGAATGAATGCAATAAGTTCACCTGCCGCAAAAGGAAAGGCTATCACCTCGGGTATCGTTTCAAAATTCGAAAAAACCGGGAAATGCTGATCGTTTTGAATGAAACGCCTCGCATTGGCGGTCCTTCGTTGGTCGCAAGGATCAGGCGCCTGGCGTCGGCATTGAAACGGAATGGCGTCTATTTCGCAAGAATGGAAAACAAGAATCTTTTATGGATAGACGAGCATGACCCCCAAATGGACGAAGCCGTCGTGAAGGACTTCAATTTCGAGTATGTGATTTTCCCGTCGGAAGAAGACGCTGAAAAAAGCGTCATACAGCTTATGCCCGCCGAGGAGCAATGGAGCTGGATGTCCTGTTTCCCCTTCCGTCTGCTGGTCGGGAAAAAAGAGGCGGCGCGGCAGGCGGGCAGCGGCTTTTTTGATGGCAAAGACGATGCGAAAGGATCATCCCGTCTTCCCGCAAGGATCGCATATGATGAATTGCTCGGCGTGCTTTCCGGCATAACAGATGATTCCGATCTTGCGGAAACCGTTTTTTCCCTGAAGAATATCGTTTATCGCGATTGGCTCCGGTTCCTGAAAGCTCCCTGTCTGGAGGAGGATGAACCTCTGTCTTTGTATGTCCGGACATGTGATGATGAAAAAACGGGAGAATATCTGTTTCCCGATCATGATCTGTATCAATTTGTCTTTCAGAATTGTTTCGGGATGGAAAGCAGCAGGGGGTTCTCGAAGAATGAGTCCGGATCAGGTTCTTCCGGCGCCATCGAACACCCCGGGAAAACACGCGGGAATGTTCCGGGAAATGGCTTCCCAAGCATAAAACACCTGCTTCGATGCAACCCTTCGATCATAAAGAAGCAGGAAGACCTGTCGGACAGTGTTGGCGGGGAAACGCAACAGATTGTTTCAAATATCGTAAGCGCATCCAGGCTGAAACCGAACGACGAAAAAAGGATCAGGGATATTACGGACGCCATGGAGAAGGCGTATCATATTTGCGATTTCCTTTTGCGCAGAAAAAACATTTCCTGTTCCACCCTTCCGGATGCTTTTGTCGGAGAAAACGGACAGAAGAAGAGATCGGAATGCGACAACCTGCTGCAGGCTTACCCGGGACTGAAGGAGAGCATAGTGTTTCTTTCCGATGCGGATGAGAGGCGCGGATGCACCGTCAAATATCAACGCCATCTTGTTGCGACCTCAAAAAGCCCGGATACCTTTTATGCGGAACAGCTGAGCGGAACACAGTCGTATTTCAACGCGTTCAGGAATGTCCTCAGCTCACCGGATCCGGGGAATGCCGGCTTTTTCGTCCGATTGGCTGAAAATGCCCTTTTGCGGATCCTGGTCATCGATGAACGCGTCAGCAAGTTCCTGAACGAACATCCGCACATGCAGACCGTTTTTTACAACATGAATATCTTTGCCATGGATTTTTCCAAGACAAATAAGAAGGACTTTCACAAATCGATCGGTATCGAAGAAGGCGTTTTTGATATCGATATCGCGAGGCTCCCTTTGTTCCTGCGGTTCGACAAGGCATTTGGGAGAAAGAACGCCGCATCGGCTTTGTTGGGCGGAGAATGGCAAAGGAACACGCCCCTTTGGGACATTCTGATCATCCATCAAGGCGTGATAGACAAGTGGTTTTCCCGGCATTCCAAATCCGATGTCCAAAAAATCATGAACAATCTTCAGAAAAAAGTGATGTATCCGGTCGTCACCAGCGGACGGGGCCGGCCGGATAATATTCCGGAATCGGTCAAGGTGTTGCCTTTTTCAACGATCGAAAGCACGCTTTTCAACAACTGCCCGGAAAAAATGGTTTTGACCGCCACGATCATGAACCTTCTTCCCGCTGCCAATTACTAACATCCAAAAACACAGGAGATATGACATGTACAAAAAAAGCATCTACATCGCAGCAAACCATGAATTTGAAAAATGCCTTAAGGATATTGACGCGCCCCTCTCCAAAGATCCTTCCTCTAATTATGAGTTCGGAGAATCGAACCGGAATTATGTCATCCCTTTTCCCGGACGAACGATGACAGATGCTTTGATCTCCAAACTGTGTGATTACGAATCGAAAATGCCGCATGGCAAATTCGATGTTGAAAAATGCAAAAAAGAAATAAGAAAGCAGCTTGAAACGTTGATCGATGTGTTAAAGGACAGGTATACCTTCTTTCAGAATATACTTGGCGACAAGTCAACGCCGTATAAGGTCCTGATGCACCTTTCATATCTGAATTCCAATTATAAAGCTTTTACGGAGGCATTGAATGCCGCATGGAACACGGAAAAAGAAAACACCCTCGAGTTTGTTGCGGCGAGCAGAAACGGAGGATTCCCTGCAGAATACTGGACGAAGGACTCCAAGTTGTCTTTCCCTGAAGACAACACTTCTTCTATTTCCGAACCGGAGCCCGAACTGGAACCTGAACCTGAACCGGAACCTGAACCGGAACCTGAATCCGAACCTGAACCGGAGCCTGACAGGAAAATGAAAGATTCATTTCAACCGATCAAATACTCTATTCTCCCGGAATTCATATCAGGTCTTTTCATGGTCGTTCTTCTGGCGATATTGTATTGTCGCCCGGTTCCCTTCACGTTTGTCCCGATGGAAATGGACTACGAAACAGAGAAGGAAGATGTCCTGATAAACGTCCCCCTGTCGAACGCAAACCATATTCTTCCTGCTGGAAAAACAATCAAAAAAGGGAACAAAAAGCCAAAACCTCAGGCTTCCATCCTTTTCTCGGAGGCAGGTTTCAACATAAGCATAAGCACTGATGCAGATAAGGGTGCCGATGCGGTCGCGAATGCAAATGTTTGCAACGGCGCAGTCTCATGCCCGGCTCATGTCGCAGGTGCAGGCGGATCAAGCGATCTGCTCCAATTTCATAAGGAAGCAAAAAAAGCGTCTCCGATCCTGTATGTTCGTCTCATTATGCTTTTTCTTGCCTATTGCCTGAGCGGCATTCTCTGCTTCATCATCGGGCTGAAACTGATCAGGAGATATTCCCGCAGGGAGATACTGAACAAACAATGCAGTGGGTTCAACAATCTCAGGATCATCACCAATGATCTCAAACAGGAAGACCGGCAATCGATCGAAAAGCAGTTTGCAGCGGAATCGGTACGCGTTTTTTACAAAAAGGATGCGGACGAGTAATGCTCTATTTTCTGATCATATCAAAATCATATTCTTTTCTTGCCAGCAGAAAGAATATGATCCAAACGAAAAAAGGCATCCCGGAAGACAGGATATTCCTGTTCCATTATGATGATCCGGCCGAAGACAAAAACGGTAATGAAAAGAAACTGGTGGAATATGACAAGCTCTTTCATTCCGTGAATGATGTAATCCAGAAAAACGATCCGGTTCACAACCGTTTCATCGGGGTGATAGACTGTATGGAACCGTCGGTAAAATGCGCATGGCAAATCCCCGCTTTGAAAAGCGTTTTCGGGATGATGATGCTGTCGTTTCCGGAAATACAATGGCTGCCGGATTATTGCCGTGGCGGCAAAAACGACAATTTGGACGAATCCATGCCCGGATCTGAAACGATGGATATGGACACGGCGATCGATTTGTGCCTTGGCGGATATACCCCGTTGTTCGACGGAGACGGGCTTCGCGGTATCCTGCTGAACCGGGCACGCCGTGGGCCGAACGAGAAGGACCTTCGCCGGGATGTGGCGTTTGCGATAGACGAAGAATCGCATTTCGCGTTTATGAACACCTATACCGCATTCCGCTTCGGATACCGCGGATTCCCGGTGATGACCGCTCGATGTGCAAAACGCCTGCTTATGCGGGACGGGGCGGGCAATCATCCTGCAGGCACGAGAGATATACGCGGAAAAATACCCTGTGCGGCGGATTACGATGATCCTTCCGCATGTGCCGCCCGTCCGCTTGTCAACTCTGTGGCCGTCTTTGAAGATATCTGCCTGAACTTTCCGGATGAGACCATATCCTATGCGGAAAAAACAATCCCGTTCGGATACTCAAGAGACAAAGAGTTTCCCATGATCCCCGAAGCCGATCTTCGCGTCATTGCGACCGCCACGCCGCGCAATGAACGGGTCGCGGATGTTGGAGAAGAAAGGAAGGTTACTCTCGATCAGTATTTTGGAAAGTATTGTCCCCGTTATCGCAGCGTCTCGTGCCACAGTCGGAAATGGTCCCGGCAGATCGCATATGGAATGAAACAGTATTACAACATCTGTTCCCGCCGTTTTTTCAACCGGACCGGCGGCTGGTGGGGATATGGTCTGATCAACGCTTTCTCGGTCGGGGGGTCCATCCTGATGTTGAGCATTGCCTTCCTGACAAGGCATTTCCTTTTGTTTTTTCTCATCATTCTGTTCCTTTATGTCTGGTTTTCCACGCGCGAATGGATCAGCCAGTGCATCATTTGGCATATATCGCGAACCGGTTCTCCCGGACGATCCTTTTTCTTCAAGCGTCTGCAGTGGCCGTTTATGCCCAAACGTTATGTTTCCCATGACCCGGTGTCTTATCGAAGATATGGTCCCGGCATGCGGTTCTGGGAGGAGGCTCACAAACCTCTTGCCGGCATTTTTGATTTCCGCAACAACTGCGGATTGCCCAACGGGATCGGTTTTCGCGGCGTTTACAGCGATTCCGATATCAGGCATTTCTATCGCAACGCGATCCGAAAAGGCGTTTTTTCCGAAAAGGAAGATATGGAGGAGCCTGACGAACACGCATCCCGCGGGACGGTGCTGGAGATCGCGATGAGACTGATCCGCCGCGCGGAACAGATGAAGAACAGCATCGTCGATGTGGAAGGCGCGGTACATGCGGCTGTCCTGGCCGATGTGGCGCTGGAAATGCTCGACCACAAGACCCCCGCGGCATCCATGGAGGCGCTCCAGTGGAAACACTATTACGAGATTTTAGCCGAATGCGAATTCGTCGGCGTTCGCGCCCATTTGAACATCGAGGACCGCTATTATGATATTCACAACACAATGGGAAGGATATGCCGGATCAATCGCCGCGTGGTCCGAAAAGACGTGTTTGTTTCCGGCATGGCAGAGATCATCGACAAGCTGGTTGCCCTTCTGAAAAGCAAGGGGAAGCTGGAAGAGGCCGCTTTTTTCGTTGCGCATTCGCGAAGACTGCACCGCAAACTGCTCTTCGCCCCGGTTCGGGCTTTCCTGGCTTATCCGGAGTGGGTATTGCGTACGAAATGGAACTTTATCATTAGTTTCGGCTGTTTCGTCGTCCTCTTCTTCCTGTATTGGTTCCTTGTCGTAAATGCGAGTTTTTACGATTCCGTCATCGTCATGTGCAAGGTGATGCTTGCACGCATTCCGGAGAGCACAAGCGATCCGACCAATACGACCATTATCCTGCTTGCCCGACAGGTCGCCATCCTTCATCTTTGCTTTGTCGCCGCGCGCTTCATCATGTTTATGGACCGGAAATGATCTTTTGCTTCCGGCGGGGTGCAAACGGTGTCAAGTTCAGAATCAAAGGAATTCAACCCCGTGTAAGGGGCACGCGATGAAAAAGCCCGCCTGAACAGGCCGGGCGCATGAGCAGGGCATCCCGTTCCTCTCAGGTAAATGTCGAAAAAAAAGTGCCTTCCGAGCTGAGATGAAAACTCGAAAGGCGATGTCTCCCGGACGGTGCGCCCGTCAACGGGAAGACGAATGATGAACATGCTTTCCCGGGCACGGACCTTTTGGGGAGATCCATACCCGGGAAGAACGGTCACTCGAACATTTTGGGGAGGCCGTTGTAGATGATGTTCATGATGGTGGTGTTGTCATGGCCGCTCTTTTCGGAGAAGGCCTGATACAGGTTGCCGTCCTTGAAGTTGTCGCAATACTTGAAGATGTCGGTATGCTTCTTCATGGCGTCGATCTGGGGAGTCAGGTTCCCGTATGCCATGTCGGAGGGGCTGCCGCAGCCGGCGTAGACGCGGAAATCCGTGGGCTTGTAGCCGGTCTGGGTGAACGTATCCGCGAGATATTTCGCGGATCCTTCGCCGTTGCCCATGCCAGCGATCCAGCTGTCGCCGCTGATCGGGATGTAGCAGCCGATCTGGTCGATGCAGTGGTCGAAGACGCCCCAGGTGCAGACGCCGCCCATGGAGAATCCGCTGAACGCGCGGTGCCACTTGGAGGCGTGGATGCCTTCCGCGGTGACGTCCTTGGCGTAGGTGTGATACTGCTTTTCGACGGCCGGGATCAGGTCCTTGACGAGCTCGAGGTGGAAGTTCATGCTGGTGCTGTTCATGTCGCTGCTGTACGGCACGTTGTAGGTGGGTGTGACGACGATGAGGGGCTTGACGTCGCCCTTGGCGATCATGTTGTCGAACACGTTCTTCATCTGGCTGTTCTGGTCCACGCCGTGGAAATACTGGTTCTCGTTTCCGCCGCCGCCGTGCATCAAGTACAGGATGTTGTACTGGGTCTTGGTGTCCTTCTCGTCGTAGCCGTAGGGCAGATAGATGAGAGCGGTCTTCTCGACTTCGGTGCTGTCCGCCTTCGAATTGTCGCGCGTTTTGTACTTGAACGACACGACCTTGCCGGCTTTGTCGCAGACATTGTTGTATTCCTGCGGCATTTCCTTGAACTTGTTGTCGGGGAATTCTTTCCGGGTGGAGGCGATGGATTCCATCTTTTCTCTCTTTTCGGCCTTGACTTCACGCGCCTGGCCGCCCATTCCGCCCATTCCGCCCATGCGGGGCATACCGCCGCCGCCCATTCCGCCCATACGGGGCATGCCGCCCTGGCCGCCGCCCATACCGCCGGGCATTCCGCCCATGCCGCCGGGCATACCGCCGCCGAATCCGCCCATACCGCCCTGGCCACCGCCCATCGGGGGCATCTGACCGCCCTGGCCGCCGCCGAATCCGGGGAATCCGCCCTGGCCGCCGCCCATCGGGGGCATCTGGCCGCCACCGAAGCCGCCCATGCCGCCGGGCATACCGCCCATGCCGCCGGGAGCGCCGCCGGGAGCTGCGCCTGCGCCGGGGGCTCCTCCCTGGCCGCCGCCGAAACCGCCCATTCCGCCCATACGGGGCATTCCGCCCTGGCCGCCGCCCATGCCGCCGGGCATACCGCCCATTCCGCCGGGCATGCCGCCGCCGAATCCGCCCATGCCGCCGCCGAATCCGCCCATGGCGGGAGCGCCGCCTGCCGGAGCCGCGCTGCCAGCGGGAGCGCCGCCTGCCGGAGCCTGTGCGGAGAGAACCGTGGCGAGGAGCAGGGAACCGGCGATGATCGAGCCGGAAGCCAGCATCTTGTTAAGACCGTGTTTCATACGAAAATCCTTTCATGTTTTGGTTGGTTAGGAAAGTTCGGTTGTGATATTTGGAGAAAAGAGTGCTATTTTCTTTTTAACGATTCTTCGTCCCAGTTTATTGTAAGAAAAATCAGAAAAAAACACTGTTTTTGATCTTTTTTTGTAAAACCCTAAAAAAATACTGCAACAGAGTAACGGCTATGCAAGGCCATCGTCGGTCGATGAGAGAAACTTTGAGCTGAAAGTGAAGATGATCCGAGGAGGGACAGAGGCATCATGAGGAAAACGAAGTGCTCTCTTTTGACGCCTTTCCCTTGTGCTGTCGGTTTTCCGGGCAAAAAGAAAGCCCGCGCTCGCTTTAACGGCGAGTGGGGCTGGGGAAATGTCCTGTCGGGTCCGGGTCTTAATCGGGGATGTAGGTCGCGCCGGAGGTGGGGGATTCGCAGACGCGGACGCGGTCGAGCTTGACGCCGGGGATATTGACCGCGGGTGCGAGCTTTTCGTAGAGGATGCGGGCGATGTTCTCGCTGGTCGGGTTGATGCCTTGGAACTCGGGGAGCTCGTTGAGGTACTTGTGGTCGAAGGACGCGAGAATGGCGGTCAGTTCGCGCTTGACGACGGTGAAGTCGGCGGCGATGCCGATCTCGTCGAGCTGCGACGCGCGGATGAAGACCTGCACGGTCCAGTTGTGCCCGTGGAGGGCGGAGCAGAGTCCGTTGTATCCGACGAGCTTGTGTGCGGCGGAGAAATCGCGTGTGATGTCGAGTTCGAACATAAGCTGGAATGGATGAAGGGTTCAGGCGTTTGCGATGCGGGAGACGGCGCGTTTGCGAGCGAGCTCGAACGCGGCGGTCAGGCTGCCGATGGACGCGACGCCTTTCCACGCGATCTCGAACGCCGTGCCGTGGTCGACGCTGGTGCGGATGACCGGAAGGCCGAGCGTGGAGTTCACGCCGCGGTCGAAGGCGAGCATCTTGAACGGGATGTGCCCCTGGTCGTGGTACATGGAGACGATGCCGTCGAACTGGGACCGGATGCTTTCGATGAAAAGCGTGTCCGGGGGGAATGGGCCCTGGATGCTGATGCCCTCGTCCGCGAGCGCCCGGACCGCGGGCTTCACGACGTTCTCGTCCTCCATGCCCATGTTCCCGTTCTCGCCCGCGTGCGGATTGAGCGCGGCGACGGCGATCTTCGGGTGGACGATGCCCTCCGCCACGATGGCGTCGCGGAGCAGATGCGTGACGGTCACGATGCGGTCGAACGTGACGGCGGACGGCACCTGCGCCAGCGGGATGTGCGTGGTGACGAAGACGACGCGGAGCTCCCCGGCGGACTGCATCATCACGAAATCCCGGACGCCGCAGAGCGATGCCAGGAGCTCGGTGTGTCCGCTGAACGGGATCCCCGCCAGATTGACCGCGGCCTTGTTCATCGGGCAGGTCACGACGGCGTCGACCTTCCCGGCGATGGCGTCGAGCGTGGCCGTGCGGAAGCATTCGAGCGCGGTCAGGCCGCAGCGCGCATCCAGTTTGCCGGGACGCATCTGCGAAAACTTGAGGTCGGAGCAGGGAACGACCTGCGGCGCGGATCCGGGGGCGAAACGGCGGACGGCCTCTTCGATGATGTCCGGCGCGCCGTAAATCGCGACCTCCGCGGGAGAAGTCTTCCCGGCGGAAACCGCGCGCGCGAGCCGGACGGCGATCTCGGGACCGATGCCCGCCGGGTCGCCCATCGTGAGGGCGATTCGGGGGAGTCTCATGTCAGTCTTCGGAGAAAAGAGGGAAGATCACTTCGAGAAGAAGATGACCTTCTTGTCTTCGAGGATGAGGCCGACGCGGTCGGTGTCGATCGGGAAATAGCCCTTTTCTTCGAGGTCGCGGAGGAAGTTCAGCCAGTCGGTGTGGTTCCAGCTGCCGTTGTGGGCCTTCACGAAGTTCATCGCGAGCGCGGTCTTGGCGAAACGCTTGATATTTTCTTCAGGATCGTTGGAGGGGGCAGGGGCGGCCTTGACGGCCTTCGGAGCTTTCGCCGCCTTCGGAGCGGCTTTCACCGCGGGCTTGGCGGCAGTCTTTTTGGCGGGAGCGGTTTCTTTTTTGACGGTTTTTTTCGTAGCCATGATAAATACCTCACAAAGTTTGAATTTAGAAGTTCATGTGAAGGATGGAAAAACCATTTTTGAAATAATAATATACACCCGGAAATCCGAAAAATCAAATATTTATGTCAAAAAAACGGAATCGTCCGAAAAAAAGTCTGTTTAATGGAAGAAAATATT